>SFHU01000117.1 GCA_004555535.1 Clostridiales bacterium
ACTCTGAAAGTCCCTCTGCAAAGCTCCGGCCTCGACCGCAAAGCAGCGGGACTTTCATCACTTGGTCGGAAATGCAACCGGCATCATGCCGGTTTTGATTGTTTCCAACGCCTGCTCTAATCAACCCCGTTTCAATCACAGGCCGCTTCGCGGCCTGCTCCGAAGCTCGCTCTCTGTTGGAGTTTGGGGATGCCACTCAAACCCGCCCGAGGGATTTCATCCCTCAGACTTCCTTCTTCGCTTCGCGCATAAGCAAGCACCTCAGAATCAAATCAACGCTCTCCTTCATCATCTCATTACGCCAGCACGGCCAGCACCTCGTGCTCCGCCGGCGTCACGTCCGCCGGGAGCAGCGAACCCTCCATGCTCCGCCCGTCCAGGGTGAGCGTCAGGCGTCCCTTTTCATTGCCCGCGCGGTTGAGGATGTGAATGTGATACGTGCTGCCGCGGAATTTGCGTGTCACGCGCACATCCGTCATCTCCGCCGGGAGGCAGGGATCGACGCGCAGGCCGTCGTAGTCCGGCTTGACGCCCAGAATGCCCTGGCTCGCCGCATAGAACGTCCACGCCGCCGTGCCGGTCAGCCAGCTGTTCTTCGCCTGGCCGAAGCGAGGCGCATACGGCCCGGCGACCATCTGGCTATAGACATACGGCTCCGTATGGTGCAGCCGCTGATCCGCGATATACGACGGGCAGGTACGGGTGTAGATGTCATAGGCGTGCCCGCCGTGGCCGAGCGCCGTCTCCGCCAGCACGATCCAGGGGTTGTTGTGACAGAAGATGCCGCCGTTCTCCTTGTATCCCGGCGGATAGGAGCTGATCTCTCCCAGCTCCAGATGATAGCGCGTGTAGGGCGGCGTCAGGATCGCGACGCCATGCTCGCTGAGCAGCCGCTCGCGGACGGAATCGAGCGCCCTCTGCGCATAACCCTCCCTGACGCCGACGCCCGCCATGACGAGGAAGCCCTGAGGCTCGATGAAGATCTGCCCCTCGTCGCATTCCTTCGAGCCGACCCTGTTGCCGAAGGCGTCGTAGGCGCGCAGGAACCACTCGCCATCCCAGCCGTGCGCAAGGACGGCCTGCTCCATCTGCGACTTCCAGCCTGGAACCTGCGCGGCCTCCTCCTCCATGTCGCACAGGCGGCACAGCGCCTCATAGTCCGGGCAGACGCCGACGAACATGCCCGCAATGAAGAGCGATTCCGCGACGCCGGATTCGAAGTTCGCCGTCGTCTGAAAGCTCTCGCCCGGGGTCTTCGAGAAGCAGTTGAGGTTCAGGCAGTCGTTCCAGTCCGCGCGGCCGATCAGCGGCAGGCCGTGCGGGCCCAGGTGCTCCAGCGTATAATGGAAGGAGCGGCGCAGGCGCTCCATCAGCGGCTGCGCGAGGGACTCGTCGTTGTCAAAGGGCACCGGCTCCGAGAGGATCGACACGTCGCCCGTCTCCTTGATATACGCCGCCGCGCCGAAGATCAGCCAGAGCGGATCGTCGTTGAAGCCGGAGCCGACGTCGAAACTGCCGCGCTTGGTCAGCGGCTGATACTGATGATAGGCGCTGCCGTCCGGGAACTGCGTCGCCGCGATATCCAGCAGGCGCTCCCTCGCGCGTTCCGGAATCAGGTGGACAAAGCCGAGCAGATCCTGCGTCGAATCGCGGAAGCCCATGCCGCGGCCGATGCCGGACTCATAGTAGCTCGCCGAGCGGGACATGTTGAACGTCACCATGCACTGGTACTGGTTCCACAGGCCGACCATCCGGTCAAAGCGAGGCTCTCCGCTCTCCACCTGGCAGGTCGAGAGCAGACCGTCCCAGTAGGCCGCCAGCGCATCAAAGGCCGCGTCGAACTGCGCCTCGGAGGCAAAGCGCTCCATCAGCGCATAAGCCGGTGCCTTGTTGATCACGCCCGGGGCGGAGAATTTCTCCTCCTCCGGGTTCTCGCAGTAGCCCAGCAGGAAGACGAAGCTGACGCGCTCGCCCGGCGCGAGCGTCCCCCTGAGATGCCCGTCCCCGTTTCTCATTCATCAAAAAGGTCAGGTGATCATCGATGCAGGCACCAGCCAAGGCCGCAAAGCACCGCTCCGTCAGCTATACCAAATGGGGCTATATCTTCATCCTCCCGTTCTTCGCGGCATTCATCCTCTTCCAGCTCATTCCGCTCGGCTCCACGATCTATTACAGCTTCTTCGAGTATTACAGAAGCGGTCTCAAGGTGATCGGCCCGAACTTCGTGGGCCTCGCCAATTTCGTCAGGCTGCTCGACCTGGATCTGCCCAGATACTTCGGAAACACGGTCATCATGTGGCTGATCGGCTTCATTCCGCAGATCGTCGTCTCCCTGCTTCTGGCCGTCCGGTTCACGGATACGCGCCTCAGGCTCCGCTTCCAGCCCTTCTTCAAGACCGTCATCTACATGCCCAACCTGATCATGGCGTCCGCGTTCGCCATGCTGTTCTTCACGCTCTTCTCCGACAACGGGCCGGTCAACACCGCGCTCATGGCCGCCGGCCTGCTCGGCGAGCCCTTCCGCTTTCTCTCCAGCGTCGCCGGAACGCGCGGCCTCGTGGGCCTCATGAACTTCCTCATGTGGTTTGGCAATACGACCATCCTGCTCATGGCCGCCGTCATGGGCATCGACATATCGCTCTTTGAGGCGGCGGAAATCGACGGCTGCACGCCCTCGCAGACCTTCTGGCGCATCACGATGCCGCTGATCAAGCCCATCCTCATCTATGTGCTGATCACCTCGCTCATCGGCGGACTGCAGATGTTCGACGTGCCGCAGATCCTCACCAACGGCAAGGGCAGCCCGGACCGCTGCACCACGACGATGATCATGTACCTGAACAACCACCTGTACAGCAAGAACTACGGCCTGGCGGGCGCGGTGTCCACCGTGCTGTTCCTGGTGTGCGCCGTGCTGTGCGTCGTGGTCACCCGCACGCTGGACAAGGATGAGAGGAGGTAACGCGCATGAGCAGCAAATCAGGCAGCGGGCTCGCCAGGGGCATGAGCCTGCGTACGCGCAGAATCGTGAGCTATGTCGTGCTCGCCCTTCTGTGCTTCCTCTGCCTGTTCTTCTTCTACATTCTGATCATCAACTCCACGCGGACGCACTTTGAGATTCAGCGAGGCTTCTCGTTCCTGCCGGGCAGGTCCTTCCTCTCGAGCCTCAAAAACACGCTCTCCAACGCCAACATCCCGGTGCTCTCGGGCTTCGCGAACAGCCTGACCGTCTCCTCGCTCTCGGCGCTGCTGGCGGTCTATTTCTCGGCGCTGACGGCCTACGGCATCTATGCCTATGACTTCAAGCTCCGCAAGATGGCTCTGGCCTTCATCCTGCTGATCATGACGATGCCCACGCAGGTCTCCGCGCTCGGCTTCCTGCGCCTGGTCACGAGGATGAACCTGGAGGACACGCTCGCCGCGCTCTTCCTGCCCAGCATCGCCTCGCCGACGGTCTTCTACTTCATGATCCAGTACATGCGCAGCAACCTGCCGATGGAGATCGTGGAGGCCGCGCGCATCGACGGCTCCGGCGAGTTTGGCACGTTCAACCGGATCGTGCTGCCGATGCTCAAGCCGGCGCTGGCCGTGCAGGCGATCTTCTCCTTCGTCGGCGCATGGAACAACTACTTCGTCCCCGCGCTGGTCATCTCCAGCAGCAAGAAGAAGACGCTGCCGATCCTTATCGCGCAGCTGCGCAGCGCGGACTTCCTCAAGTTTGACCTGGGCCAGGTCTACATGATGATCTTCATCGCCATCATGCCGGTGATTGTCGTCTATCTCTTCCTCTCCAAGTACATCGTCGCCGGCGTCGCGATGGGTGGCGTCAAGGGATAAGCCGCAAAAGGAGGTGCATTGCCTCCTTTTTTGCGCTCCCGCTTGCGCATCGGGCCGTTTTCGGCTATCATAGAGCCACAGACTGCACAGGAGGTTTTTTCCATGGGCTTTCGCGAGGATTTCATCTGGGGCGCGGCGACCGCGTCCTATCAGGTAGAGGGCGCCGCCCGCGAGGACGGGCGCGGAGAGAGCATCTGGGACCGCTTCTCCCACACGCCCGGCAAGGTGTTTCACGGCGACACCGGCGACGTCGCCTGCGACCATTACCATCGCTTCGCCGAGGACGCCGCGCTGATGCGCGAGCTCGGCATCCGCAACTACCGCTTCTCCGTCGCCTGGCCGCGCCTGATGCCCGAGGGCACCGGCGCTGTCAATCAGAAGGGCATCGACTTTTACAACCGACTGATCGACACGCTGCTTGAGCAGGGCATCACGCCCTTCATGACGCTCTTCCACTGGGACTATCCGAGCGCGCTGCAGGCCCGCGGCGCCTGGGAAAACCCCGACAGCCCGAAGTGGTTTGAGGACTATGTGGCCCTGTGCGCCCGCTCGTTCGGCGACCGCGTCCACAACTTCCTGACCTTCAACGAGCCGCAGTGCTTCATCGGCCTGGGCTACGTCAAGGGCATCCATGCGCCGGGTCTGCTGCTGCCCGACTCGAGTACGATCCCGATGAGCCACCACGTGCTCAAGGCGCATGGCCTGGCCGTGAAGGCACTGCGCGAGCTGGCGCCGGGCGCTTGCGTGGGCTATGCCCCCTGCGGCGAGCCCTGCATCCCCGCCAGCGACAGCGAGGCGGACATCGAGGCCGCCCGCCGCAGCTATTTTGGCGTGACGGACGACTGGAGCTGGTCCATCTCCTGGTGGAGCGACCCGGCGCTGCTGGGCGCGTATCCGGAGCAGGGCCTGCAGAAATTCGGCCGGTATCTGCCGCGCGGCTGGGAGCGCGATCTGGAGATCATCCATCAGCCGCTTGACTACTACGCGCAGAACATCTACAACGGCCACGTCGTGCGCGCGGCAGACAATGCGGACGGCTGGGAGAACGTGCCCTTCCCCGCTGGCGCGCCCAAGACGGCCATCCAGTGGTTTGTCTCGCCGGATGCGCTCTACTGGGGCCCGAAGTTCCTCTACGAGCGCTACAAGACGCCGTTCCTCATCACGGAGAACGGCATGTCCTGCCACGACGCCGTCTCGCTGGATGGCAAGGTGCACGATCCCAACCGCGAGGACTACATGCACCGCTACCTGCTCGCCTACAGGCGCGCCGCGGAGGAGGGCGTCGACGCGCGCGGCTACTTCGCCTGGTCACTGATGGACAACTACGAGTGGGCCTCCGGCTACAACGAGCGCTTCGGCCTCGTCCATGTGGACTATCAGACGCAGAAGCGCACCGTCAAGGACTCCGCCTACTGGTACAAGCGCGTCATGGAGAGCAATGGCGTCATCCTCTGATCGGTCAGAAGGGGGGATCCCTCCCATACAAAGGACGCCCGGGCAGCTGCCCGGGCGTCCTATATTATTTCTGCGCCGCCTGCTCCTCCCGCAGCTGCATCACCCCGGCGCAGACGACAAACGCAAAGCTGAGCACCACAATAGGCAGGCCCAGGCCGATCATCAGACACATTTCAAGCACATTCATGGCTGTTTTCCTCCGTCTTTCCTTTGTTTTCCTTGAAATTCTCCTTTGGCTTCTCCTGCGGCCTTTCCGCCCGCCGGATGCGCGTGCGCGCGCTGGGCTGCCGGTTGGTCAGATACCGCGCAATGCTGCGCACGTCCACCCGCCGTCCCTCGCACGCGCCCAGGATCCTGCCGTCGGCAAGCATCGCGTATACCGTCACCCGGGTGACGCCGAGAATCCTGGACGCGACCGTCTTGTCCACATATTCGCCGTAGCGCACAAGCAGCTCCCTTTCCTTGTCGCTCTGCGCCGCCGCGTCTCCGGAGAGCGCCTGACGCGCGCGCTCCTCAAGCTCAAACACGCGCCGCTCCAGCTCTTCCATCCGCCTGTCGTTCGCCTCGTCCGTCCTTCCTGCGATTGCTTCCATGATCCGTCCCCTTTCCCCCGAGATTGAGTATTCGTTTGGGCGATTTTTATCATCCACAATTTACGTTATTCAAGCCGATCATTCCATTTTTCCCTCCATTTTATGAGAATAATCCGTGAATTCTGGCCTCTTTTCTCCACTTCATGGCATTTTCGGGTCATTTCCGGGCTAGAATGTCACTCGTTTGGCGACGTCATCATTCTAGCACGGGAACACACGTTCGTCAACCATTCGGCGACAAATTTTGTGAAGAAAATTTCTTTGTGTTGCATTTGGCGACCAACTCGGGTATAATGAAGCTGTCAGAGACTGCCGGCCGCCGGCCGCGCGTCCCGTTTGCAGCAAGGAGGGATTGAGATGGAATTCGGCGATATTCTGCGCCAAATCCGCAAGGAGCGCGGTCTTTCCCAGGATGAGCTCGCCGCCATGCTGGGCACCACCAAACAGGTGCTCAGCCGCTATGAGACGAAGAAGCGCGTGCCGCGCCTCTCCGTTGTGGCCGACTACGCCAAAAAGCTCGGCCTTCCGCTCTCCGTCCTCTCCGGGGAGGAGGCGGAGCCCCTCCCGCCCGGCCTGCAGGCCGTCGGCGGCCGCCGGCGCATTCCCGTGCTCGGCGCAGCGGCATGCGGTGAGCCGATCTACAGCCCCGGCGACGGCACGGACTTCGTCAGCGTCGAGGACGACCTGCCCTGCGACTTCGCGCTGATCGCGGAGGGCGACTCCATGACCGGCGACCGCATCCATTCGGGCGACATCGTCTTCATCCGCAGCACGGATCACGTCGAGGACGGCGAAATCGCCGCCGTCGCGCTGGACAACGAGCTGACGCTCAAGCATGTCCGCCGCCTGCGCGGGCCGGACGGCAGCGTCGTCTTCACGCAGCTGCTCCCCTCCAACCCGAGCTTTTCCCCCATCGACATTGGCGGCGAGGACGAGACGCGCTGCGTGCGCATCCTGGGCAAGGCGGTCGCCGTGCGCTTCTCGCTGCGGTAAGGTTTGTTCCGGTTGGTTTTTCCCGCGGGGGCTTGCCCCGCTCTTCCCCAAATGCTATAATCAGATGCTGATTTCACTTCCATTCAAAGCCATTTAAAGGAGAGATTGTACATGGGAGCCAACGCCATCGTCGGGCAGAGCGGCGGTCCGACCTGCGTCATCAACGCGAGCCTCGCGGGCGTCTTTGACGTCTGCCGCAGGCGCGGCGTCAAAACCGTCTACGGCATGCGCCACGGCGTGCAGGGCCTGTTGCAGGGCCAGCTGATCGATTTGAACGCCGGGCTTGCCTCGCCCCTCGCGCTCGAGCTGCTCGAACGGACCCCCGCCTCCTATCTTGGAAGCTGCCGCTACAAGCTGCCCGACTTCCGCGTCGATCCCGCGCCCTATGAGACGCTCTTTTCGGTGCTGAAGCAGTACGATATCGGTTATTTCTTCTACATCGGCGGCAACGATAGCATGGATACCATCCTCAAGCTGAGCGATTACGCCGCCAGTATCGGCAGCGACATCCGCTTCATGGGCGTGCCCAAGACGATTGACAACGACCTGATGATGACCGACCACACGCCGGGCTATGGCTCCGCCGCCAAGTACATCGGCGTGACGGTCAAGGAGCTCGTGCGCGACAGCACGATCTACGACCTCAAGTCCGTCACCGTCGTGGAGATCATGGGCCGCAACGCCGGCTGGCTGACCGCCGCCGCCGCGCTGGCGGAGGACGAGGACTGCGAGGGCACGGCGATGATCTGCATGCCCGAGACGCCCTTTGACCCGGAGGCCTTTGTCGCGCAGATCGACGCCCTGCAGCGGAAAACGCCCTCGCTCGTCATCGCCGTTTCGGAGGGCATCCGCGCCGCGGACGGGCGCTACGTCTGCGAGCTGGGCGACGATCTGAGCGTCGACGCCTTCGGACACAAGAACCTGACCGGCACGGCACGCTGGCTCTGCAGCCTGCTGGGCAGCCGCCTGAAGACGAAGACGCGCGCCGTCGAGCTCTCCACGCTCCAGCGCTGCGCCTCCCACATCGCCAGCCTGACCGACGTGCGCGAGGCGCGCCAGGCCGGCGCCGCCGCGGCCCACGCCGCCCTTAACGGGAAGACCGGCATGATGGTCGGCTTCACGCGCCTGAGCGCGGACCCCTACGTCTGCGGCACGGAGCTGCACGACATCCACAGCGTCGCCAACCTGGAAAAGACCGTCCCGCTTGAGTGGATCGACGCCGACAACGCGCGCATGCGCCAGCCTTTCATCGACTACGCCCTGCCTCTGATCCAGTCCGAGGTGACGCAGACCGTCGTGCGCGGCCTGCCGCACCACCTGCGCATTCAGGGCTGATCCCGATGCCTTCTTCCCTTTCCAGGGAGAAACGTCCGCTTTCCATGCTTTGATCCCTCTCTCCTGGCCGGAGAGAGGTTTTTTTCTGTCCGTCTTCTGGCCGGCATCTGATTGATACTTTTTTAACCTTTTTATTCCCCGGACGGCGGAAAAACGGCGTCCTGCACAATTTCCTTCGCGCTTCTCTCCCCTCCAAGCGCCCTGTCCTGATCACATCTGAAAACTAAACTTTGAAACTATTCACTTCTTCTTTTATTATTCCGGGAATTTTTTAAAATTTGAATCTTTTATTTGGATTGAATTGCATTTTTTTCTTGCTTTTTCCATCACATGCCGCTATAATAATGCAATATAGTAAAGCC
>SFHU01000118.1 GCA_004555535.1 Clostridiales bacterium
GGCTAGAATATCAAAAAAGGGACAAAATTGCAACATCGTGTTAGGATAAATTCATTTTCTTTTGTCTTTTTGGAGCTTCTCCAAAGAAACTGAAACGGCGGGAGGCACGTGCGCAGATTTGTCGTGCTTTTTCCAAAAACCGGGACGGTTTACAATTCCTGCCATGCGCGATATAATCAAAGGCGGCGCGCCGCCTCTGCGCGCGGCGGCCCAGTATGAAGGAAAGCGGGGGATCATCTTGACCCTGAAGAGAGACGTATGCTTTACGCCGGCCAACCGGACGCGCACGCTGCACATCTGGCTGCCGGAGGATTATGAACAGAGCAACGAGCGCTATCCGGTGATGTACTTCTTTGACGGCCACAACCTGTTCTACAATTCGGACGCAACCTATGGCAAGAGCTGGGGGCTGCTCGAGTTCATGCAGGGCTGGGAGAAGAGGATGATCATCGTGGGCATCGAGTGCAGCCACGAGGGCGCGAACCGGCTCGTCGAGTATTGCCCGTATCACTTCCGCAAGGGCTTCCTGGGCGAGATCGACGGCACGGGCGACGCGACGCTGCGCTGGATGATTGAGGAGCTCAAGCCGATGATCGACAGCGAATACAGGACGATCCCCTTCAGGGAATGCACGGCCATCGGCGGGGCGAGCATGGGCGGGCTGATGAGCCTCTACGCCGTCATCCGCTACAACCGCTGGTTCTCCAAGGCGGCCTGCCTCTCGAGCACCATTGCGCCCTGCATGGAGGAATTCGCGCAGGATATCGCCAGCTGTGAGATCGACCCGGACACGCGGGTGTACCTCGCCTGGGGCTCCGAGGAGGGGCGCGGCACGAAGGAATATCCGCGCAACGATAGCCGGGACGACATGACGCGCCGCAACACGGAGCTCGCTGCGCGGCTGGAGCGCCGCGGCGCGAACACGCGCGTCTACTGCCAGCAGGGCGGGCACCACTGCGAGGCGGACTGGGAGAAGCAGGTGCCGGGCTTCATGAACTATCTCTGGCTGGATCGATAACGGAAGGGGGCTCTCTCATGACACAAACCGAGGCTATGGCGCTGCTGGTCATGACGAAGGGCCTCTTTTACAAGATGCGCGAGGCCGCGCTTTTGCGCGCGGGCAGCGCGCTGGCGGTTGTCGATGAACCGGCGGCCTACGCCGCCGAGCTGGGCGCGCAGGGCGTCGCCGCGCTGCGGCAGACGGCGGAGCGCGCGCCGGAGCTGCTCCATTCGCTGGCGCGGGAGGGTGTCTCCCTGCTGGCGCGCGGGGACGCGGGCTATCCGCCCAGGCTGCTGGGGACGCACAGGCCGCCGCACCTTCTCTTCTGCCTCGGGCAGGCGGATCTGACGGACAGGTTCCCCTTTGCCGTCGTCGGCACGCGCCGGGCGAGCGCCTACGGCCTGCGGCAGACGAGGGCCATCGCGCGGGAGCTGGCGGCCTCGGGCGTGTGCGTCGTCTCCGGGTTGGCCGTTGGCATCGATGCGCAGGCACACAGGGGCGCGCTGGACGCGCGGGGGCGGACGGTCGCCGTGCTGGGCAGCGCGCTTGACCGGTTCTATCCCGAGGAGAACCGGCCCCTGCTGGAGGAGATCCTCGCGCGGGGCGGCAGCGTCGTGACGGAATACCCGCCGGGCACGCCGCCCGGGCGCTACACCTTTCTGGAGCGCAACCGGATTATCGCGGGCATGTCCCTGGGCGTGCTCGTCACGGAGGGCGGCGAGCGCAGCGGCGCGCAGAGAACCGTGCGCGAGGCGCTGGAGGAGGGCCGCGAGATCTTCGCACTGCCGGGCAACGTGGACTGCGCGACGGCCCGCCTGCCCAACAGCCTGATCGCGGAGGGCGCGCACCTGATCACCCGCGGCGCGGACGTGCTGCGCGCGCTGGTCATCGAGCCTGCGCCGCCGCAGCGGATGGAGCCCGCTGCGCAGAGGCAGCCGGCGCAGGCGGTTCCGAAAAGGCGCGGCAGAGCGAATGACCGCGCGGCGGAGGCCGCGCTCGCGGAGGAGGCCGGGGCGGAAACGACCGCCCCAAGGGCAATTCCGCAGGGGCTTGACGCAGACGGGCGCGCCGTGTGGACGGCGCTGCAGGCGGGCGAGCTGGACTTTGATGCGCTGTGTGAAAAAACGGGCATCGAGGCGCAGAAGCTGGGCGCGCTGCTGACGATGATGGAGATGGACGGGCACGTTGAAAGCCGGCCCGGCCTGCGCTACGCGCTCGCCGCGCAGGGCGAATAAAAAGCAATAATATAGAAGAAACTTCTTCGGAATTTGAAAACCGCCCTTGACAGATGCGCGAAGGGCTGGTATGCTTTCTTGCGTTTGAAATTCAGGGCGGCAGGGCCGCCAAACCGGAGGAATCGATTTGAGCAGTCATAAGCCGGCGTACAAGCTGGTGATCGTGGAGTCGCCTGCCAAGGCGCGCACCATTTCAAAATTCCTGGGCAGAACGTACAAGGTGGAGGCCTCCAACGGCCATGTCCGCGATCTGCCCAAATCCCAGCTGGGCGTGGACGTCGAGAACGGCTTTGAGCCGAAATATATCACCATCCGCGGGCGTGGCGAGGTGCTTGAGCGCATCCGCAAGGAGGCCAAGGGCGCCAAAACCGTCATCCTCGCGACCGACCCGGACCGCGAGGGCGAGGCCATCTCCTGGCACCTGGCGACCATCCTGGGCATCGATCCGCAGAGCGCCTGCCGCGTCGAGTTCAACGAGATCACGGAGAAGACCGTCAAGAGCGCCATCAAGGAGCCGCGGACGATCAACATGAAGCTGGTGGACGCGCAGCAGGCGCGCCGCCTGCTCGACCGCCTGGTCGGCTACAAGATCAGCCCGCTGCTGTGGGTGAAGATCCGCAAGGGCCTCTCCGCGGGCCGCGTGCAGTCCGTCGCCACGCGCATGATCGTCGACCGCGAGCAGGAGATCGAGACCTTTGAGCCCGAGGAATACTGGCATGTGACGGCGGAGCTGGAGGCCTGCGGCCAGAAGCTGACCGCCAAGCTGCATTCGCTTGATGGCGCGCGCGTCGCCATCGCCAGCGGCGAGGCGGCCGAGGCGGCGAAGGCGCGCATCATGCAGGGCGGCTTTTCCATCGCCAGCGTGAAGCGCGGCGAGCGCCGCAAGCATCCCGCGCCGCCGTTTACGACCTCCAACCTGCAGCAGGAGGCCAGCCGCAAGCTCGGCTTCACCACGGCCAAGACGATGCAGATCGCCCAGCAGCTCTATGAGGGCGTCGACATCGAGGGCCGGGGAACGCTGGGCCTGATCTCCTACATCCGTACCGACAGCGTCCGCCTCTCCGAGGAGGCCGTCGAGGCCGTCCGCGCGATGATCGGGGAGCGCTACGGCGCGGATTACGTGCCGGAAAAGCCGGTCGTCTACAAGGGCCGCAAGAGCGCGCAGGACGCGCACGAGGCCATCCGTCCGGCCAATCTCGCGCTGCGCCCGGAGGAGATCAAGGCGTCGCTCTCGCGCGACCAGTACAACCTCTACAGGCTGATCTACCTGCGCTTTGTCGCCTGCCAGATGGCGGACGCCGTCTATGAGACGCAGCAGGTCGAGCTTTCCTCCGCCTCCGGCGCCGTGCTGCGCGCCAGCGGCGAGCACATGAAGTTCCCCGGCTTCACCGCGGTCTACGAGGAGGGGCGCGACGACGCCGCCGAGGAGGACGAGGTGCGCGGGACGCTGCTGGATGTGACCGAGGGCGCGCAGGCAAAGGTGCTCTCCGCCGAGGGCACGCAGCATTTCACGCAGGCCCCGCCGCGCTACACCGAGGCCTCGCTCGTGCGCGCGCTGGAGGAAAAGGGCATCGGCAGGCCGTCGACCTACGCGCCGACGATCTCCACGATCCTCGCGCGCGGCTACGTCATGCGCGAGAAGAAGCAGCTCTTCCCGACCGAGCTGGGCGTGATGATTACGGACATGATGAAGGAATATTTCTCCGACATTGTCGACATCGCGTTCACCGCCGGCATGGAGGCGCAGCTGGACGAGGTCGAGGAGGGCAAGCTCGACTGGCGTCAGGTGCTCGCGGGCTTCTACGGCCCGTTTGAAAAGACGCTCCAAAACGCGGAACAGAAGATCGAGAAGGTCGAGATCAAGGACGAGGTCTCCGACGTCGTCTGCGACAAGTGCGGCGCGATGATGGTCTACAAGCTCGGGCGCTTTGGCCGCTTCCTGGCCTGCCCGAATTTCCCGGAATGCCGCAACACGAAGGCGATTCAGGTGGAGATCGAGGCGCCCTGCCCCAAGTGCGGCGGCAAGCTGCTGGAGAAGACCTCGCGCAAGGGCCGCAAATTCTACGGCTGCGAGCGCTATCCGGAGTGCGACTTCGTCTCCTGGGAGATGCCCGTCAAGGAAAAGTGCCCCAAGTGCGGCAGCTACATGGTCTTCAAGCGCGGCAAGAAGGAGAACTACTACCTCTGCGCGAACGAGGCCTGCCGCGAGAAGCTCCCCGCGCCCGCGGCGGACGAGGAGGAATAAGCGCTGCCGGGCGGAAGGGCTTGAGAGCAAGGCCGTTTTTGACTGTGAATAGGGCAAGCATGGGCCCGCTTCGCGCAGCGCGCGAGGCGGGCATCGCTTTACACACGGCGCAAAAGACGTTATAATGAAACCGGCAAAAAACAGGCCGCGCGAAGATATAACGCGCGGCGGGAGGAAGCATGAGACAGGCAACCGTGATCGGCGCGGGACTGGCCGGGTGCGAGGCCGCGTGGCAGCTCGCCATCCGCGGCATCCCCGTGACCCTGATCGAGATGAAACCGGAAAAATTTACGCCCGCTCACCACAGCGCGGGCTTTGCGGAGCTCGTCTGCTCCAATTCGCTGCGCAGTGACCAGCTGACCAACGCGGTCGGCCTGCTCAAGGAGGAGATGCGCCAGCTCGGCAGTCTGATCATGCGCTGCGCGGACGGGACGCGCGTGCCTGCGGGCGGCGCGCTGGCCGTCGACCGGGAGGCCTTTTCCAAAGAGGTGACCGCGGCGATGGAGACGCATCCGCTGATCACGGTCGTGCGGCGCGAGGTGACGCAGCTGCCGCGGCAGGATGCCGTCGTGGCGACCGGCCCGCTGACCAGCGACGCCCTCGCGAAGGAGATCGCCGCGCTGCCGGGGCTTGAGACGCTCAACTTCTACGACGCGGCCGCGCCGATCGTCTCGGGCGAAACGCTTGACATGAGCCGGGTGTTCCGCCAGGGGCGCTACGGGCGCGGGGACGATTACCTCAACTGCCCGATGAACCGCGAGGAATACGAGGCCTTCTATCAGGCCCTGCTCACGGCGGAGAAGGCGGAGGTGCACGGCTTTGACGGCACGCAGGTCTTTGAGGGCTGCATGCCCATCGAGGTCATGGCCTCGCGCGGCGAGATGGTCATGGCCTTCGGGCCGATGAAGCCCGTCGGGCTGACCGATCCCAGGACGGGGCGCGAGCCCTACGCTGCCGTGCAGCTGCGCGCGGAGAACCGGGAGGGGACGATGTATAACCTCGTCGGCTTCCAGACGCGGCTCAAGTGGGGCGAGCAGAAGCGCGTCTTCTCGATGATCCCGGGGCTTGAGCACGCGGAATTCCTCCGCTACGGCGTGATGCACAGGAACACCTTCCTGCATTCCCCGGGCTTCCTCGACGAAACCTATCAGATGATCGCGCGGCCCGGGCTGTATTTTGCCGGGCAGATGACCGGCGTGGAGGGCTATGTCGAGAGCGCGTCGAGCGGCCTAGTCGCGGGCCTCTCGCTGGCGCGCAGGCTGCTTGATCTGCCGCCGGTTGATTTCACGCGCAGGACGGCCATCGGCGCGCTGGCGCACCATGTCAGCGGGGCGACGGGCGATTTCCAGCCGATGAACGCCAACTTCGGGCTGATCGAGCCGTATGAAAAGCGCATCCGCAACAAGCAGGAGCGCTATGGCGCGATCGCCGCGCGGGCGCTTGACACCATCGAGGCGCTGCGCAGCAACCCGCTCGCCTGCGATTTCGACGCGGGGCTGCCGGGCTGACCCGCCAAGACAGGCCTGCACAAAGATTGCAGGGCATGATATAATACGCTTGCGGGGCGTTTTCGCGCCCCGGGGACGGAGGGATACCATGACACTCAAGGGCACAACGATCTGTGCCGTTCTGAAGGACGGAAAGATTGCCGTCGCGGGAGACGGACAGGTGACGATGGGCGAAAGCACCATCTTCAAGGCGACGGCCCACAAGGTCCGCCGCATCTACGGCGGCAAGGTCGTCACGGGCTTTGCCGGAACGGTTTCCGACGCCTTTGCGCTCAGCGAGCGCTTTGAGGCGAAGCTGGAGCAGTACGGCGGGAACCTCGAGCGCGCGGCGGTCGAGCTGGCGCAGGAGTGGCGCGCGGACAAGGCGATGCGCAAGCTCGAGGCGATGCTCATCGTCGCCAGCGGCGAGACGCTGATGATCCTCTCGGGCACGGGTGAGGTCATCGTCCCGGACGACGGCGTCGCGGCGGTCGGCTCGGGTGGCAACTACGCGATGGCGGCGGCGCGCGCGCTGCGGGAGAACACCGACCTTTCCGCGCACGAGATCGCCGAAAAGGCGCTGCACATCGCCGCGGATATCTGCGTATTCACCAACCACAACGTGATCGTCGAGGACGCGTGAGCGACGGCGAAAAGAGGGAAGCTATGGAACTGACACCCAAACAGGTCGTGCGGGAGCTCGACCGCTACATCATCGGCCAGGACGAGGCCAAGCGCGCGGTCGCCGTGGCGCTGCGCAACCGTTACCGCCGCAGCCGCCTGCCGGAGGAGATCCGCGAGGAGATCGTCCCCAAGAACATCCTGATGGTCGGCCCGACCGGCGTGGGCAAGACGGAGATCGCGCGCCGGCTGGCGAAGCTGGTGGACGCGCCGTTTGTCAAGGTCGAGGCGACGAAATTCACCGAGGTCGGCTATGTCGGCCGCGACGTGGAGAGCATCATCCGCGACCTCGTCGAGGCGAGCGTGCGCATCTGCAAGGAGCAGGCCAGCCAGAAGGTCAAGGCGCGCGCGACCGTGCTGGCGGAGGAGCGCATCGTCGATCTGATCCTGCATCCGAACCGCAAGCCGGCCAACCCGATCGACGTGCTGCTGGGCAACAAGCCCAAGGAGCCGGCGGTGCCCGAGGGCGAGCGCCAGCAGATCGCCCGGCGCGCGGAGGAGCTGCGCGGGCAGCTCATGCGCGGCGAGCTGGAGGATCTGGAGGTCGAAATCGAGGTCGAGGACGCGCCCAAGGACGTCGAGATCAACGGCGCGAGCGTTAACATCGGCTCTGTGATGGGCGACATGCTGCCCAAGAAGACGAAGATGCGCCGCATGAAGGTCAGCGACGCGCGCCGCGTGCTTGTCGCCGAGGAGGAGAGCAAGCTCATCGACATGGACGCCGTGACCGAGGAGGCCATCCGCCGCGCGGAGCAGGACGGCATCGTCTTCATCGACGAGATCGACAAGGTCGCCGGGCGCGCCGCCAACGGCCCGGACGTCAGCCGCGAGGGCGTGCAGCGCGACATCCTTCCCATCGTCGAGGGCAGCACGGTCAACACGAAATACGGCGTGGTCAGGACGGACTACATGCTCTTTATCGCGGCGGGCGCCTTCCATGTCGCCAAGGTGACGGACCTGATTCCCGAGCTGCAGGGCCGCTTTCCCGTGCGCGTGAACCTCAAGCCGCTGACGCGAGAGGACTTCAAGGCGATCCTTGGCAAGACGGACAACGCGCTCACGCGCCAGTACGAGGCGCTGCTCGCGGTCGACCATGTGCACCTGCACTTTGAGGAATCGGCGCTTGACGCGCTGGCCGAGGCGGCCGAGCAGGCCAACGAGAGCGGCGAGGACATCGGCGCGCGCCGGCTGCACACGCTCTTTGAGCAGATGCTGGAGGATATCTCCTTCAACGCGGGCGGCGACATGCCGGACGTGGACGTCGTCATCAACGGCGAATACGTGCGTGAGCACCTGGGCAGCGATGCCAAAAAGGCCGATATGAAGCGGTATATCCTGTAAGACGGATTCCATTCTGAAATGCTTTCACAGGCGCGAAGCGCAGAAGGGAGTCTGAGGGATGAAGTCCCTCAGGCAGGTTTTAGGGCGGCAGCCCTAACGTCTCCCATGAGATCGGGAAAAAACGAGTCTCAGAGCAGGCTGCAAAGCAGCCTACGATTGAGACGGGTTCGATTCGCAAAAGAAGGATTCAGCAGAAGAACACCGGACACCGCGCGAGGGGAGCGTGAAACAACGTGCAGGCGATGATCATCACGGCGTACAGGGACTATGAGGGCCTCTCCCGGATGCTGGGCGTGCTCAGCACCCGTGCGCTGTGCTTCGTGCACGTCGACCGCAAGAGCGATATCACGCAGGCACAGACGGACCGGCTCGACGCGATGGAGAACGTGCGCGCGATTCGCCGCTACAGGGTCAACTGGGGCAGCGTGTATCATCTGCACGCGCTGCTCGACCTCTGCTGCATGGCGCTGGAGGATCCGCGCGTGACGCACCTGCATCTGATCTCGGCGCAGGATTTCCCCACGGT
>SFHU01000017.1 GCA_004555535.1 Clostridiales bacterium
CCCACGATCATACGGAAACGATTGAATGCTCGCGCAACTGGGAATATCGGGATAATGGGGACGGGAAGACCCATACGATGACCTATGAAAAGGGTACCCAGACGCACTGCCTGGACTGCGGCGCCTATTATGGTGAGGTCTGGGAGGGGGCCATCGCGACCGAAACCGTGAACCACAATTGGAACAGCGAGGGCTTCTGCTGGGACTGCAACGCGAAGAACGCCTGTACCCACGAACATACCCGCACGGAGTATGGCATCGAGGGCAAGCAGAGCGCCAAGGATAATGGCGATGGTACGCATTTTCTGACCTACAGCGTGGGCAATCAGACGCATTGCGAGGACTGCGGCTGGTATGATGACGTCGTGTGGACGGAAAATGGCCTGACCAGAACGGAGAACCACGGCTGGACGGGGGAGGGCACCTGCTGGGCCTGCAACGCGAAGAACGCCTGTACCCACGAGCATGCCCACACAGAGTATGGCATCGAGGGCAAGCAGAGCGCCAAGGATAATGGCGATGGTACGCATCTTCTGACCTACAGCGTGGGCAATCAGACGCATTGCGAGGACTGCGGCTGGTATGATGAGGTCGTGTGGACGGAAAATGGCCTGACCAGAACGGAGAACCACGGCTGGACGCCGGAGGGCACCTGCTGGGCCTGTAACGCGGTCAACCCGTGTACGCATGAAAACCGCAGGGTGGAGACCGTCGTCGGCGGCGAGATCACCTATACCGACAACGAAAACGGCACGCATACGATGCGCTTTGACCAGGGCCAGCAGGAGTTCTGCAGGAGCTGCCATCAGCCGTTGAGCGATGTCGAATGGACTGAGCTGGGCGCGACCCGCATTGAAAACCATGAATGGGACGAAAACGGCAACTGCCGGGCGTGCGGCGCGGTCAACACCTGCCCGCATGAGAACACGCAAGTGAGTACCTACGAGGTCGCCAGCTCCTACAAAGACAATAATGACGGCACCCACACCGAGACCTATGACACGGTCAAAGTGGTGCATTGCCGGGATTGCTATTCCAACGTCTCGAGGGAAACTCTGGAGACCGGCCTGACCCGAACCGTCAAGCACAGCTGGGACAATGAGGGCATCTGCTGGGGCTGCGGCGCCAAGAACACCTGCACGCACGCGAACAGGGAGACCAAGGAATCTGGCCGCGACCACGTCTATGAGGACAACGGCGACAATACCCACAAGGTCACCTTTGAAAGGGGCACCCGGGAGCACTGCCTTGACTGCGGCCAGTGGTTTGAGATGGTCTGGACGGGCGAAACCGTCACCGAGTACAAGCCGCATAACTGGGAGGACGAGGGCATCTGCTGGCACTGCGGCGCGAAGAACACCTGCCCGCACGAGCATGTCGAGGAGAACGACCACTGGCGCTTCGACGACGACACGATCATCACGGACAATGGCGACGGCAAGACGCACACGATCACCGCGATGACCATGATCGACCGGGTCTGCCGCGACTGCGGCCAGTGGCTCGGCGAGGAGGAAAATGGCGTCAAGACCTGGTCCGACATCCATGAATACGTGGAGGGCGGCGCCCGCTGCGACTACTGTGAGTTCGTCAACACCTGCACCCATCCGTCGATGGCGCCCGAGGAACTCTGGTATGACGTCGTATGGACGGACAACGGCGACGGCAAGACGCATACCACCAGCTACGAGCTCTGGACGGTGGATACCTGCCCGGACTGCGGCTGGATGAATTGGGACACGGAGACCTACGTCAAGGACTGCACGGAAGTGCAGGAGCACTGGTTCGAGAACGGCTACTGCACCGACTGCTTCGCGGATGCACCTGAGGAGACGCCCGCACCTGAGGAGACGCAGACGCCCGAGCCCGTGAAGACGGCGACCCCGACGGCAACCCCGGCTCCGACGGCGACCCCGGCGCCGGCGCAGACCGCTGCGCCCAGCGGCGGCAATGGCGGCGGCAATGGCGGAACGACGAACGCGGCGCAGCCGGACGCGGATATCGATTTCATCACGACCCCGGAGCCCGTGGCGACGGCAGCGCCAGAGATGGTCAGCACGCTGCTGGATACGGTCGCCCAGGCGGAGACCGAGGGCAGCGAGGTGAGCGTCGAGGTCGTCGGCGCGCAGGAGGTCTTCAGCGAGACGGAGTATGAGCAGCTCAAGACCCTGCCGGCGCAGGAGCAGATGCTCGTGACGCTCGCGTCGATCGGCCTTGAGGATGTCGTGCAGTCGGCGCTCGCGTCGATGGACGTGACGCTCTCTGCCGAGGCGGAGACGCTGACGGCACAGGTCACCGAGCGCTTCGCCGCGATGGGCGAGGAGGAGCGCGCGCAGGTCGAGGAGAAGCTGACGCAGCTCTTCCCGAAGACCGAGGTGACCGTCGGCGGCGTGACGTATGAATACTTCGTCGTCGATCTGGAGATCACGGTGGATGGCAAGGTGCGCGTGGAGCGCTACGGCTTCCGCTACGACGAGGAGCTCGGCCAGTGGGTCTTTGAGAAGCTCGACCTGGTCGACATGTACGTCCAGACGGCGTAAACGGACAAAAACAGGATATGCAAACCCGGCCCGGTGCGAAAGCACCGGGCCGGACCTTTCTCTGCCCGCCTTGCGATTGAAGAATCGCGCGAAGCGTGCTATAATCGTGCCAGACAGGCGGAGCGGCGCGCGAAACAGGCCGTTTCCGCAGAGAAAGTGAGGCAGAAACCATGCTGAAAGGAATTTCCCCGATTCTGAGCCCGGAGCTGCTCAAGATCATCGCCGAGATGGGCCATGGCGACGAGCTGGTGCTCGCCGACGGCAACTTCCCCGGCACGTCGATCGGCAAGCGCTGCGTGCGCTGCGACGGACACGGCTGCGCGGAGGTCATGCGCGCGATCGTGCAGCTCTTCCCGCTGGACGACTTTGTTGAAAAGCCGCTGGCCGTCATGCAGGTGCCGGCGGGCATGTTCCCCGGCGACCGCGCGCCGGTCTGGCAGGCCTTCCGCGAGGCGGCGGATACCGACCTGCCCACCGCGCAGTTTGACATGATGGAGCATGACGCCTTCATGGAGCGCGCGAAAAACGCCTACGCCGTCGTGCAGACCGGCGAAACGGCGCTCTACGGCAACATCATCATCCGCAAGGGCGTCGTGCAGCTCTGATGGCCGCATGGACCCCGAAACCCCAAAACAGAGAAACCCCCGAAGGAGCTTCCTTCGGGGGCCTTTGCTGTTTTGGGCGCTGCGGGGAGAAGGCTCAGTGCTTCTTCGTCAGCGGGGTCAGATGCCAGATCTGGTCGTTGTATTCCTTGATCGTGCGGTCGGAGGAGAAGATGCCGCTCTTGGCGACGTTGATGATCTCCTTGCGCGTCCAGGCCTTCTGGTTGAGGTAGTCGTTGCCCAGGCGGGTCTGCGCCTGCTGGTAGGAGCCGAAGTCCTTGAGCACGAGGTAGGGATCGGCCATGCCGCCGTTGTCGGAGAAGACGAGCGCGCGGTAGAGGCCCTCGAACATCTTCGGATTGTCCGGCGTGAGGCTGCCGTCAAAGAGCATGTTGAGCGCGCGGCGCAGCTCGGCGTTCGTCTCGTAGATGTCGAGGGAACGATAGGTGCCGGCGGCGTAGAGCGCCTCGACCTCCTTGGAGCGCATGCCGAAGATGTAGCAGTTGTCCTCGCCCACCAGCTCGGCGATTTCGACGTTCGCGCCGTCGAGCGTGCCGATGGTGACGGCGCCGTTCATCATGAACTTCATGTTGCCGGTGCCGCTGGCCTCCTTGGAGGCGGTGGAGAGCTGCTCGCTGACCTCGGAGGCCGGCATGAGCATCTCCGCGGTGGAGACGTTGTAGTTCTGCAGGAAGACGACCTTGATCATCTTGCTCGCGCGCGGATGCTGCGCAATCTTCGCGGCGAGGACGTTGATGAAGTGGATGATCTCCTTGGCGCGGCGGTAGCCCGGCGCGGCCTTCGCGCCGAAGATGAACGTGCGCGGCGCCATCGTGTAGTTCGGATCGTCGCAGATGCGGTTGTAGAGCACGAGGATGTGCAGCGCGTTGAGCAGCTGGCGCTTGTACTCGTGCAGACGCTTGACCTGCACGTCGTACATCGTGTCCGGATCGAGCACGAGGCCCTGATGGCGGTTGATCCAGCGGCTGAAGCGCGCCTTGTTCTCATGCTTGATCTTCGCGAACTTCTCGACGAAGGCGGCGTCGTCGGCGAACGGGAGCAGCTTCTCCAGCTCCATCGTGTCCTTGCGCCAGCCCTGGCCGATGGTCTCGTCGAGCAGGTCGGAGAGGGTCGGGTTCGCCAGCATCAGCCAGCGGCGCGGGGTGATGCCGTTGGTGATGGCCAGGAACTTCTCCGGCATGATCTTGTAGTAATCCGCAAACGTGGAGCGCTTGAGGATGTCGCCGTGCAGCTGGGAGACGCCGTTGATCGCGTGGGAATACGCGATGCACATGTTCGCCATGTGCGCCTGATCGTAGGCGAGAATCGCCATGTGGCCGATGCGGTCCCACTCGCCGGGGAAGCGGTCAAACAGCATCTGGCAGAGGCGGCGGTTGAGCTCCTGCATGATCGAGTAGATGCGGGGCAGGGTCTCGCGCATCATGCTCTCCGGCCACTTCTCCAGGGCCTCGGCCATGATGGTGTGGTTGGTGTAGGCGACGGTGTTGCGGGTCAGGCGCTCCGCGGTCTCCCACGGCAGATGCTCCTCGTCCACGAGGATGCGCATGAGCTCCGGAATGACCAGCGCCGGATGCGTGTCGTTGATGTGGAAGGCGACCTTCTCGGGCAGGTCCTCCATGTTCGTGCCGTAGACGCGCTTGAAGTCCTTGATGGCGTATTGCAGCGTCGCGCTGACGAGGAAGTACTCCTGCATCAGGCGCAGCTTCTTGCCGTTGTAGGTGTTGTCCTCCGGATAGAGCACCTTGGAGATCTGCGCGGCGATGGAATCGCTCTCCTCGGTGGAGCCGTTGTAGTCGCCGGCGGAGAATTTTTCGAGGTTGAAGTTCCTGGGCAGCACGGCGCTCCACATGCGCAGGCGGTCGACGACGTCGCTGTCATAGCCGACGATCGGCAGATCGTACGGCACGGCGATGACGTCCTCAGTGTTCTGCAGGGAGACGTAGTTCTTGTCGCCCATCCAGTTTTCGCTCACCTGGCCGCCGAAGCGCACGGTCACGGCGTCGCGCTGGGTCGGAATCTCCCAGGAGTTGCCGTAGGTCAGCCACTCGTCCGGGACCTCGACCTGCTGGCCGTCGACGATGCGCTGACGGAAGAGGCCGTACTCATAGCGGATCGTGCAGCCCATCGCCGGGAGGTTGAGCGTCGCCAGCGAATCCAGGAAGCACGCGGCCAGGCGGCCCAGGCCGCCATTGCCCAGCGCCGGTTCCGGCTCCTCGTGCAGCACGCCGCGCAGGGTCAGGCCCAGCTCCTTGAACGCCGCCTCATACTCCTTGGTGGAGCAGAGGTTGAGCAGGTTGTTGTGCAGCCAGCGGCCGGTCAGGAATTCGATGGAGAGATAATACAGGCGCTTGGCTTTCTCGCTGCGGCGCGCTTCCTTTTCAAAGCGCCACTTGAGCATGATCTGGTCGCGCACCGTGGAGGCCACGGCAGCGTAGATCTGCTTGGGCGTCGCTTCCTCGATGGTGCAGCCGTAGTAGCGAAGCAGCTTGTTGAGAATGGACTCCTTGATGGTGTCTTTGGTGTATTCGTTCATGAGAGGCATAAAAATGTAACCCTCCTGGCTTAGGTTCAGTCCGGATTCTGCCATCCGCACTTCGTGTCCGGCGTGCCGTTCCAGCGCTCGGCGGGAGGACAGCCAAAGGTCATTATAACATAGAAGATAAGGAGTGACAAGGCAAAAAAGGCCGTCTTGCCTGCAATATTTGAAAAAAATGGCATGAAAACATGCCATTTGAGTATTGTTTATCCTTCAAATTGCGAACAATAACGCGCGATGTGAACAGATGCATCAGTCCCGCACCCGCCAGATCTTCGCGCCGAGGCCGCTGAGCTTCGTCTCCAGATGCTCATAGCCGCGGTCGATAAAGCAGGTGTTGCTGATTTCGGTCGTCCCCTGCGCCATGAGGCCCGCGACGACGAGCGCCGCGCCGGCGCGCAGATCGGTCGCCTCCACAGCGGCGGCGTGCAGCTGCGGCACGCCCTCGATGACGGCGGTTTGCTCATAGATGCGCACGCGCGCGCCCATGCGCTCCATCTCGGCGAGATGGCGGAAGCGCGACTCGAAGATGTTCTCCACGACGGTGGAGGTGCCGGTCGCTGTGCACAGCAGCGCGCTCATGGGCTGCTGCAGGTCGGTCGGGAAGCCGGGATAGACCTGCGTCTTGAAGGTGACGGCCCGGTGCGCGCCGATGGAGCGCACGCGGATGGCGTCGTCGCGCTCGTCGACCTTCGCGCCCATCTCCAGCAGCTTGGCGGTCAGGGCCTCCATGTGCGTGGGGATGCAGCCGCAGATGGTGACGTCGCCGTGGGTCGCGGCGGCGGCGATCATGAGCGTGCCCGTCTCGATCTGGTCGGGGATGACGGCATAGGGGCGGCGGCTGGCGAGCTTTTGCACGCCGCGCACGCGGATGACGTCCGTGCCCGCGCCCTTGACGCGGCAGCCCATCGAGTTGAGGAAGTTGGCCAGGTCGACGATGTGCGGCTCCTTGGCGGCGTTGTAGATGGTCGTCGTGCCCTGCGCGCAGGCGGCGGCGAGCATGACGTTGATCGTGCCGCCGACGGTGACCATGTCCATGAAGACGTCGCCGCCGGTGAGGCCGTCAGCCGTAGCGGTGACCAGGCCGTGCGAGGTATCGACCCTCGCGCCCAGCGAGCGCATGCCCTTGATGTGCTGGTCGATGGGGCGGCGGCCGATGTCGCAGCCGCCGGGCATCGGCACCTGCGCCTGGCCAAAGCGCGCCAGCAGCGCGCCGATATAATAGGAGGAGGCGCGCATCCTGCGGCACAGCTCCAGCGGCACGTCGGTGCGGCAGATGCTGCTGGCGTCGATCTCCATGATGCCCAGGGCGGGATCCCAGCTGACGCGCGCGCCGAGGTGGCGCAGCGTCTCCACGGAGACGTGCACATCCTCGATGTCCGGAAGGTTTTCGATGACACACGGGGTCTGGCTCAGAATTGCAGCCGGAATGATGGCGACGGACGTGTTCTTGCCGCCGCTGACGCGGACGGTGCCCTCCAGCCGCTGCCCACCGGTGATGAGCATTCTCTCTTCCTGAGCCATGTGTGTCCTCCTTGGCGCGGCTTGACGCCGCCGTACAAATCTTCAATTTAAATATTATACACAACAGGGGAGGGTTTGGCAAGGCTTATTCATAGACAGCCCGGCTTCCGCCCTGAAACCTGCCCGGGGCGCCGCCCCGGACCCCGCAAGGGGCATACCCCTTGACCCTTTTTTGCTTCGCGCAGAAAACAGCAGCTTATTCGAATTGAGCCCTGTACATGGTGTAGTAGAACCCTTTCGCGCGCATCAGCTGGCTGTGGGTGCCGCGCTCGACGATCTCGCCGTGGTTGACGACGAGGATCTCGTCCGCGCTCTCGATGGTCGAGAGCCTGTGCGCGATGACGAAGCAGGTTTTGCCCGCCATCAGGCGGCGCATGGCCTGCTGGATCTGCTTTTCGATGCGCGTGTCGACGTTGCTGGTCGCCTCGTCGAGGATGACCATGCGGCTGTCGAGCAGCATGGCGCGCGCGATGGTCAGCAGCTGCTTCTGGCCCTTGGAGATGTTCGCGCCGTCGTCGGTGAGCACGGTGTCGTAGCCCTTGGGCAGGCGGCGAATGAAGCTGTCGGCGTGAGCGGCCTTCGCCGCGGCGATGACCTGCTCGCGCGTGGCATGCTCGTTGGCATAGCGCAGGTTGTCGTAGACCGTGCCCTCGAAGAGCCAGGTCTCCTGGAGCACCATCGCGTAGGCGGCGCGCAGGCTGCGCATCGTGTAGCCCGTGACGTCGCCCTCGTCGACGCGGATGTGCCCACTCTGCGCGTCGTAGAAGCGCATGAGCAGGGAGATGAGCGTCGTCTTGCCCGCGCCCGTCGGCCCGACGACGGCGATCAGCCGGCCGGGCTGCGCGTCGACGCAGAAATCCCTGAGGATCGGCTGGACGGGGTCGTAGCCGAAGGTCACGTTCTCGAGCTCGACGTGGCCGCGCGGCTCGCAAAGCGCCTGCGCATCGGGGGCGTCCTCCGGCTCCGCCGCCTCGTCGATCAGCGCGAAGACGCGCTCGGCGGCGGCCAGCGCGCTCTGCAGCTCGGCGAAGACGTTGGCGGCCTCGTTGATCGGCCCGGAGAAGCGGCGGGAATAGAGGATGAAGGAGGAGATGGAGCCGATGCTCATCTGCCCGGCGCAGAAGAGCAGCGCGCCGAACGCGCTGACCATCGCCAGCGAGAGGTTGTTGATGAAGTTGACGAGCGGGCCGATGACGCTGCCCTCGTATTCGCTCTCATAATACGCCTGCACGGCCTCCTCGTTGATCGCGTCAAAGCGCTCTATCGCGGCGTCCTCGCGGCAGTAGGCGCGCAGCGTCGTCAGGCCGGAGAGCTGCTCCTCCACGAAGCTGTTGAGCTCGCCGAGCTTGCGGCTGCGCGCGCGGAAGAGCGGCTTGGTGACGGTCGCGCGCCGCCGCCCCAGGTACAGCGAGAGCGGCACGGTCACGCAGAAGACCAGCAGCAGCCGGGGCGAGATCGTCGCCATGAAGAAGAGGGAGCCGACGACGGTCACGACGGTCGAGAGGATCTGCACGATATCGTTGGAGAGCGACTCGTTGACCGTCTCGATGTCGTAGGAGATACGGCTGATGATGTCGCCGGAGGGATGCTCGTCAAAGAAGCGGACGGGCAGGCGCATCAGCCTGTCGAACGCCGCCTCGCGCATGCGGTAGACGACGCCGCGGCTGATGTGGATCATCAGCAGCGAGAGGCCGTAGGAGAGCAGCGCGCTGGAGGCGTAGCAGGCGAGCATCAGTGCACACTTGCGCGCGATGACGGGCCAGAGAATCGCGTCCGGCCCGATGGCGTCGATGGCCTCGCCGGCGAGCTTCGGCCCAGTGAGCGCGAGCAGGTTGCCCGCGACGGTCAGCGCGAGGGCGAGCGCGAAGAGCGATCGTTCGCGGGTCATCGTGCGCAGCAGGCGCAGGATGGTGCCCTTCGTGTCGCGGGGTTTGGGGGCGGAAGAGGCGGGCTTCTTCATGCGTCAAGACCTCCCATCTGCGAGGCGTAGAGCTCCTGATAGACGGCGCAGGAGGAAAGCAGCGTCTCATGCGTGCCGCGCGCGAGGATGCGCCCGCCGCTGAGCACGAGGATCAGGTCGGCGGAGGCGACGGAGGAGACGCGCTGGGCGACGAGCACCTTGGTGACCTCCGCGTAGCGCTCGCGCAGCGCCGCGCGCAGGGCGGCGTCCGTCCTGTAGTCGAGCGCGCTGGAGGCGTCGTCGAGCACGAGGATGTCCGGCCTGCCGCACAGGGCGCGCGCGATCATCACGCGCTGCTTCTGCCCGCCGGAGAGGTTGTTGCCGCGGATGGCGAGGCCCGTGTCAAAGCCCTGCTTGTCGTCCTGCACGAAGGCGTAGGCCTGCGCGTCGCGCGCGGCCTGCGTGATCTGCGCGTCCGTCAACGGGCGGCCCAGGCGGATGTTTTCGGCGATGGTGTCCTCAAAGAGCGTGTCGGACTGGAAGGCCGCGCCGAAGTGCGCGCGCAGCTGCTCATGGGGGATCGTCCGCGCGTCCTGCCCGAAGAGACGCACCTGGCCCTGCGTCGGGTCATAGAAGCGCATGAGCAGACGGATGAGCGTGCTCTTGCCCGAGCCGGTCTCGCCGATGATGCCCAGCGTCTGCCCGCGCGCGAGGGAGAAGCTGATGTCCTCGAGCGCGGCCTCGGCGCTGCCGCCGTAGGAGAAGGAGACGCCGTCAAACTCGATGGCCGGCGCGTCCGGCATATCCGGCATATCCAGGGCGGGCAGGGTCAGCATGTCCTGCGGCAAATCGATGACGGCCATGACGCGGTCGGCGGAGGCCGCCGCGCGCGAGAAGACGACGAACATCTTGGACAGGTTGACCACGGCGTTGAGGATGATCGTGAAATAGGTCATGAAGGCGAGGATGCGCCCGACCTCGCAGTGACCGCTCGCCACGCGCAGCGCGCCCACGAGGATCACGACAATCTGCGCGCCGTTTAAGAGCATGCTGGTCAGCGGGCCGACGCGGGCCATCATGCCGCTGGCCTTCTTCTCCCGCGCGATCACCTCGCGGGAGACGGCGTCAAAGCGCGCGCGCTCCGCGTCCGTCTTGGAGAGCGCCTTGATGACGCGGATGCCGGCGGCGTCCTCGCGGACGAGGCGTACGAGCTGGTCGCTCGACTGCTGCACCTGATGGTAGAGCGGGATGCTCACGCGCGAAATCCGGATCGTCAGCAGCACGATCACCGGCAGCACGGCGACGAGCACCATCGAGAGCACGGGATCGAGCGTCAGCGTGATCAGGATGCCGCCGATGGTCAGGATCGGCGCGCGCACGCCCAGCCGCTGGACGCGCCCGAGCATCTGGTTGATGTTATAGGTGTCCGTCGTCAGGCGGGAGATCAGCGAGGGCTTGGTCGCCGCGTCGGTCTGCGCGGCGGAGAGGGTCATGATCCGCGCGAAGAGGTCGTGGCGGATGGCGCGGGTCGTGTCCCGCGCGACGGCGCTGGCCATGCGGTTGGCGATGACGTTGAAGGAGAGCGCGCCAAACGCGCACAGCACCATCGCCAGCGCGCACAGCGCAATGCTCCGCCTGTCGCCCGTGGGCGCGACATCGTCGATGATGTAGGCGAGCAGCCAGGGCAGCAGCAGATCGAAGATCGTGCCGGTGAACTTGATGACAAAGCCGAGCGCCATGCGCGCGTAGCAGGGGCGCAGGTAATGCGTCAGAACCTTTTTCATAACCGCCTCCCTCCTGATCGCAGGACGCGCCCGGATCGGATTCATTCGTTTCCATGCATTACCTTTCATTATAGCACGATGGGGCAGCCTGTGCAAAAACGGCGGCGGATTTCGGCGAAAAAATTGAAGGATGGAGGCAGATATGGTACAATCAACGCGGAAAGACGGGGGGATATGCCATGAAGGAGACGGTTTTGCGGCTTGAGGCCGCGCTGCGGAGCGCCGCGGCGCAGGGAGATCTGGTCATCACGGGGCACGACGCGCCGGACGTGGATTCCTGCCTGTCCTGCGCGATGCTGCTCACGCTCGCGCAATTCTGGACCATCCCGGCGCGCATCGCGCTGCCCACGCCGCCCGACGAGGCGGCCATGCGCGTGCTGCCGCGCCTGGGGCTTGACCCGACGCCCTGGCGCGGGGACATCCATGAGGACGACTTCCTCGCGCTGGTCGATCACCATCAGCCGCTGCACGGGGGACACCTCGCCGCCGTGATCGACCATCACCCGACGGACTACCCGCCGGATGCGCCGTTTGTCTTTATTTCGCCCTCCGGGGCCTGCGCGATGATGCTCTGGCGGCTGTGCCGCGCGGCGGGCCTGCCGGACGCGGGGCAGCGCTTTGAGCGGATGGCCGTGACGGCGCTGTATCTCGACACGATGGCGCTGCGCAGCGCGAAGATCCCGCAGGAGGAGGCGGCCTGGGCGAAGCGGCGCGCGGCGGCGCTTCATATGGACGCAGCCTGGCTGACGCAGGAGGGGCTTGGGCTGGAGGACATGGGACGGCCGGCCCGCGAGCTGGCGCGGCTGAGCCTCAAAACCTACGACTTTGGCGGCGTGCGCGTCTGCTCGAGCTATGTGCAGACGGACGCGATGACGCAGGAACGATTGAGCGCGATCCTTTCCGAAGTGCGCGCGGCGCTCAGTGAGAGCGGGGCGGCGCGCTGGGTGTTCCTCGTGCAGGATCCTGTGCGCGGGCGGACGGAGGAATACGACCTCACGCCGGACGGGAGCGTGGAGCACACCGGCTATGGCTTCCTCGCCTCGCGGGGCAAGAACATCATGCCGCGCGTGGAGCAGGAGATCCGGCAAGCGCAGAAGGGAGAAAGAAAGCCATGAACGGCAGCCTTGAGGAGGCGCTCTCGGCGCTGGCGGCGCGCTATGAGGGCGCTGCGCTCGAGCGGGACGCCCGGGCGATCAGCGAGCGCTACCGCCTGGAGACGGGCACGGGCAAGCGGCTTCTGACGCGGGAGCAGGAGGCGGCGGCCTACGCGCTCTCGCGCATGCCGGCGACCTTTGCCGCGGCGCGCGCGGCGCTTTCGTGGTCGCTGGAGGCCTCGGGCCTCTCGCCCCAAACGCTGCTTGACTGCGGCGCGGGGACGGGCGCGGTTTCGTTTGCCGCGGACAGCCTGCTTGCGCTTGAGCGCGTCACCTGCCTGGAGCGGGAGGCGGCGATGCGCGGGACCGGCAGCGCGCTGATGCGCGAGGCCGGTGGGGCGCTCTCCTCGGCCGTCTGGCAGGAGGCCGACCTGACGGCGGGGACGCCGCTGCCCCGGGCGGAGCTGGCCGTGGAGGGCTAC
Organism: Clostridiales bacterium; assembly: GCA_004555535.1. GTDB lineage: Bacteria > Bacillota > Clostridia > Christensenellales > Aristaeellaceae > Ventricola. Next base: position 12,484 of record SFHU01000017.1, read on the forward strand.
ATGCTCGGCGAGCTGGCGCAGGACATGCGCCTTGCCGCCGCGCGGCGGATCTTTGAGGCGGCGGAGCAGATGGCCGTCTTCATCGAGCCGGGCACGCCGCAGGGGTTTGCCAATCTGCGCGCCGTGCGCGAGGCGCTTGAGACTCAGGGCGCGTATGTCGCCGCGCCCTGCCCGGCGGGTACGGGAAAATGCCCGATGGCGGGGGAAGACTGGTGCCACTTCGCCGTGCGCGTGCAGCGCTCGCGGCTGCACAAGGCGCTCAAGGGCGGCGAAGCGCCCTACGAGGACGAGAAATTCGCCTATCTCGCGCTGACGAAAATGCCGCCGAAGGCGCCCTGCGGCGCGCGCGTGCTGCGCCACCCGCAGATTGCGCCGGGGCGCATCGTGCTGACGCTGTGCGCGGGCGGGGAGAGGACGCAGCGCACGGTCACAAAAAAAGACCCGCTTTGGAAGCGGGCCAGGAAGCTCGGTGCGGGCGAGGGGCTTACATCTTCTCAAACAGCCCCGCGTGGCGCAGCGCCGGATGCAGCGCGGAATACAGAATCGGCGCGACGATGAAGGCAAACGCCGCGTTAGTCAGGCTGGCGATGCCCTTGGTGGCCATCGTGGACCAGATGCCGCTGATGGTGACGCCGTCGATGCTCAGCGTGTCCTCGAAGGACAGGCCGCGCACGTAGCGCAGCTGGATGAAGGACTTGAGCAGGTACAGCGCGGTATAGGTCAGCGCGCCCACGACGCAGCCGATGACGATGCGGACGTAGTCGGCCTTCTCGAGCTTCGTCTTGCGGGCGGTCTTGTAGGCGATCAGGCCAGTGACCAGCGCGATGGCGCCCTTGTTGATGAAGGTGATGATAAACTCGAGGCCGTAGCCGCCGATGATGTCGAACAGGCCGTTGCCGATGCCGGCGGCCAGGAAGCCGGAGGCCGGCCCGAGCAGCAGGCCGCAGAGCACGCAGACCGCGTTGCCGACGTGGAAGCGCGAGGCGAAGAAAGGAATGCTGATGTAATTGGAGACGCAGGCGATGGCGGCCATCAGGCCGATGAAGCAGATCCTGAAGGTGCTGTCGCGGCGGTCAGAGCGGTTGGCGGTCATGGGAAAAACCCCTTTCTTTGGATGGAATGACCGCATTATAGCACAAACTGGCATGATGTAAAGGACCAGTTTGCAAGAAAATGACCATGCCAGTTTGCGGGCGCGGGGGGGCGTTGAGCCGGGTGCGAAAATATGTTATAATGAAAAGAAGACTATCCTTTCCCACAGGAAGAGGGCAGGGTGACAAAGACTTTGGAGGCACTATGAACCTAAGCAGGCTGCGCCGTCCCGCTGTTGCGGTGGTCGGCATGACGCTGGCGCTCTTTGTGGCGCAGGCACTTTTGATGCAGGCAACGCTGCAGTATCAGTTTACCCCGTGGGACGCGTGGAAGCTCTCCGTACCGTTTGCGCTCATCTTCTGCGCGGCCCTTTCGTTGGCCGCGCACGTTGGGCGTCCGAAGCCGGGGACGCTGCTCTTCGTGGGCGGCTTTCTGGCGCTGACGATGCTCGCGCGCGTCGCGATGCTCGACTATGAGACGGCGGATTACACGTCCTTTCTGGCGCCGTGGGTGCGCGCCTTCAGGGAGGGCGGCTTTTCGACGCTCGCGCAGAACGTGGGCGATTACAATCTGCTCTACCAGTACGTGCTGCTGCTGGTGTCCAAATCGTCGCTGTACGATCTGTACCTGATCAAGCTCTTCTCCGTCGCCGCGGACTACGCGCTGGCCATCGTGATGATGCTGGCGGCGCGCAGGCTTGCCGGGGAGCGCGCGGCGCTGCCCGTGCTGCTGCTGGTCACGGTGCTGCCGACGACGCTGCTGGACGGCGCCTGCTGGGGCCAGTGCGACGCGGTCTATGTCTCGCTGATCGTGCTGAGCCTGTACCTGCTGGAGACGGACAGGCCGACGGGCTCGGCGGCGGCGCTGGCGGTGGCCTTTGCCTTCAAGCTCCAGACGATTTTCTTCTTCCCGGTCGTGCTGCTGGGGCTGCTCCATGGGAAATACAGGCCGCGCCACGCGCTGGCGTTCTTCGGCGCATATCTGGTGACGATGATCCCCGCGCTGATCGCGGGCCGGCCTTTCCTGGACGCGCTGTCGGTCTACGCGAACCAGTCGATGGGCCAGTATTACGACCGGCTGACCTACAACGCGCCCAACCTCTACGTCTTCTTCCCGATGCTCGAGTTCGCCACGAGCCAGGAGTTCACCTGGATGCGCTATCTCGAGGGCATTCACGCCAAGAGCACCAACACCTACCTGACGGAGGAGCTGATGCCGATGCTGCAAACCGCCGCGCTCTATGCCTGCATCGCGCTGACGCTGCTCGTTGTGATCTACTGGCTGATGCACGCCAAGGAGATCACGCCGGACATGACGCTGGAGCTTGCGCTGTTCTTCGCGATCTTCCTGCCGTTTGTGATGCCAAAGATTCACGAGCGCTACTTCTATCTGGCGGACATGCTCTCCGTGCTCTACGCCGCCCGGCGCAGCGATCGCCGGTTCATGCCGCTGCTGGTCGCGGGCGCGTCGATGCTCAGCTACATGCCGTACCTCATGCGCGCGCGGCCTGTCGACGTGCGATGGATTTCGCTGATGATGCTCGCAGCGCTGGTGATCGTTTCCCACGATCTGCTCGCGCGGATGCGCCAAAATCGCGCGGCACTTGAAAAGGGAGGCGAGGCGGCATGAGGAACAGATTGCTTGAGACAGGACGCGCCTTTGTGCGCCGCGCCGATGAGATCATGACGCGCCTGCGCCTGCCGCTGGGCGCAGGGCTTGCGCTGCTGCTGGCGGCGCTGACGCTGCTGATGAATGTCGGCGGCGGCCCGCTTGGCAACCTCAACGACATCGGCGGCTGGCGCAACCGCCTGCTGTTCCTGCTGATGGCGACGGGGGTGCAGGCGGCGCTGCTGCTTGGCTGCACGCTGCTGCACAGGGGCAGCTTTTCGCGCCTCGCGCTGCGGCAGGTGATTCTGACGGCGGGACTGCTCATCGCGCTGATGCCCATCAACCAGAAGAGCTACGTCTATGTCGAGCAGATCCAGCCGGTCGTGCGCCTGATGGACGAGGGCGGGCTGGCCGCCGGGCTCGCGGCGGAGACGACCCTCTCCGCGCCGGCGCTCACGCTGCTCTATGCCCTCACGCGCATGCCGGTCTATGACATGTACATGGTCAAGCTGCTGGCCGTGGGCAGCTTCCTGCTGACGGCGCTGCTGGCCATGCGCGCCGCGGACCGGCGCGGCTGGGGCATCCGCACGGAGGTGCTGCTGACGCTGCTGATGATCCTGCCGCAGGCCTTCCTGAACGCCGGCTGCGCCCCGCAGATCGAGACGCTGGCCGTGCTGCTGCTGGCGCTGTCCGCGACGGCGCTGGACGGGGAGAGGCCGCATCCCCTCGTATCGGCGCTGTGCTTCGGCGGCGCTGTGGCCGTCAGCGGTGTGGCGCTGTATGCGCTGCCGCTCTATGGGCTGCTGATCGCCAAGAAGCGGATGAAGGGCCGCCATCTGGCCGCCGCCGGCCTGCTCGTGCTCGTGTGCCTTCTGCCTGCGGTGTGTGCCGGCATGGCGCCGGGCGCGGCGCTGTCGAGCCTGGTGCGCGCGAGCTTCAGCCTGCCGGCCTATGCCGCGGGCAGCCCGAGCCTGCTGAGCATCTTCCCGCGGGCGAATCCGCTGGAGACGCCGGATGCCTTCATGCTCAAGCAGATGGAGTCCATCGATTTGGGAAGCAACGGGCAGTACTTCTACACGCAGGTTCACTTTGAGCGGCTCCTGCGTGGCATGTCGATCGCGGCGCTGGCCGCGTATGCGGGGCTGTGCGCGCTGGGCGTGCGCAAAAAAGGCATCTCCCCGCTGCGCCGCGCGCTGACGCTGACGCTGGCGGCGCTTGCCTGCTGCCCGGCGGCAAGCATGGGCGCGTGGCTCGCGCTCGACGTGCTCTGCGTGATGGCGATTGTCCGGGAGCCGGAGCTGCGGCTGCCCGCCTGCCTGCTGCTGTTTGCGACGGCGGGCGCAAGCTGCTATCCGCTGACGGAGGAGATCCTGCTGCCGGTGGCGGCGGCGTGGGCGCTGTGCGTCGTGAGCCTGTGCATGCTTTACGACGTGATCCCGATGGGCAGAGCGGCGGCGCGGAAGGAGGCGCCCTGATGGAGGAGAAGAACGCGCGGCTGCGCATCTGCTCACGGATGCGCGAGCCGGACGGCGGGCTGCACGAGATCAAAAACGCGCGGCGCGGCGTCTTCCGCGGGGAGGACGGCGGCATCGCGCTGGAATACGACGACGAGCAGGACGGCGAGCGCGCCCACATCCTGCTGACGGCGGACGCGCGGGGCGCGCAGATGGTCAGGCGCGGCATGACGAGCGCGCGGCTGCGCTTTGTCCCCGGCGAGCGCATCGCCAGCGCTTATGTGACGCCCTACGGCGAAATCCCCGTCGCGGTCGACACGCGCGGCGTGCGCATCGAGCGCGGGGAGGCTGGCGGCACGCTGCTGCTTGACTACGACGTCTACGTCGGCGGGGAGAAGACCGCGTCGACGCAGCTGGAGGTCGTATGGCGGCTGTGAGCGGCAATCCCGCCGTCGCGCTTCGGGATCGCGCGCGGGAGGCGATGCTCGCATCCGGTGGGCGCGGGTTCGTGCGCTTTTTGCCGCCGGGCGGCGCGCTGCTGGCGACGGACGCGCTCTGCCGCGCCTCCGGGGCGCAGGCGGAGGCGATTGTCCGCGCGCTGCGGGAGGCGGGCTTTGCCTGCGAACAGGCGGGCGCGCTGCTGCTGCTGACGCCGCAGGACGCGCTGCTGACCGCCGCGCCGGAGACGGAAATGACGGTCGCCTGGGCGGGGGAGGCCTATGCCGCCCAGGCGCTGGCCCTGCGCTGGCAGGAAAGGCCGCCCCTGCCGCTGACCCCGGCGGGACGGCAGCTCATATTGGAAACCCTGCGCCTGATCTGGCAGCCGCGCTCGCATGTGTACAGGGGGATCGATGCCCTGCGGGGCCGCGCGGCGGTCATGCTGCGCGGCGGCGACGCGAGCGGCCTGCACGAGGCGGGCGCGTATCTGGGCGCGGTGCTCTGAGCGCCGCGCGCAAGGAACGGGAGGAATGTGTATGGAGCTTCAATGGATCGGCCACGCCTGCTTCTCCATGACGGCGCAGGATGGCACAGTCGTCATCACCGACCCCTACGACGGGAGCGTCGGCATCGCCATGCTCCCACTTGAGGCCGACCTCATCACCATCAGCCACGGCCACCACGACCACTGCGAGATGTCGCAGGTCGTGGGCCATCCGACGATCCTGCGCGGCGCGCAGGCGGGCGGCGCGGGCAGCGTGAAAACCCGCGCCGTGATGAGCTTTCATGACGACGCGCAGGGGAGAAAGCGCGGGGAGAACGCCATCCGCATCTTTGAGATCGACGGCCTCAAGGTCGTGCACATGGGTGACCAGGGCTGCATGCCCGCCCCGGAGGTGCTGGAGGCCATCCGCGGCGCGGACGTCATGCTGATCCCCGCGGGCGGGACGTATACCGTTGATGCCGCGGGCGCGAGGGCCATCCTCGAGGCGGCAAAGCCCCGCTGCGCCGTGCCGATGCACGTCAAAACCGCGCACTGCGGCTATCCCATCGCGCCTGTGGGCGAATTCCTCGCCTGCATGGGCGCGGAGCATGCCGCGGCGCAGACGCGTGTCACGCTGCTGAGTGGGAAGATCCCGGAGGGCGTGCTGCTGCTGGCGCCGCTGGCGGATTCGCTGCCGCTGTAACGCCTTGCCCTTGCGGGAAGCGAAGAAGGGGTTTGGGGATGAAATCCCCCAATGTTCCCAGATCGCGAAGCGAACCCTGACGGGGAATCGTCGCAGCGTTCAAATGGATTTGAGAATCGCATAAATAGACAGCGCGGCTTCATCAAACCGGATGAGGCCGCTTTTTTGCGCCCGTTCCCGCCTCTTCCCATTTGTGCGATTTTAATCCCGTTCCATGGATTTTAATGCGGTTTTTATGCCTCCTGTGTGATAATAAAGGTAAAACCAGCGATAAAGGCAGGATGCACATGAACACACGCAAGGCCCGGTTTCATCTTTCCTCGGCGCAGGTGATCATCGCCGGCTTCCTGAGCGTGATCCTGCTGGGCGCGCTGCTGCTGAGCCTGCCCTGCGCCACGCGCGGCGGCGAGCGCGCGCCCATGGCGGACGCGCTGTTCACCGCGACCTCCGCCGTCTGCGTGACGGGCCTGGTCGTGCGCAACACGGCGACCTACTGGTCGCTCTTCGGGCAGGCCGTCATCCTCGCGCTCATCCAGATCGGCGGCATGGGCGTCGTGACGCTCGCTGTGACCATCACGATGATCTCCGGGCGCAAGATCGGCCTGATGCAGCGCAGCACGCTGCAGGAGGCCATCTCGGCGCACCACGTCGGCGGCATCGTCAAGCTGACGGGCTTCATCCTGCGCACGACGCTGCTGCTCGAGCTCGCCGGGGCCGTACTGCTGAGCATCGCCTTCTGCCCGGAATACGGGCCCGCGCGCGGGCTCTGGTACGGCCTGTTCCACTCGGTCTCCGCGTTCTGCAACGCGGGGTTTGACCTGCTGGGCGACCCCGTGCCCTATGCCTCGCTGACGGCCTACGCCGACCGGCCCCTGATCAACCTGACCGTCATGGCGCTGATCGTCATCGGCGGCATCGGCTTTCTGACCTGGGAGGACGTGGGCACCAACCGCTTCCGCCTGCACGCCTACCGGATGCAGAGCAAGGTCATTCTGCTCTGCGCAGCGGTGCTCATCGCCCTGCCGGCGGCGTATCTCTACGTCTTTGAGCTGCCGCAGGGCCCGCTGGCGGATGCGCCCGCCGCGAAGCGCGCGCTTGCCGCGCTGTTCCAGTCCGTGACGACGAGGACGGCGGGCTTCAATACCATCGACCTGACCGCCCTGAGCGAGACGGGCCAGTGCGTGATGATCCTGCTGATGCTCATCGGCGGCGCGCCCGGCTCCACCGCCGGCGGCATGAAGACGACGACCGTCGCCGTGCTGCTGCTCTCCTCGGCAGCCGTGTTCCGCCGGCGCGAGACGATCCGCTGCTTTGGCCGGCGCATCGAGGAGAGCGTCGTGCGCAACGCCGTCGCCATTCTGCTGATGTACGTGGTGCTGTTCTTCTTCGGCGCGCTGGCCATCAGCCACCTGGAGGGGCTGCCGATGGTTGCCTGCCTGTTTGAGACGGCCTCGGCCATCGGCACCGTCGGCCTGACGCTTGGGCTGACGCCGGAGCTGGGCGCTGCCTCGCGCCTGATTCTGATGGCGCTGATGTTCTTTGGCCGCGTGGGCGGGCTGACGCTGATCTTCGCGGCGTTCTCCGGCACGCAGCACTACGCCGCGCGGCTGCCGCGCGAGAAGATCACCGTGGGATGACAAAGGAGAGAGATACCATGAAATCCATTCTGCTGATCGGCCTGGGCCGCTTTGGCCGCCACGTCGCCATGAAGCTGAACGAATTGCACCATCAGGTGATGGCCGTGGACCAGAGCGAGGAGCGCGTGGAGGCCGCGCTGCCCTATGTGACCAGCGCGCAGATCGGCAACAGCACGAAGGCTGCGTTCCTGGAATCGCTGGGCGTGCGCAATTTCGACGTGTGCATCGTCGCCATCGGAGACGACTTCCAGAGCTCGCTGGAGACGACCTCGCTGCTCAAGGAGCTGGGCGCGCGCCTCGTCGTCTCCCGCGCCGCGCGGGACACGCACGCCAAGTTTCTGCTGCGCAACGGGGCCGACGAGGTCGTCTATCCCGAAAAGCAGCTGGCGAACTGGACCGCCATCCGCTACAGCTCCGACCACATCCTCGACTACATCGAGCTGAGCCAGGAGAACGCGATCGTCGAGGTCTCCGTGCCGCCCGCGTGGATCGGCAGGAGCGTGGGCGAGCTGGACGTGCGCAAGAAGCACAGCATCAACCTGCTCGCCGTGCGCACGGACGGACGCCTGAACATCAACGTGACGACGGATACCCGCTTTACGGGCACGGAGACCGTGCTCGTGCTGGGCAGCAACCGCGCCATTCAGAAATGCTTCCATACCTGATCCTGTTTTGCAGCTATAGGATCGAGTACTTGCGCGAAGTGAAGATGGGGTTTGGGGATGAAATCCCCAAGCAGGTTTGGGCGGCAGCCCAACGGTTCCCCAAAGATCAAGAAAAAAGAAGTTTCAGAGCAGGATGCGTAGCATCCTACGATTGAAACGGGTTTGATTCTGTAAAAGCAGGTTTTGGCTGAAAAACAGTACGAGACAACAGACCGGCCATTCAGAAAGAAGGAATTGCCGTGAGAGAACTGCTGCTGATCGCAGGCGCCGCCGCCGTCATGCTGGCGGGCTTCCCCTTCATGAAGCGGGCGGATGATTTCATCGCCCGCTGGGCGCGCCGTGAGGAAGGGGAGAGCGCGCCAGGCGCCGCTTCCGCCCCGGATGCCGCGCCGCAGACGCGCCAAAGGGCGCCCTCGCCGCGCAGGCTGACGGGCGCGCGGGTGCGCCGCCGCATTGCGCCCAAGGCCTCCCACCCCGTTTGACAGCCATATTATAATGGAGGGGTAAGGGAGGGGGAAGCCATGAAGCCGCGCGGAAAACTGACCATCTATTTCAGCTATGCCGACGGCGTCGGCAAGACCCGGGCCATGCTTGCCTCTGCGCAGGCGCAGCAGCGCGCGGGAAGGCGCGTGCTCGTGGGGGAGACGGACGGCGCAGTGCCGGACGCCGCCGCCCTGGGGCTGCCCTGCCTGCCGCCGCGCAGCGTCCGCGGCACATCCCTGCGCGAATTTGACCTCGATGCCGCGCTGGCGAGGCGGCCGGATGTGCTCGTGCTGCCCGGTCTGGCCCACGCTAACCCCGAGGGCTGCCGGCACGAAAAGCGCTATCAGGACGTGCAGGAGCTGCTGCGCGCGGGCATCGACGTCTGCACGACGCTGCTCGTCGCCCAACTGGAGGGCCAGCGCGAGGCTGCCTCGTCGCTGACGGGCCGCGAGGAGCGCGAGTGGATTCCCGACGCGCTGTTTGACGCGGCGGAATGCGTGGAATTCGTCGACCGCGAGCCCTCGTCGCTGCCGCCGCTGCCCGGAGGGCCCCCGCCGGCGCAGCTGCTCGCGCTGCGGGCGCTGGCGATGCGCCGCTGCGCGGACAGGCTCTCCCAGCAGACGCCTGACGGCCCCGCCGTCAGCGAGCACATCCTCGTATGCCTGTCCTCCGCGCCCTCCAACGCGCGCGTGATCCGCATGGCCGTGCGCATGGCCAACGCCTTCCGCTGCGCCTGCACGGCGGTGTTCGTGCGCAATCCGGGCGCGAAGGCGATGCCTGCCGCCGACAGGGAGCGCCTGAAGGCGAACATGAAGCTGGCGGAGCAGCTCGGCGCGCGGGTGGAGATCGTCCCTGGCGAGGATGTCGCCTTCCAGATCGCTGAATACGCGCGCCTGTGCGGCGCGACGAAGATCGTCCTGGGCCGCAGCATCGCCGCGTGCGGGCATCTGCTCAATCAGCCCTCCATCACGGACAGGCTCATCCAGCTCGCGCCGGGGATCGAAATCCACATCCTGCCCGACGGCGAGGCCCAGCGGCGCGTTCAGCCGCGGCGGCTGCGCCTGCCGCATGTCTCCGTGTCGGACTTTGCCAAGACGCTCGTCATCCTCGCGCTGGCGACCGCGCTGAGCCTCGTCTTCTATGAGATGGGCTTCAGCGAGGCCAACATCATCATGGCCTACATCCTCGGCGTGCTGCTGACGGCGGTCGTGACCAGCAACCGGCTGTGCAGTAGCGCCACCTCCATCGCCAGCGTGTTCATCTTCAACTATCTGTTCACGGAGCCGCGCTTCACGCTGGAGGCCTACGACACGGGCTACCCCGTGACGTTTTTGATCATGCTGCTGGCCGCGCTGATGACGGGCACGCTCGCCTCCCAGCTCAAGAACCACGCCCAGGAGGCGGCGCAGACCGCCTACCGCACGCGCGTGCTCTTTGACACGAACCAGCAGCTCAGCCAGGCGGCGGACGGGGGCGACATCCTCGCCGTGACCGCGCAGCAGCTCATCAAGCTCTTCAAGCGGGACGTCGTCATGTATCCCGTGCAGGACGGCGAGCTGGGCGAGGGTGTTGTCTATCCCGCGCGCGAGGGCGGCGCGACGGATGCGCTCATGGACGAGCGCCGCGTCGCGCAGTGGGTGCTGAGGAGCAACCGCCAGGCCGGCGCGACGACGGACACCTTCGCCCAGGCGAAGGGGCTGTACCTCGCCATCCGCATCAGCGAGAGCATCTACGGTGTCGCGGGCATCGCGATGGGCAGCCAGACGATGACCGACGCGGAGCACGACATGCTGCTGGCCGTGCTGGGCGAATGCGCGCTGGCCATGGAGAACGAACGGAACGTGCGCGAGAAGGAGACGGCCGCGATGCAGGCCCGCAGCGAGCAGCTGCGCGCCGACCTGCTGCGGGCGATCTCCCACGACCTGCGCACGCCGCTGACCGCCATCCTGGGCAACGCCAGCAATCTGATCGCCAACGGGCATGAGCTCGGCGAGACAACCCGCCGGCAGATCTACACCGACATCCACGATGACGCGACCTGGCTGATCAACCTGGTCGAAAACCTGCTCTTCGTCACGCGCATCGAGGACGGGCGCATGAAGCTGCGCTGCTCCGTGGAGGTGATGGACGAGATCCTTCAGGAGGCGCTCAGCCACGAGAGCTGCAAGGGCCGCGACCACAGCATCGTGGTGCGCCGCAGCGACGAGCTGCTCTTCGCGCGCATCGACGCGCGGCTCATCATCCAGGTGGTCATCAACCTGGTGGACAACGCGATCAAATACACGCCGCCCGGTTCGCACATCGAGCTCTTTGCGCGCAGGGACGGCGGCTTCATCCGCGTCAGCTGCGCCGACGATGGCCCGGGCATTGCGCCCGCGGACAGGGAGCACCTCTTTGAGATGTTTTACAGCGGAAAGAGCCGCCGCGCGGACGGCCGGCGCAGCCTGGGCCTGGGCCTGGGGCTGTGCAAATCCATCGTCAGCGCGCACGGCGGTACGATCTGCGCGCAGGACAATCACCCCCGGGGCACGGTGTTTTCCTTCACCGTCCCCGCGCAGGAGGTCGATCTTGATGAACAAGCTGATGATTCTGGTTGTTGAGGACGACAAGTCCGTGCGCAACCTCATCGCCACCACGCTCAGGACGAACGGCTACCGCTTCACGGAGGCGCCGACCGGCGAGGAGGCCATCATCCAGGCGTCGTCCCACAACCCGGACGTGATCCTGCTGGACCTGGGCCTGCCGGACATGGAGGGCATCGACGTCATCCGCCGGGTGCGCGGCTGGTCGAACGTGCCCATCATCGTCATCAGCGCCCGCAGCGAGGACGCCGACAAGATCGGCGCGCTCGACGCCGGCGCGGACGACTACCTGACCAAGCCGTTCTCGGTCGACGAGCTGATGGCCCGCCTGCGCGCGACGCAGCGCCGCCTGGCCTACACCAACACGAGCGCGCCCGCCGATTCGGCCTTTGTCAACGGCGCGCTGCGCGTGGACTACGCCGCGAACACCGCCTCCGTCAACGGCGAGGAGCTGCGGCTGACGCCGATTGAATACAGGCTGCTGTGTCTGCTGGCGCAGAACGTGGGCAAGGTGCTCACGCACACGTTCATCACCCAGAGGATCTGGGGCAAGAGCATGGAGAGCGACATCGCCTCGCTGCGCGTGTACATGGCGATGCTGCGCCGGAAGATCGAGAGCGCCTCCGGCAGCGAGACGCAGTACATCCAGACGCACATCGGCATCGGCTACCGGATGATCAAGCTGTGACGCCGCGCGTCCATACAACCGAAAGAAAAAAGCCAGTCCCCGTGCAGCCTGCATCGGGGACTGGTTTCATCTTGCCGGCATCAGCGATGTGCTTGGTTCAAGGATGCGCTTCGTCAGGGAAAACCCTTTTGCCGGCGGGATGTGGCTTTGGAGGGTTCATCCTGCCCTGCGGGCGGGAGCCTGCGCTCAGTTGAGCGGCAGCAGGGGGTTCTGGTCGAGCGCCGCGCGCAGAATTTCCGGATGCGCCTCCTGGATGATCTGCAGGAAGCGCGCGAGGATTTCCTTCGCGGTCTCGCCGACGAGCTCGTTCTTGATCGGCATGTCGTATTCGACAGTGACGTCGTCCTCGCTGTTGAGGGTGAACTTCGCGTAGCGGTACTTCCGGTTGAGCTTGTTGAGCACCGTCAGAACCGCGTCCGTCTGCTCCTTGCCCACGCGCATCAAATCCACGCGAACCGCCACGTCGTTGTCGTTGTCCGTGCTGATGAAGCGGATCTCAACCGGCGCGCTGCACTTGAGCGGGAAGAGCACCTTCACCACGCTGGCCTTATCCGTCTCATCCAGGCTGATCTTCAGATTCATTTCAAGAAGGGCGTTGCGGATCGCCTGCGTTGCGTAAAACATCGTGTTGTTCTCCTTTCCGTTTGTCCGTTTTCTCCTTGACCGGTTTGCGCTGGGCTCACTGCCAGATTGTGCGCATCAGATCGGCATAGGTCTTCTGAATGACCTTCACGAAGCAGACGGCCATCTCCAATGCGCATTCGCCGACGTTGTTGCCGCGCAGCGGAAGGTCGTACTGAACGATGACGTCGAGATCGTCATCCAGCACGAACTTGGCAAAGCGATACTGGCTGTTCAGGCGGTTGATCACAGGAAGGATCGTCTTCACCTGGTGCTCCTTCACGCGCAGGATGCTCGACGTGCGAACCGCCACGTCGTTGTCCTCATCCAGGCTGAGGAAGCGGATCTGGAACGATGCGCCGCCGTCCAGCGGGAAGCTGGCGGAGACGATGCTGGCGTCCCGTTCCTCCTGAATGAAGGCCTTGAGCTCCTTTGCCTTCAGGGTATCATAGATTTGCTGCGATGCCTGGTGAATCATGGTATCTCTCCTTTCGTTGTTCATGCGCCGCGCGGAAGGTGCGGCGCAATTGCTTGTGTACTGCTGACAGCTACAGGATACACCCGCCCCGGAGCCCGGATAGCGAACCGGTTCCGAAGGGGGGAGCCGCTCAGGCGGCGCCCTTCTCCTGGATCAGCTGTTCGAATTCGCCGGACGCCTTCCACTTCTCCAGCTCGAAGATGCGGTGCAGACTCGGGCAGCTCTTTTCCGTCACGCGGTAATAGCTTGCCTGCGCCGCGGCGGAGCCTGCCGCCGCGAAGCGCGAGCACCGGCATATTTGTGTAAAAAACACAAATATACAATAAATCAGAATGGGCCACACCCCTTTCTGTTTCATGTATTGTAGAATGGACTGTTTTTTCTGGCAAGACGTGGGCGTGAAGGAGCGGGGAAGCCCGCGGAAGCAGGGCGGCGCAATCTGTCTTGAACTTGGCCGGACAACATGCTACAATGGGGGCGGATCTTTACGGAAGGATGTACAGAGTAAGGAGGAAACGATCATGAGCAAGCATCCCGCATGGCTTGACAACGCCGTGTTCTATGAAATCTATCCCCAGTCCTTCTGCGACAGCAACGGCGACGGCATCGGCGATTTTCAGGGCATCATCAGCAAGCTGGACTACGTCCGCGAGCTTGGCTGCAATGCCATCTGGATGAACCCCTGCTTCGAGTCTCCCTTCGGCGACGCCGGGTACGACGTGTCCGACTACTGCAAGGCGGCGCCGCGCTACGGAACCAACGACGACCTCGTCCGCCTGTTTGACGAGGTGCACAGGCGCGGCATGCACATCCTCCTCGACCTCGTGCCGGGGCACACCTCCTGGGAGCATCCCTGGTTCAAGGCCTCCATGCGGGCGGAGAGGAACGCGTATACCGACCGCTATGTGTGGACGGACAGCATCTGGGAGGCGCCCGCCGGCTATGGCTCCCTGCGCGGCATTTCGGACAGGGACGGCTCCTGCGCGGTCAATTTCTTCTCCCATCAGCCCGCGCTGAACTACGGCTATCTGAACCCGGAGCGTCCGTGGCAGCAGCGCATGGATGCGCAAGGGCCGCAGGAGACGCTGGCGGCCATGATGGATGTGATGCGCTTCTGGCTCTCCCGCGGCTGCGACGGCTTCCGGGTGGACATGGCGGGCTCGCTGGTCAAAAACGACAAGGACGGCCAGGGAACGATCGCCCTGTGGCAGAGGGTGCGCGCCTTCCTCGACGAGGAATTCCCGGAGGCGGCGATGATCTCCGAATGGGGCGAGCCGGACAAGTCCCTGCAGGGCGGCTTCCACATGGACTTCCTGCTGCACTTTGGCCCCTCCCACTACAACGACCTGTTCCGCTGCGAGGAGCCCTACTTCTCCAGCCGCGGCAAGGGCGATGCGGCGGCCTTTGTGGAGAAGTATCTGGAGAATGAGCGCCGCAGTGAGCACAAGGGCCTGATCTGCATCCCCTCCGGCAACCACGACATGGACCGCCTCGCCCGTGCGCTTCACGGGGACGAGTTGAAGGTCGCCTTCGCGTTCCTTTTGACCATGCCCGGCGCGCCGTTCATCTACTACGGCGACGAGATCGGCATGCGCTATGTGGAGGGGCTGACCTCCGTGGAGGGCGGCTACAACCGCACCGGCTCGCGCTCCCCAATGCAGTGGGACGACACGCCCCAGGCGGGCTTCTCCACAGCGCCCGATGAAAAGCTCTACATTCCGCTCGATCCGGCGGCGGACAGACCGACCGCCGCCGCGCAGATGGCGGACGAGGGCTCCCTGCGCAGCGAGGTGAAGCGGCTGATCGCCCTGCGCCAGGCGCACGACGCGCTGCAAAGCCGTGCCAGGATCGACTTTGTCCACGTGGGCTATCCGCTGATGTACACCCGCTCCTGCGACAGGGAGACCCTGCTGGTGATCGTCAATCCTGCCGCGGAGGAAAAGCGCGTGCCCTCGTCCATGTGCCTGCAGGCGTGCCTCTATCAGCTCAATGGTGCGGCGGTGCAGCAGGACGGCGAGCTGCTTGTCCCCGGCCAGTCCGCCTGCGTATACCGGGTGCGGGACTGAGCGGCGGAGGCGTCCGTTTCCGCGGCATCGGGGCGCTGTTGTCCTCAGACTGCAGCGGGCCAATGGCGTGATTCAATTCCACCTGTACCCCCCTTCAACCCGCACAGACCCCATGCGGCGTGCATGCAGTAAACGACAGGGAAAACCAAACGCAATCGGCCTTGCCGGAGACTTGATCCGGCAAGGCCGGTTTTTGTGTATGGCGTAAAGAAAAAACGCCGACGGCGCAAAGCGCGTGGGCGGTCTGTGGCGCACGGGGCAGGCTCGGGCGAAATGAGCGCCAAGAGGAATAGGATGCATGCGATAAGAATAGGATAAATGGATGCGGAACTTGACTCTATGGAGCGGAGAGAGGTATACTACAAAATAAGAGATGTTTTACATAATAGGATATGTGCGCTGCTGTGCGAACGGGCTGCGCCGGGATTTCCGGGGAGGATCAATTTGGATGAGCGAGGGGGAAAAACAGGTGAAGAAGCGTGCTTGTGTGCTGCTGCTGCTGGTGATGACGGCGCTGCTGCTGGCCGGCTGCGGCAGTCAGAACGGTCAGAAGGAAAACGCGGCGGCGACTGCCGCGCGGCAGGCTGCCGGGCCAAGGGCGGAGACGAAGGAAAAGGTCGTCGTCGCATGCTGGGGAAATCAGATGCTGGACAACTATACCCAGTACCTGTGCGAGCTGTTCCCGCAGGTGGAGTTTGAATTTGTTCTGGTGACCAACTCCACGGACTATTACCGCTTCCGCCAGGAGCACGACGATATGCCCGATATTCTGACGGTGCGCCGCTTTGCGCTGAAGGATGCGGTGCTGCTGAAGGACTATCTGTACGACCTGAGCAACACCGATCTGGCCACCACCTATTTTGGGTCGTATCTGGACAGCTATACCTATGACGACGGATCGGTGAACTGGCTGCCCACCTGCGCGGAGGTGGATGGGATCATCATCAACAAAACCATGTTTGACGAATACAATGTGCCTGTGCCCACGGACTACGCCGGCTTTATCGCGGCCTGTGAGGCCTTTGAGGCGGCGGGCATTCGCAGCTTTGTGTCGGACTTTTCTGCCGACTACACCTGCATGGAGGTGCTCCAGGGCGCCTCGATTCCCATACTCCAGAGCATCGAGGGGCGCAAGTGGCGTCAGCAGTATGAGAGCGGCGCGACCCACGAGCTTTCCGAGGCGGTCTGGCTGCCCGTCTTTGAGAACCTCTTTGACTTTATGGAGAAGGTCGGCCTGGGCGAGGAGGACGCGACCTATCCCAACCGGACCCCGAAGGACATGTTCAGCGCGGGCGAGGCCGCGATGTTCCGCGGCACCGGCGCGGATGTCATTACCTATCCCGGCCGCGGACAGGACGAGGTGCTGCTGGTGCCGTACTTTGGCCAGACGGAGCAGGACAACTGGTATCTGTCCTATCCGACCTTCCAGGTTGCGGCGGCCCAAAAGGGCATGGAGGATCCCGAACGCGAAAAGCTGATTCTGGACATCATGACCGCGATGGTCAATCAGCAGGGACAGGATCACATCTCCTACGGCAAGAACATGGTGCCCTACAAGAAGGACGTCACGCTGGAGCTGATGCCGGAGATGGACAACCTGAAGCCCTATGTGGAGCAGAACAAGCTCTACATCCGTCTGGCCTCCAACGAGATGTTCCGCATCTCCAGGGACGTCGTGCAGATGATGCTGAGGGGCGAGGTCACGACCGCAAGGGAAGCGCTGGACGCCTTCAACAGCGAGCTGGCGGGCGAGGAGCCCGGCACGGAGATCGTCGCCCATATCGATACCGCTTACTCCAACGACTTCAGCCCGGAGCATGGCAATCAGGCGGCCTCGGCCGTTGCCAACACCATGCGCTCGATCTACGGCGTGGATCTGGCGTTTATGCAGGCGTGCTACGTCGCCAGCGACATTTACAGCGGCGACTACTCCCTCAAGGATCTGGGCTACCTGGCCAAGAACGACGGCGGCTGGCCCGGACTGATGGAGCTGACCGGCGAGCAGATCTATACCCTTGTGGAGACGACCCTTTCGATGACGAACAACCGCGGCGCGGTCTGCAACGACAGCACACTGTATGTCTCCAGCGGCTTTGAGATGGACATCGCCAGGACGCAGGATGGCTACAGGCTGAATGCCCTGACCATGGAGGGCAAGCCGCTTGACCGCAGCAGGACCTATTCCTTCCTGATCTACGGCGACCGCGACTGGTATATGACCGAGGTCATGGAGGAGATGGGCGTTTCTCAGGTGGATACGTCCGGGCTCAAGGCCGAGCCCTGCCTGGTCAAGCGCCTGGTGGAGGATGGCGGGCAGCTTGAAGCGCCCACGGATTACATCACCGTGAGGTGAACCGAGGCTGCGTTTCACAAGCGCGGCGGGCAGAGAAAATGAGGTGGATGCCAGATGAGAGAAAAGAGACGCGCATCGAAGGTCCTTTTGCCCGTCGTGTTTGCGCTGATTCTGGTTTTGTCTCTGGCGTGGGGCGTACGCTGCATGCGCACAGCCCTGATGAAGCTGACGATCGACGAGCGCTCCTATCAGATGGAGGAGATGGTCAAGCAGATCCGCGCCAACCTGAATAACGGCCTTCAGACCCACTGGAATCTGGTGTCGGGACTGAACAACGCGCTGCAGGGGAGCCGCTACGAAAACTGCGATGCTGTGAGCGACAATATCGCGCATCTGGAAAATGACTTCTGTACGGATCTGTATGGCTGCCGGGTGATGCTGCTGGACGAGCAGGGCACGGCGTACCTGAGCGACGGGCCTGCGGGCATCTGGTATGATGTCAGCCATCTGGTGGATGGGAAAGGGCGGCACACCTTTGTCTCCGAGACCGACAGCATTGACGGGAGCTTTCTGGTATTCTCCCAGGAGCTGGACACCCCCGTGACCATGGGAGAGAATCAGGTTCACCTCACCCACGTGGTGCTGCTCAAGGACATACAGACCGTCAAGCAGTATTATACGACCACAACCTACGGCGGAAGCGCCGCCACCTACATCATCAGGGACAACGGCACGCTGACCTATTATGACGCGGACGCGGACGATATCCTTGGCGCGCGCAATGTTTACAAGGCGCTCAGGGAGGCGGAGTATATTCAGGGGCAGAGCTTCGATTCGGTCAAGGCGCAGCTGGATCAGAAGGGGATTGCCGTCGCCAACATCCTGCTGAACCGAAGCGAGTATTACTACTGCCTCACATCGCTTGAAGACTATGACATGACGCTGATGCTGCTGATCCCCGCGGAGGCTGTGGCGGTCAGCACCATGAGCATGATGGAGTCCACCATCTGGACGCTGACCCTCTTCATGTCGGTTGTGGTGCTGTTGCTCCTGCTGGCGGCGATCAGCTTCGTCAACGTCCAGCGAAGCGCCGTCAAGGTGAGAATGGAGCAGCAGACCAACAAGGAGCTGAACCGCCTTCGCATGGAGGCGGAGTCGGCCAATGCCGCAAAGAGCGCCTTCCTGAACAACATGTCCCATGACATCCGGACCCCCATGAACGCCATCATCGGCTTTACGAACATCGCGCTCAAGCAGAATCCCGGGCCCGAGATCAGGTCCTGTCTTGAGAAGATCAGCGACAGCTCGGAGCATCTGCTGACGCTGATCAACGACGTGCTGGACATCAGCCGCATTGAAAGCGGCAGGATTCAGTACACGCCCGACCCTGTCGATGTTGTCGCGGTGGCGAACACGGTTGTCAATGTCACCACCGGCTTTTTGTCCAACAGGAATCTGACCTTTAACCGCCATCTGGAGGAGCCGGAGGCGCGCTATATGCTGGCCGACGCCGTGAGGATTCGGGAGGTGCTGGTGAATATCCTCGGCAACGCGGTGAAGTTCACCCCGGACGGCGGGACGATCACCTTTGAGGCCAGCTACCGGCCGGTCGGGGACGGGCAGCGTATCCTTGCGCGCTACCGCGTCGCCGATACGGGCGTTGGCATGAGCGAGGACTTCATTGGACACATATTTGATGAGTTTTCGCAGGAGGAAAACAGCGCCCGCACCCAGTACAAGGGCACGGGCCTGGGCATGGCCATCACCAGGCGATATGTTGAACTGATGGGCGGTACGATCAGCGTTGAAAGCAGGAAGGGCAAGGGCTCTACATTCATCGTGGAGATTCCCATGGCGCGGACAGACGGCAGCAGGATCCGGAAACAGGATGCCTCCGCTGCCATCGACGACCTCGCGGGCGTAAGGATCCTGCTGGCGGAGGACAATGACCTGAATGCGGAGATTGCCACGATTCAGATGGAGAGGCTGGGCGCCCGGGTGACCAGGGCGGCGGACGGAAGGCAGGCGGTTTGCGCCTTTGCGCAGAATCCTCCGGGCACCTTTGATGTCATTTTGATGGACATCATGATGCCGGAGATGGACGGCCATGAGGCCACCGCGGCGATCCGCAATCTCGCCAATCGCCCCGATGCCCTGCAGATTCCGATTATCGCGATGACGGCCAATGCCTTTGCCGAGGATGTGCAGGCCTCTCTGGATGCCGGCATGAACGGGCATCTGTCCAAGCCCGTTGTGATGGGCGAGGTCGTCAAGACGATTGCCAGAAATCTCAATATTTAGCTCGGGGACGGAGATGAAACGGGCGGGGAGCTCATCCTTACCAACTCAACGACATATCCGCAGCATTGGCGCAACAACATGCCGGGCGATGCCCTCGGCATCCCCCTTATCAAGCTCTGAAGCCAAAGGGTCCGCACAGAAGAGGGAGCGCAGGATACAAAAATGGAGAAATAGCAAGAAAAAACACCCTCCGCGAAGTACTGCGGAAGGTGTTTAGTTGGAGCTGATACCCGGATTCGGACCGGGGATTTTTTCCTTGAAAAGGGGCGGGATATCGACGTAACAAAAGAAAATCACCCTCCGCGTTGATAT
>SFHU01000119.1 GCA_004555535.1 Clostridiales bacterium
CTGCAGATCCTCATCGCCGGAGGCTTTCCTTCCCGCCTTTTTGTTCAGAACCTCTGCGACCTCTCCGATTTCCTCCACGAGCTTCATGAACAGGCTTTGCTCCTTGCCGCCATGGCGATAATGATCCTGCAGGTAGGCTTCCAGTTCCTCGATCGTGACTTTCACAATGCATCCTCCCCAAATATGATTCGACAGACACATTGTATCACAATCCATGGAAAAGGCCAGAGGTTTTGTGCCTCTGGCCTGCATTTTCCGCCGCGTCCACCAGCTTTTCATTTCCGATGATCGGGCTGCATTTTGCTTGATTCCGGTCATTCAAAGGTCAGGTATTGCGTCATGACGTAGCCTCGCTTGCCGTCCGGCGTGACGATGCAGGTCCACTTCGTGCCGTAGTCCGCGACGCGCAAGCGCTCGCCCAGGCGAACCTTGCCGATGATCTGCCCGGTCTGGCTGCTCGCCTCACTGCGCAGGTTGACCTTATCCGTCAAGGCAAAGGCGGTCAGATACATCGTGCTCGCCGGCGCGTCGAGCTGGGACAGCAGGACAAATCCCGTGTGGTCTTCTCCTCCCGTCACGTCGAGGCCCGGCTTGTCCGCCGCGCGCACAAAGGCCCAGTCGCCAAACCGCCCGAGCATGTAGACGCGGCTGCCCGCCGCGACCTCATCGCCCTCCTGCGCCTCCACCTTCGGCGCGGCGCGCAGCGTCAGGTCGCTGAGCGCCGTTGCGCGCTGGGGAATCCTGTCGGACACAGGCTCGTCCGGCTCGCTGAGCACGCGGATCGCGTCCTTGAGCAAATAGCCCGTGACATCGCCCAGCGCAACCTGCGCGTAATCCGTCTGCGTAAAGGAGGTGATGCGCACCTGCGCGCCGGCGCACAGCGCGCCGATCATCTCCGCGTCCGCCTGCGGCTCGGCAAGCAAAATGCCTGGCAGGTCGCCGTCATCCACCTGCGCGACGCCCAGGCTCGTGCCCGTCGCCGTCAGCGTCAGGCTGCTGAGCGGAACATAGCCGAAGTCGCCGCAGTCATAGGCGCCCGCGCCGCCCTCCATCGTGCGGACATAGGCGTTCTCGCCGCTCTCGGCAAGCACCTCAACCTTTAGATCCTGTCCCAGCGTCATATAGGGCTGCGTCGCGTCATTCATGACACTGTAGAGCAGCGTGTCACCCTTCGTCGTCATCTGCAGCGGATAATACGGCACGACGCTGCGCGGCTCGGTGCCAAGCGCATAGAGGTTTGCCGTCTGCGTATAGCGGATATAGCCCGTCACACCGCCCACGCGCACCTTCACCCACTCGCCCTCCTTGCGGCCAAAGAGGCTGAAGCAGGCCGTGCCATTCTTGAGCGCCATCAGGATCTCCGCGCGGTCGTTGGCCGCCGCATAGAGGTTGGTCTGGCTGTCCGCTTTCTTGCCCGCGATGATGTACACCTTGCGCTCGTCCACGTCCGTCAGCGAATCGAGCGGCACATAGCCGAGCTTCTCCTCGCCGTCAAACGCCGCGCGGATGTAGGCCCAGTCGTCGATGATGCCCACCAGCGCAACACGGTCGCCCGTGCGCAGCGTGCCCAGCGCTGTCGAGCCGTTGTCCGTCGTCTCCAGCAGCGGCACGGTGCTGCGCCACAGGCCCGTCAGGTCAACCTCCGCGATGCGGCAGTCGCCAAAGCCGCCGTCCTCGCCGTAGCGCTCGACAGCCTCCTCCTGCGTGATCAGGTATTCGCTGGCCATGTAGCCCGTCATGCCGCCGATTTCGACCTTGGTGTATTCCTCGTTCTCCACGCCGAGCACCGTCACCTGAGCGCCGGTGTAGTACAGGCCCAGGATGCCGCCCGTCCTGGAGGGCGCATCTCGCATATTCAGCCGCTCGGGATAGATCTTGTCCGTCTCCCGATTGTCGACATACAGCGTTTCGCAAATGCCCGTGACGGCCAGCGCCGCCAGCAGCAGCGCTGCCAGCAGGGCGATCCATGCCTTTTTCACGATGATCACACTCCTTTTGTGTTCCCTCATCCATATGACGGATTGACCCTGTTTTTTCTTCCCTTTCCGGGAAAAAAATGCCTTATCCGCATTGTTTCGGGCGCATGACGCACAGCGCGCCGGGCAGCACGCCGAAGCGTGCCTCGTCCATGCGCTCGAGGCGCCCGTCGATGTTGACGGTCATCCCCGGGCAGCGCAGCACGGCGCTCCTCGCGCGCACGGCCTTCGCCAGCGGCAGCCTCGTGTGGATGCCCAAGATGAGCAGTGGCAGCAGCAGTGGGATCAGCCCATGCCAGACGGGCACGACTGTCACGACGTCCTGCAGCCCGTCGTCATGCGCCGCCTCCGGCGCGACGCGCATGCCGCCGCCGAAATACTGCCCGTTAGCGAACTCCGCGATCGTCACGCGCCGCCGCTCAAACGCGCCGCCGTCGACAGAAAGCTCCAGCTCCATCGGCTTATAGCGCCCGAGCACGGCCGCGACGGCCTTGCGATAGGCCTTTTCCCCGGGCCAGACGGCCTTGAGCTCCTCCGTCTTGCGCAGCACCTCCACGTCAAAGCCGCTGCCCGAGACATTGAGAAACGGCTTCCCGTTGACCGTGCCCAGGTCGATGTGCGCGCGCTCCCCGTCAAGCTGCGCGCGAAGCGCCCGAACGGGGTCGCGCGGCAGGCCAAACGCCCGCGCAAAATCGTTGCCCGTTCCAGCCGGAACGATCAGAAGCGGCACGTCCTTCTCCGCCAGCTCGCCGACGATTCCGCTGAGCGTGCCGTCCCCGCCGACGCAGACGATGGCCTGCGCGCCATTTTCGAGCGCGATGCGCGCCTGCCGGCCCTCGTCGCCGGCCTCCTGCGTCGGGAAGATGCGGCTCTCGTGGCCGCTCTCCTCAAGCACACGGCAGAGGGCCTGCGGCAGTCCCTCTGTTCTTCCCTTTCCGGATTCGGGGTTGACGATCACAGCAAACATGCTCCGTTCACCTCTCCTCACGCTTCTTTTGTATGATGGGCCTCCCGGTCAGCTCTCCTCGTCCTCCGTGCCAGCCAGCCTCAGCCTGGCGAACGCGCCCGGCATGACCCATCGGACAGGGTCCAGCTCGACCGGGCCGGGCAGCTTTTTCACGATCACAAACTTGATCGGCACGCCCAGCGACGTGAACTTCTGCTCATGCTCGCTGACGTAATTGGGCGCAAAGCCCGAGGCGTGCAGGTCGCTGACCAGATAGCGCATCTCAAACCCGCAGGCCGCGAAATACGGCAGGGACTCCGTGAACAGCGGCACGTCGTCCGTCTTGAACCAGATCTCGCCGCCGTCGACGAGAAACTCGCGGTACTGCATCAGCTGGCGCGGATGCGTCAGCCTGCGCTTGGCGTACTTGGGCCGCTTGGTCCACGGGTTGCAGAAGTTGATGTAAATCCGCTCCACCCGGTCCTCCGGCGCGAGGATCTTCTCGATATAGCTGATGTCGTAGCGCGCGATCATCACGTTGCGCACAACCTCGCCGCCAAACGCCGCCTCGATGTTGCGGCGCGTGTCGCCCAGCACGTTGCAGGTGATGTCGACCGCGATGAAGTTGACGCCGGGATTGTCGCGCACCATCGCCGCAGTGGAGACACCCTTGCCGCAGCCCAGCTCCAGATACAACGGCGCGTCCTGCTCAAAGCGCTCCCGCCAATGACCGCGCAGGGTCTCCGGCTCGTCGGTAAAATACGGGCAGGCCTCCAGCTCGGGCCTGGCCCATTTCTTGGTCCTCATGTGCATGAATCCGCAAACCTCCAAAGGAAATGATCCCGGCCAGGCCGGGCGCGTCACAGCCGCTTCTGGTAACAGAGCCAGCGGTCGCCCCAGGCGTCCGCCTCCCCGCAGATGTCAAAGTGAAAGCCGGCATAGGCCCGCTGGGCGGGCAGGTTCTGCGCGCCGACGAGAAAGCGCACGGCGTCATAGCCCTCCGCCTTCGCCTGCTCCATCGCATAGGCGAGCATCCGCCGGGCGATGCCGCGCCCCTGACAGTCCCGCGCCACGCCGAGCCGGCTCAGCTGTGCCCAGCGCCTGACATCCGGATACCACGGCGCCATGCCGTCAAACTCGTCCGATTCCTCGCTCACGATGGCCGCAATGAGGTGCTCTCCGCCTTCCATGACGAAGACCTCCTGCGTCCGCAAATCCTCTGTGACGAGCTCCCGGCTGGGGTATTCCTCGCTCCATGTGCCGTAGGGCACGCCGATCAGCGAGCGATACAGCGCATAAATGGCGTCAGCATCCTCAGGCACGCCGCGCCTGATGGCATATTGTTGGATTCGCTCCTGTCCCATGTTCTTCCTGCCTTTCCGGATGTGCTTCTGCGCGCAAAATCGCCGCCGGCCCTTCCGGGCGGCGTCCTTTTGCGGTATAATCATGAGGTGACCCGGGCCATTCCGGTTCGGGCCTGCCGCTATATCGTGCATTCGGGAGGTGAACGCCATGTGCGGCCGTTACGAGCTCGGCGCGGATGCTCTGCCTGGGGCATGGAAGGCGCCGCTTTCCGCCCTCTGCCGGCGGGAGCCCGCCATCAAAACCTGCGGCGAGGTGTTCCCCACGGATGTCGTTCCCGTGCTCGCCAACAGCCGGGCGATGCATCCCCGCCTCTTCGCCATGAAATGGGGCTACACGCTGCCCGATGGGCGCATCCTGATCAACGCGCGCAGCGAGACCGCCGCAAGGAAGCCCCTCTTCGCGCAGAGCATAAACTGCCGCCGCTGCCTGATTCCCGCCTCGCGCTATTTCGAGTGGGACAAGCGCGCCCGCGAAACGGTCAAATACGCCGTCGGCTCCGCCGGCGCGCCGCGGTTTTACCTGGCGGGGCTGTACCGCCTCGAGGAGGGCAGGCCGGTGTTCGTCATTCTGACCCGCGCCCCTGCGGACAGCATCGCCTTTCTGCACAACCGGATGCCCGTCATGCTGCCGCCCGCACTGGCGGCGGACTGGCTCAACCCGGAGTGTTCTGCCGACATGGTGCTGGAGCGAGCGGTCACGGACGTCGATTACAGCGCCTGTGAACCCGTCACGCTGAGCTTTCTTTCTCCCACTGGCCAGGCATGACGCCGGAACTCACGCCTCAAACCAGTTGAGGATGACGCTCAGCGCCGCCTTCATGCCGCTTTCAATTGATGCCGGCTCGATCCATTCCTCGCGGGTATGCTCCCCTTCGCCGCGATACACGCCGAAGCAGATCGACGGAATGCCCATCGAGAGCGGAATGTTGCAGTCCGTCGAGCCGGAGCAGATCATCGGAACCGATCCAGCATAGCGGTGCAGCGCCGCTATGCCGGCGTTTTCCAGCGCGCTCTGCTCGTCGGGATCCACCTTGCCCGCGCAGGGCCGGATGCCCAGCAGTTCTACCTCCACCCTGGCGTCGTCATGCGCATGCTCCGCGAGAATCCGCTGCATCTGGCTGCCCATCGCCGCGAGGCAATTAGCGTCGTCCGAGCGGTATTCGTAGAGCATCTCCGCCTGCTGGGCAATCGTGTTGACCGAGGTACCGCCGGAGATGACGCCGACGTTGTAGGTGGTCAGGCTGTCGCCATTTTGGGGCACGCTCTGCGCGTACAGCGCCGTCACGAGCTCCGCGAGCACGGCAATTGCGTTGCGGTTGCCGAAGGAGGCGAAGCTGTGCCCGCCCTTGGTGCGCGCCGTGATGCGGTAACGGCAGGAGCCGACCGCCCTCGCGCAGACATGCTCCAGGCCGCCATCCAGAGAGACAAACGCCTTGACGCGCGCCCCGAATTCCTTCATGATCTCCTTGCAGCCCTTGAGATTGCCCAGCCCCTCCTCGCAGGAATTGGCGACAAACAGCACGCCGCAGCGGGGCGTCCTGTCCCTGAGATAACGGGCAAGCATCATGAGCGCCGCCAGGTTGGCCGTGTCGTCGCCAACGCCCGGGCAATACAGCCTGCCGCCCTCCTCGCGCATGGGCATGGGCTCAAGATCGGGGAAGACCGTATCCATGTGCGCCATGATGACGACGATGTCCTCGTGCGTCTCCAGCCCCATCGGGCAGCGCACGTTGAGCGCCCCGTCGATCTGGGCCTGCATGCCGTTTGACACAAACCAGTCCCTGACAAACGCCGCGCGCCGCTCCTCCCTGTGGCTCGGAGCCGGAATGGCGCACAGCGTTTTGAGCAGCGCCACCGTCTCCTCCTGCATGCCCGCGATGGCCGAGACCGCCGCCGCGCTGAGCGTAACCGCTTCCATTCCACATACCCCTTTCTCTTTCTGTGCATCCTTGCATCATCTGTTGGAGGCTTCTATGGATTCCCTGCTTGACAACATGCGCTTTCTGTGTGACGAGGCGCAGATGCTCTCGGGCATCTGCGTCGCCTACGGCACCCCCGAAGAAAGTGAATCCGCCCTCTATGGCTGCGCACAACGCATCGAGCGTCGCGGCGCCGCCTTTGTCCCGTCACGGCGTCCGCTCAGAGCGGACAGCCTCTGCGACCTCGCCTCGCTGACCAAGCTCTTCACCGCCGTGCTGACGATGATGCTCGTGGAGCAGAAGCGGCTTTCGCTCGATGAAACCGTCGGCGACATCGACGCGCGCTTTGTCCATCTCACATCCGTGCGCGTGGGCGATGTGCTCGGCTTCTGCGTGAGCCTTCAGACGGAGGGGCGCATCGACGAGGCGCCGGACCGCGAGGAGGGGCTTCGCCGCCTGTTCGCCACGCGAGTCGCGCCGACGCCCGCCGTGCGCGTTTATTCGGATATCAACGCGATGGTCATGAAATACGTGCTCGAGGCCAAAACCGGTCTCCCGCTGGGCGACGCCTTCGCCGAATACATTCTCGCCCCGGCCGGCATGCGCGAAACCCACGCCTGCGTGCCCGACGCGCTGAGGGCGCGCTGCGTCTGCTACAACTACGAGCACCGCATCGCGCGCTCGCGCTATGTGCTGCGCTGCGACACGCCGCCCGGAACGCCGCACGATCCCAAGGCCCTGCTGCTCTCGCAGGGCGGGCGCGACCTGTGCGGCCACGCGGGACTGTTTTCCACCTGCGCCGACATGGTCCGCTTTGCGCAGGCGCTGCTTGGCGGCGATCTGATCCGCCGCGAATCCCTGCTGGCCATCGGCACCAACCGCACCGGGAAGCCCAACGGCGACGGCACCCACCGGCAATACTTGGGCTATCTCTGCTTTTCCAAACACCCCAATCAGCACCTGAGCGAGGTGCCCGAATGGATGGGCGTGCACAGCATCGGCCTGAGCGGCTTTACGGGCAACCACCTGTCCATCGACCCGGAGCTTGGCCGCTTCGTGCTCTTTCTGGGCAACCGCTGCCACGGCAAGGTCTCGCACATCGTGCCGCCCGCGGGCCAAACCCTTGCCGATTACGGGCTCAGCGGGGATGGCACGGGGCTCGTCCGTTGGCCGGACGGCAGGCTCGTCCCCTCCTCAGCGCGCTATGTCTATTTCAAGGACGCGCGTATGCACGCGCCCATCGCCGCGCGCATGCGGGAGCTGGGCTGGCTCAAGGGCTGAGCCTCAGTCAAAGGTCAGGCCGGTGAAGTCAAACGTCGCGAAATAATCCTTCGGCGTCTCCGCGCGGCGGATCATCTGCACGCTGCCGTCCTCGCGCAGCAGCAGCTCGGCGCTGCGCAGCTTGCCGTTGTAATTGTAGCCCATCGAGAAGCCATGCGCGCCGGTGTCATGGATGTAGAGCAGGTCGCCGCGGTCGATCTCCGGCAAACGCCTGTCGATGGCGAACTTGTCGTTGTTCTCGCACAGGCCGCCGACGACATCGTAAAGATGATCCAGCGGCGCGTGTTCCTTGCCCAGCACCGTGATGTGATGATACGCGCGGTACATCGCCGGACGCATCAGGTTGCAGGCGCAGGCGTCCACGCCGATGTATTCCTTATAGGTGTGCTTCTCGTGCGTCGCGGTCGTCAGCAGCGCGCCGTTAGGCCCGAGCATGAAGCGGCCCAGCTCCGTGAAGATGCGCACGTCGCCCATGCCCGCCGGGACGAGCACCTCCTCATACGCCTTGCGCACCTCCTCGCCGATGACGGCGATGTCGTTTTCTGTCTCATGCGGCCGGTAGGCGATGCCCACGCCGCCGGAGAGGTTGATGAAGCCGATGTGCGCGCCCGTTTCCCGGTGCAGCTCCACGGCCGTTTTGAAGAGAATGCGCGCCAGCGTCGGATAATAGGCGTTGGTCAGCGTGTTGGAGGCCAGGAAGGCGTGCAAGCCGAATTCCCGCGCGCCCTTCTGCATCAGCACGCGGTAGGCCTGCGCCAGCTGC
This sequence comes from Clostridiales bacterium, assembly GCA_004555535.1. Classification (GTDB taxonomy): domain Bacteria; phylum Bacillota; class Clostridia; order Christensenellales; family Aristaeellaceae; genus Ventricola. Next base: position 8,250 of record SFHU01000119.1, read on the forward strand.
GCGCGGGTCATGCCGTATTTGGCCTCCCGAGGCTGATCCATGATCTCGTTGCCGATGGCGAAGTCCCCGCCCGGATTGTAGCGGCAGCAGACGGTTTCGGGCACGCCGCAGGCCGCCTCCATCGTCTCGATGAGCGTGAAGTCATCCAGGTTGATGATGGCGCCCTGCTTCCTTGCGCGCGCAAACTCCCCTGCGGGCGTGTCGTTTGAGGAGAACATGATCTCCCCGGGCCCGAAGCCCGTGGCCTTGGCGAG
>SFHU01000120.1 GCA_004555535.1 Clostridiales bacterium
TCGCGCTGCGCAGGATGTGCGCCATCTCGTTCATCTCGACCATGAAGGTCGACTGGCCGCTGGCCAGATCATCCGACGCGCCCACACGCGTGAAAATCCTGTCCACGATGCCGATTCTGGCGCTGTCCGCGGGCACGAAGCTGCCCATGTGCGCCATCAGCGTGATCAGCGCGACCTGGCGCATGTAGGTGCTCTTGCCCGCCATGTTCGGGCCGGTGATGATCAGCATCCGGTTGTCCCCGCAGTCCATCAGGGTGCTGTTGGGGACAAAGGGTTCCTCCCCGCTCAGGCCGTCCTCGACGACCGGATGGCGGCCATTCTGAATGTCAATTACGCCGTCCTCGGTGATCTCGGGCCGGACGTAGTGATGGCGCACGGCGGCGGTTGCCAGGGACAGGAGCGCATCGAGCGTCTTGAGCGCCTCTGCCGTCCGCTGCATGCGTGAAATCTGCCTGGAGAGGAAATCGCGGATCTCGATGAACAGCCCCTGCTCCAGGCGTAGGGACTTCTCCTGCGCGCCCAAGACGGTCTCCTCGATCTCGTGCAGCTCCGGCGTCATATAGCGCTCACAGTTGGCCAGCGTCTGCTTTCTCGTATAGCGATACGGCACCTGATCGTAAAACGACTTGGTGACCTCGATATAGTAGCCAAAGACCTTGTTGTACTGGATCTTGAGATTCTTGATCTTGGTGAGCTCCCGCTCCTTTGCCTCCAGCTCCGCGATCCACTGCTTGCCGTTGGCGGAGGCGGAGCGCAGCTTGTCCAGCTCCGCGTTGTAGCCCTCGCGGATGTAGTGCCCGTCGCTCATCAGCGCCGGCGCGTCGGGATCGATCGCCCGGGTCAGCAGGTCGACGATGTCATCAAGCGGCTCAAGGCCCTCAAGCAGCTCGGCGAGCTGCCCGGCGGGCGAGAGCGAAGCAAGCGCCTCCCGGATGGCCGGGACATGTGAAAGGGAGTCCCGCAGGGCGAGACAGTCCTTCGCGTTGATCGACCGGTAGGAGATGCGGCTGAGCAGGCGCTCGACGTCGTAGACGGCGGAGAGCTCATCCCGCAGCAGCGCGGCCGTCATATCCGCGCCGGCGAGCGCGGAGACGGCCTCCAGCCGCCGCTCGATCTCCTCGCGGACGGCGAGCGGCTGCTCGATGAAGCCGCGCAGCATGCGGCCGCCCATCGCCGTGCAGGTGTAATCGAGGATGCCCAGCAGCGTCCCCTGCTTCTGGCGGGAGCGCATGGTTTCCGTCAGCTCAAGGTTACGCCGCGCGGTATGGTCGAGCATCATGTAGCGCTTGTCGTAATAGCGGCGCAGGGTCGTGATGTGCTCCAGCGCGTTTTTCTGCGTCTCATCGAGGTAGTGCATCAGCGCGCCGGCGGCGCGAACGCCGAGACGAAGCCCCTCCACGCCCAGCGCCTCCAGCGACTGCACGCCGAAATGCGCAAACAGCGCGGCCTTGGCCTTGCCGAACTGGAAGCCCGAGCTGTCCCGGACATCGACCGGGAGCGCCGTGGCGCCCTGAGGCAGCTGTGCGTTGGCGATGATCTCCTTGGGCGAGATGCGCACCAGCTCATCCTGAAGACGGGAAGCGGCCTTGTCGATCTCGTAGAGGAAGAATTCGCCCGTGGAGACATCGGCAAAGGCGAGGCCCGCCTTGCTGCCCTCCAGACAGACAGAGAGCAGATAGCTGTTTCTCCGCTCGTCGAGCATGGACTGCTCGATCACCGTGCCCGGCGTCACGATGCGGATGACGTCGCGCTTGACCAGGCCCTTGGCCGTGGCGGGATCCTCCATCTGCTCGCAGATGGCGACCTTGTAGCCCTTCTCGATCAGCCGGTTGATGTAGGTTTCTGCGCTGTGGAACGGCACGCCGCACATCGGCGCGCGCTCCTCCATGCCGCAGCTCTTCCCCGTCAGCGTCAGCTCCAGCTCCCGGGAGACCAGCTTAGCGTCGTCGAAGAACATCTCATAAAAATCGCCCAGCCGGAAAAAGAGGATCATCCCCGGATACTTTTCCTTCATCTCCAGGTATTGACGCATCATGGGGGTCATATTCGCCATGTTTCAGCCTCCGTACAGCCGTAAATGATGGGTTTCCTTCCTAGTCCGGCAGCCGGATGGCTCAGTGGCAGCCGCCGCAGGAGGCGCAGTTGCCGGAGCAGCCGCCGCCCTGCGCGACCTCGCCGGTGACGATGAACTCGAGGATCTGGTTGACGGAATTCATCAGCTCGGAAAATTTCTGCCGGGACGCGGTCATCGCGTCGATGGCGGGCATGGCGTTCATCGCCCGCTGCACCTCATCCATCTCGCTGCCGTAGCGCGCGATGAGCTCCGGATCCGGCTCCTCCTGGCGCATCACGTCGTTGAGCGCCTCCTTGAGCTCGAGATAGCGGCCCATCGCCTCGGCGACCGCCGGATCGGTCATGGCCGCCTTTTCGGTGATCTGCATGTTCTTGTATTCGTCAGAAGCGACAATCGCTTCGCCCAGCGCGCGGGCGCAATCGGTAACCTGGCTCATGGAAAATACCTCCTGTTTTGTCAAAATTCGCTTGGTTGTGTGTCCTGTCAGCTCTCCATCCCGATCAGCTCGCCGCGCAGCGTGCTCTCGCCGCTGGAGGTGATACGCACGCGGACGATTTGGCCGATCAGATCCCTCGTTCCGGGGAAATTGACGGTGATGTTGTATTCGTTCTTGCCGGCCATCTGGTGCTCATCCCGCTTGGAGGCCTCCTCGACGAGGACGCTGTGGATCTGACCGATGTAGCCGACGTATCGCCTGTGGGTAATCTCCTTCTGAATCGCAATCAGCTTCTGGATGCGCCGGGAGGAGACCTCCTCGGGAATCTGGTCGGGCATGTCCGCCGCACGCGTACCCACGCGCGGCGAGTAGATAAACGTGAACGCGCTGTCGTAGCCAACGCGTTCCACAAGGGAGCAGGTTTCCTCGAAGTCCTCCTCCGTCTCGCCCGGATAGCCGACGATCAGGTCTGTCGTCAGGCTGATATCGGGCACCTTCGCGCGCAGCGCGCTGACGCGCTCCAGATATGCCTCACGCGTATAGCGGCGGTTCATCGACTGCAGAATGCGGTTGCTGCCGTGCTGCACGGGCAGGTGCAGCGCATGACAGATATGCTTCCCGTTTGCCATGACCTCGATGAGCTCATCGGAAAGGTCCTTGGGATGGGAGGTCATGAAGCGGATGCGCTCGATGCCCACGTCGTCAAGCGCCGCGAGGAGCTGCGCAAAGCTGAGCTCCCCCTCGACGTCCAGGCCGTAGGAGTTGACGTTCTGCCCCAGCAGCATGATCTCCTTGACGCCCTCCGCCTTGAGCTGGCGGGCCTCTTCAAGGATGCGCGCGGATGAGCGCGAGCGCTCCCGGCCCCGCACATAGGGCACGATGCAGTAGGAGCAGAAGTTATTGCAGCCGTACATGATCGTGATGTAGGCATGATCCGGGCTGCTGCGGCGGACGGGAAGCTCCTCGGGAATGCTCCCCGCGTCGTCCTGCAGCACCTCGACGACGCGCCGGCGCGTTTTGACCGCCTGAAGCATCAGCTGCGGGAAGCGGTAGAGGTTGTGGGTGCCAAAGGCGAGATCCACAAACGGATACTGTCTGAGGATCTGCTCGCCCATGCCCGGCTGCTGCATCATGCAGCCGCAGACGGCGACCATCATCTCCGGCCGCGTCTTCTTGAGCTCCTTGAGCCAGACGACGTTGCCCAGCGCGCGCCGCTGCGCGTTGTCGCGCACACAGCAGGTGTTGAAAATGACAAAATCCGCTTGCTCGCGGCCCAATGCGGGCTTCATGCCCATCTCGAAAAGCATGCCCTCGAGCGTCTCGCTGTCATGCGCGTTCATCTGGCAGCCGTAGGTCACGACGCAATAGGTTTGGGGCCTGCCCTCAAGGAAGGCAAATTCGCGCATCCAGGCGCGCTGGCGCGCAATCTCCTCGGCCGGCAGTTCAATCGCTTCGGTTCTTTTCATGGACTTCGTTCCTCTTCGTTATTCAGTCTCGGTGTGAGGCAGCGGCTTTGCGCCGTCAGGCACAGCGCCCGCTCCCAGCTGTTCAATGTCCCATCGGTCAGGGCGCCGTCCGCCCGCACCAAGCGCATATACGTCGGCCTCAAGCGGATTGGCGCACACGACAAGGGCGGCGGCCGTCTGCGGTGCGCAGCGCACCAGAAAGGGGCCGCTCTGCCCGGAAAGCGCCATCCGGCGAACCTGACGCAGCGCAGCTTGCGCCGCCGTCTCGGCGGAGAGCATCTCGCCGGCACCAGCACAGGCCGTGCAGGAGGTGCAAAGCTGCCTGTGCAGCGAATCGCCCTTGCGCTTGCGCGTCATTTCCAGCAGGCCCAGCTTCGTGATGCCCAGCACCTTGACGGGCATGCTGTCGCAGGAAACCGCGTGACGGAAGGCCTGCAGCACGGCTTCCCGGTTTGGTTCCGGCTTCATGTCGATCAGGTCGACGACGATCATCCCGCCAAGGTTCCGCAGCCGGATCTGGCGCGCGACCTCTTGCGCTGCCTCAAGGTTGACGCGCAGCGCCGTCTCCTCGATGTCCCTGCCCAGCGTCATCTTTCCGGAATTGACGTCGATGACCGTCATCGCCTCGCAGATGTCGATCACCAGATAACCGCCGCCGGGCAGCCAAACGCGCCTGCGCAGCGCCCTGTCGATCGCTTCCTCCAGGGAAAAGGCATCAAAGAGCAGCGTCTCCCGCTCCTCAAACCATTCGATGCGGATGTTCCCGTCGAGCAGGCCCTGCGCCTGCTGGTCCTTGAGCCGCATGGCGTGAGCAAGGCTCGTCGTCAGGATTCGGTCGACCGGCTTGCCCGCCCAATCCCGGATGAGGCGATCCTCAAGAGGCAGCGAGGCCCAGAGCATGCCTGGCTTTGCCATGCCTGCCGCCCGCCTCTTGATCTCCTGCCAGGTCTCGTGAAGCGCTCTGGCCTCCTGCTCAAGGCGTTCAACCGTCACATCCTGCGACGCCGTGCGGACGATCAGCCCGCAATCCGGCGGGCATACGGACTGCGCCGCCTCGGCAAGCGCCTGTCTGTCCGCCTCGTTTTTGATCTTTTTGGAGACATGGATGCCCGGCTTGCCGGGGACGAGGACGAGCGTCTGCCCGGCGAGGTTGATCCGGGTGGTCACGCGCAGGCCCTTGGTGTCGGTCGCCTGCCTGGCTGCGCCCTGGACGATCAGCATATCGCCGCATCGGAGCGGCTGGGTTCCTGCCTCGTCGAGCGGCAGAAAGGCATTGAGCGGGAGACCGATGTCCACAAATGCCGCGCAGACCGACGGTCTGATCTGCATCACACGCCCATAAAACAGACTTTCGGTCAGGTTTTCACGCTTTGTCCGCTCCAGATGGAGCTCGCAGAGGCGGCCATCCTCCACGACCGCCGCCCGCGTCCAGCCGCTCTGACAGTCAAACAGCAGATTTCTTTCCATAGGAATTACAGATCGATCAGCGGCGTCAGGACGCCGTCCTTTTCGCCCAGCAGACAGGTTCTGCGGATCTCCGCGCGTGGCAGCGGCGCGTTCGCATACGCCGCCAGCGAGGCAAGCAGCAGATCGGGCTTGAGCGTCGCCGTCTCCACGAAGGAAACACGCGCCTGCAGCACAGCCTCTCCGCTGCCGCTATGCTCTGCGGTGAGCGCATGCAGCATGGGCCGGATGTTGACCAGCGCCTCGCCGCGCTTGCTCTTGCGCATCGCCATGATCTCCGTTTCCGCGAGGAAGGCGGGAATCGCGGAGACGATCGCCTCCGTTCCCTCTCCGATCAGGCGGATGCGGTATTCCGCCTGCCGCAGCGCGGCCATGACCTTCGGAAAGCCGTCCTCCACCAGACGAACGCGCGTCACAGGCAGCGACGGCGGCAGAACACGGTTCATCGCCTCAAAACACTCCTGCTCTGTGGCCTCGCCGGACAGCGACACATCCAGCAGCTCCGCGTCCCCCGGGATGCCGGTGGATAGCGCGGAGGCGAAGGACATCACGATGTGTGGATTGAAGCCGCTCGAGTATTTGATCGGCAGGCCGCTGCGCCGCAGGGCGCGCTGCATGGTTCTCTGCAGATCGAGCAGACCGAGATGGCGGACGATGTCGTCCTTGCGGAATTCAACGAGCATTCTCATCGGCCTTCACACGCTCCTTCAAATCGCTTGAGTCCGCAGCCCTGGCAGCCCTTACGGCAGTCCGGCGTGACGACGGCCTGCATTGCGCGCTCGTGCTCGCGCCAGAGATAGCTCTCGGTCACGCCCGCGTCGATGAACGCCCAGGGCAGCAGCTCGCCCTTCTCGCGGCGACGGTTCGCGTAGAACGCGGGATCCACGCCGCACTGCTCAAACGCCTGCATCCACTTGTCAAACGAGAACTGGTCCGTCCAGCCGTCAAACCGGCAGCCAAGCCGCCAGGCCGCCTCCAGCACGTCGGCCGTTTTGCGGTCGCCGCGGGCGAAGACGGCCTCCAGGAACGAGACCTGCGGCTCGTGCCAGTTGAACTCGACGCCCTTGATGCGCATGATCTGGCAGAGATGGCGCTGCTTCTCCTTAAACTGCTCGATGGTGTCCTGCGGCTCCCACTGGAACGGCGTGAACGGCTTGGGCACGAAGCAGGAGGCGCTACAGTTGACGCGCAGGCCGCGCGCGCGCAGGTTCTTCGGCGTATTGAAATACTGCCGGACGACCTTGCCGGCCAGATCCGCGATGCCGTCGAGATCCTCCGTCGTCTCCGTGGGCAGGCCAAACATGAAGTAGAGCTTGATGCTGCTCCATCCGCCCGCAAAGGCGTCGGACACGGAGCTGATCAGATCCTCCTCCGTGATGCCCTTGTTGATGACGTCGCGCAGGCGCTGTGTGCCAGCCTCCATGGCGTAGGTCAGGCTCGTCTTGCGGACCTTCTGCGTCTCCTCAAGCGTCTCCTTGAGCTCGCTGTCCAGGCGCAGCGACGGCAGCGACAGCGCGACTCGTTTCTCCTCAAATCGCTCCATCAGCGCATGCGCCAGCTGCGGCAGGCAGGAATAGTCGCCCGTGGAGAGCGAGGAGAGCGTGATCTCCTCATAGCCCGTCTCGTCGACGAGCTTCTTCGCCAGATCCAGCAGATGCTCCATGCTGCGCTCGCGCACAGGCCGATAGATCATGCCCGCCTGACAGAAGCGGCAGCCGCGCGTGCAGCCGCGCAGCACCTCGATGTTGATGCGGTCGTGGACGATCTCCATAAAGGGGACGATCACGCTCTCGGGATACTCGGCGTGATCCAGATCGGCGATCATGTTCTTGACGACGGTGCGCGGCACGCCCTCCTGGGTCGGTTCAAACGACGCGAGCGTGCCGTCCTCGTGGTACTCCGCCCTGTAGAGGCTGGGCACATAGACGCCGCGGAGCTTCGCCAGGCGGCGCAGGCATTCCTCGCGCGAGACGCCCTCCTGCTTGCACTGCTTGACGACGTCGATCGTCTCCAGCGTACTGATCTCCCCGTCTCCGATGGAAAAGGCGTCGATGAAGTGATAGAGCGGCTCCGGGTTGAAGGCGCAGGGGCCGCCCGCGATGACAATCGGATGCTCCCAGGTTCTGTCCTCGCTGTGCAGCGGAATGCCGGACAGGTCGAGAATTTCCAAGATATTGGTGTAGCTCATCTCATACTGGAGCGTGATGCCCAGCATGTCAAACTTCCCAACCGGGGATCGGCTCTCCAGCGAGAACAGCGGCACATGCTCCTGCCTCATCAGGTCGGCCATGTCCACCCACGGCATAAAGACGCGCTCACAGAGCGCATCCTCCCGCTTATTGATGATATCGTAGAGAATCCGGGAGCCAAGATGGGACATGCCCACCTCATAGACATCCGGAAACGCGAAAGCATACCGAATGGCGACGCTCGACGGATCCTTGATGACGGCGTTCATCTCGCCGCCCATGTATCGCGCGGGCTTCTGCACCCGGTCAAGCAGCGCGTCAATCTGATTTTTGAGCAAAGCATTCCCTCCCACTATACAGTCCATTTTATTTTAATCTGTTTTGCAAGGATGGTCAAGCCCCGGGCGAACCGGCGGCTTAAATTTCGTTTTCCTGTGCAGATGTTTCCTCAATCCGGCGGATGGCCCAGGCCGCATGCTCCGCCACGGCGTCAAAGGGGGAGCCGGCCCATGCCCGCAGCACCGGCAGATCCGACACCCGTCTCCTGTTGCCGGCCAGCAGCGCCGCCTGCGCGCGCACGCGCTGGGGACGGGCAGCGTTGCGGCCGATCTCCTCCGCCAGACGCCGCACGCTCTGGGAGAACGCGCCCTCGTCCGCGGTGACAAAGTCGTCGAGCGAATAGCGTCCGCCAGGTTCCTCCTCCACCCGGGGCTGCATCGGGCACACGCGCTGACAAATGTCGCAGCCCAGCAGCCGCATGCCCATACGCTCCCTCAAAGCCTCGGGCGCGACGATGCCCTCCATCATGAAGTTGCGCATGCATCGCTCCGGATGGCGCATCCCTTGCTCG
>SFHU01000121.1 GCA_004555535.1 Clostridiales bacterium
GCCAAGCACCATCTCAAACGCCGAGCGGTCCTCCTCGCTGAGCACGCCGTAGGACGGCAGGCGCGCGCTCTCCCCGGCAAAGAGCAGCATCAGCTGCGGGTTGACGCAGTGCCCCAGCCGCTGCGCGCTGGCGTGCAGCAGCCGGGTCAGATCCCTGTCCTGCTGCGTCGTGCGCAGCTCGATCCGCATGAGCATGTCCTCAAGCGGCAGCTGTTCATAGCGGATCAGGTCGTTCATCCGCAGCAGGCATCTGCGCATCGCCTGAATGTAGAGGACGCGGCGCTTCTCCCCGTCCGCAATCAGAAAGCCCATCGCGCTGAGCACGATCATTGTCATCAGCGCCAGATCCCGGTTTCCCATCCTTACGCTCCCTTCCGCCCGTTTTGAGGGGCTTGCCCTGCGCGTCCCAGACTTCCCTGCAGGCGCTCTCCCGGCCCAACAGGATGTAGCGGTCAAACGCCCTCGCGTCAAACAGCCTGCGCAGTGCAGGCCGCAGCAGGACACTGCCCAGGCTGCCTGCGTGCGCCGAGGCCAGCAGCCCCACGCCGCATCGCGCGGCCTCCAGCAGCGCGCCGACGTCCTCCGCCCTGCCGATCTCGTCCGTCACCAGCACCTGCGGCGCCATCGAGCGCAGGAGCGTCATCAGCGCCAGCGGCTTTTCCGCGCCCGTGAGCACGTCGAGCCGCCGGCCCTGTCCCTCCGGCAGCCCGCCGGCAAACAGCTCGCCGCGCTCGTCCGCCGCGCAGACGTGCAGCCCCTGTTCATCGGAGAGCCACAGGGCGGCATCGCGCAGGAGGGTCGTCTTTCCGCAGCCCGGCGGTCCGAGCACGAGCACGCGATTCGGCGCGCCCTCCCCGTCGGTCAGATAGGGACGGACAGGTGCGCTCGCCCCCGGCAGCGCGCGCGCAATGCGGATACACACGGAGGTCACGGCGCTCATGCGCAGGGGCTGTCCCTCCTCCCGCGCGACAAACCCGCAGACGCCGGCGCGGTGTCCTCCCGGCAGCGGCAAATATCCCTGCGCCATCTGCGCTTCAAACGCATAACGCGAATAACCGCACAGCGCCGCAAGCAGCGCCTCCATCGCTTCGCGATCCAAAACCGGCGGTGCCTCCTCGCTCCGCCCGCCATAGACCAGCTCCGTGGGCCGTCCCAGCCGAAAGCGGAGCTCCCGGAGCTGCGCGGCCGCTCCGGCGTCAAGCCCTTTGAGCAAGGCCGAGACCTCCGGCGTCAGCCGGGAGATGAGCGCCTCCCGCCATGGCAAGCAACCGCCTCCCTTCCGCGTTTTTCCGTGATTTGAAAAAACGCAGAGCTCTCGCTCTGCGTTCATCTTATGTTGCGGCTTCGCGGTTTAGCCCACCTCGACGAGCTCCGTTCCCTCGATCGCCGCCTGAATCAGGGCCTCGCTGTCAAGCGCCTCCTCCGCCTTGGCGATCAGTGCCTTGCGCGGATGGGTCGCCGGGTGCTTCGGCGTGAAGACCGTGCAGCAGTCCTCATAGGGCAGCGAGGAGGTTTCAAACGTGCCGATTTTGACGGCCCGCTCGATGATCTCGCTCTTGTCCATGCCGATGCAGGGGCGGAAGACGGGCATCGAGACGACGTCGTCCGTGCAGCCAAGCGCCTCCATCGTCTGGCTGGCGACCTGGCCGATGGATTCGCCCGTGATGAGCGCCTGCGCCCCGTCGCGCTCAGCCAGGATCTGCGCAATGCGCATCATGTAGCGGCGCATGATCAGCGTCGTGTAGTTCTCCGGGCACTTCTGATGGATCTGCATCTGAATCTCCGTAAACGGCACGACAAACACGCGCATCTTTCCACAGTATTCGGAGAGCAGGCGCGCCAGCTCGAGCACCTTTTCCCGCGCACGCTCGCTGGTGTACGGGAAGGAATGATAGTGCACGCAGCAGAGCTCGACGCCGCGCTTGGCGATCATGAAGCCCGCCACCGGGCTGTCGATGCCGCCCGAGAGCAGCAGGCAGGCCTTGCCGTTGGTGCCCATCGGCATACCCTCCACCGCCGGGAAGCGCTCGACGGAGAGATAGGCGTGGTCCCGAATCTCGATCATCAGCGTGTGTTCCGGGTTGTTCACGTCGACCGTCAGCTGCGGCAGGCGCGAAAGGATGTAGCCGCCGGCCTCGCGCATGATCGCCGGCGAATCGAGCGGATAGCGCTTGTCCGAGCGGCGGGCGAGCACCTTGAAGCTGCCCGAGAACGGGCGCATCATCTCCACCGCCTGGGTGCAGATGGCCTCAAAGTCGTCCTTCTCCATCTCCACCGCGGGGCTGACCGAGTGCACGCCGAAGACCTTCGTCACGCGGCGGATGCACGTCTCCAGGTCCGTAAAGTCAGACACATAGATGCGTCCCTCGCTCAGCCAGACGCGCCCGCCGACATCGCGAACGGCCTGCTTGATGTGATCCATGAGCTTCTTCATGAAGAACGGGCGGTTCTGCCCCTTCAGAAAGACCTCTCCGTAGCGAACCAGCAGGATATCCCTCATCGTTTATCTCCTCCTGTACTGACGAAGCAGCGCAAACAGCTTCTCCATCTTTTCCGCCGCCTCGTCCATTTCCTCTGCCGTATTGAACAGCCCCAGGCTCACGCGGATGGTGCCGTCCGCCTGCGCGGCGGAAAGGCCCATCGCGCGCAGCGTCGTGCTGACCTTCTGCTTGTGCGAGGCGCAGGCGGAGCCCGTCGAGACGAGCACGCCCTCACCCTCCAGCGCGTTGCGCAGCACCTCGCCGCGCACGCCGTCAAAGGACAGGCTCAGCACATGGGGCGCGCTGTCCGCCTCCTGCGGCAGCGGCCCGTTGACGCGGATGCCCTCCGTCTGCGAGAGCCTCTCCCAGAGGCGCGTTTTCAGCGCGCGCATCGCCTCGACGTCGGTACGGCGCTGCGCCATCTCACGCACGGCCTCGCCAAGGCCGATGATGGCCGGCGAGTTATAGGTGCCGGAGCGCAGGTTCTTCTCCTGGCCGCCGCCCGTCATCTGCGGGGCAAGCCGCACGCCGCCGCGCACGGCCAGCGCGCCCACGCCCTTCGGGCCGTGAATCTTGTGGCCGCTCAACGCATACAGGTCGACACCCATTCTGCCCATGTGCACCGGCACGCGCATGAAGCCCTGCACGCCGTCCACATGCAGCAGCGCGGCAGGGTTTTTCCGCCTGGCCAGCGCGCCCAGCTGCGCAACCGGCTGCACCGCGCCCGTCTCGTTGCTCACCTGCATGCAGCTGACCAGCGCCGTCTGCTCGTCGATGACCGTCTCGCAGGCGGAAAGATCGACGATGCCCCGCTCGTCAATCGGCAGCACGCGCACCTCGTGGCCAAGCCTTTCGACCCGGCGCACCGTCTCCGCCACGGCGGGATGCTCGATGGCGCTGACGACAAAATTGCCCGGCCTGCGCAACGTCATCGCCACGCCCAGCAGGGCCAGATTGTCGCTCTCCGTGCCGCCGGAGGTGAAGATCACGCCGCTCTCCTGCGTGCCGAGCTCCGCGGCAATCCGCCTGCGGCAGGCGGAAATCGCCTTTTCGACCTCCATGGCCGGCCTGTACGCCGCGGAGGCGTTAAAGTAGCTCTCCCGCATGCAGGCGTTCATCGCGTCGATCACGCCGTCAAACGGGCGCGTCGTCGCGCTGTTGTCAAGATAAATCATCTGTCTTCCCCTTCGGATTCCCGCTCAGGCCGGCGGAGCGTCCAAAGCTCCGGCGCCTCCCGCACCGGGCCAACGCAGTCCGCTGACACAGGCAGTTATTCCTGACGCCCCTTCCAGCAGCGCGCTGCGGCGCCCTGCAAAAGGGCATAACAAATCTCCAGAGCGGGATTGCCGCGCTGGAGACCGCTTTCCATTCAGCCCTGGAAAACGCCTGGCTGAACATAGCGCACGATCATGCCGACCATTTCTTCGCTCGGCTCGATGATGATCATGTGCTTCTTGTTCTCCTTGACATAGTAGAAATAGAACAGGTTGCCGTCGCGGTTGAGGAACCAGTTCTTCTTCTCGACATCCTTCATGGAGAGATAGCGGCGGAAGCTGTCGTGCGCCACGTGGCCGCAGGCGGCGACATTGGCGACATTCATGCTGCCCAGCTCCTTGCGCCGCGCGCCGCGCATGACCTTGGCAAAGTCGAGCGAGCCGTTGGTGAACGTGTACTCATACTCCACCTTGAGGTTGTCCTTGAGCAGGAAGAGCAGCACGGCCGCCGCGGCGCTGAGCACCGTGATGATCAGTCCCGAGGCGCTGAAGGCGACAAAGAGCACCTGCAGCATCAGCAGCGCGTACAGGCCGAAAATCACCACGAAGATCCAACTGATCACATAGAGGATATTCGGCAGCAGCGTGCTGCGGCTCGAGACGATATCTTCCTTAAAATTGTCCATCATGACGGCATCCTCCCGCATTCGAGTTTTGAATCGCTCCCCCGGCGGCGTCCATCGGCAGCCCGCACCGGGGAAAAATAGCCTTTGCTCATTATACCACCAATCCATGCAAAAGGACAAGCCGCCAGCGCAGACTTCTTTCGCGCTTCGCCCCTTTCTTTCCCCTTTTCGCGCAAATAGAGGATTTTCCCCGGTTCAGCGCGAATATAGATAAGGTTAAACTGATTTTTGGGAGGGTTTTCCCGGCATGAAATGTCCCCGCTGCGGGGCCTGGAACAAGGCCTATCTGCCCAAATGCGAGCGCTGCGGCGCGCCGCTTGAGGGCAACGAGACGCAAAAGCCCGCCTCATGGGAAGAGGCGATGCACAAAAAGAAGCCGTCGCTCAGCGTCATCCAGTTTGAGCAGGGCGAGGAGGATATCGCGGCATTGCCGCCGCGCAGCGACGTATACGATCCGGAGGCGGTCGACCGCGCGGAGCTGACCGACGAGTTGGAGGCGCTGCAGAAGCGCCGCGACGAGGGCCGCCGGCGCATCGACCAGATGAAGGACCAGGCGGAGCGCGTGCGCCGCTCCATCCGCGAGGCGGAGATCATCCGTCCCGTGCCAGAGCCGGGCGACATTCCCGCCAGCTACGCCGGGGACAGCGCCGCCATCCGCCGCCGCCAGCAGCAGCGGCAGGAGGCCTACACCGCCGGAGCGGAGGAAAACGAACCCTCAGCTAAGCAGACGGAATACGGCTACTTCGGCGATCCCGCGTATGAGCGCCCGCTGGCATACGTCGACGACAGCGACGCCCCGGTCTTCTATGACGGCTACACGCCCGACTCCGGCGACCAGGGCGCGCTGACGGATGAGGAATACATGCCCCGCCGGATTCAGACGCGCGCGGCGCGCGAGGAGGCCCGCGAGAGCTTCAACCCCGAGCACCGCAAGAAGAACCGGGCCACGCGCCTGCTCCTTCGCATCGCGCTGATCCTCCTGTGCTGCGCGGCGTTCGCCGTGGGCGGCGTCTTCTTCGCCCGCCACTTCGTCATCACCCAGGGCATGCAGGTGCGCCAGGACAACGAGACGCGCATGGAGCTGACCGAGACGGAGGTCGACGGCCACCCCGCCCACACGCTGACCATCTACGGCAAGGAAAACGCGACTATCTACATCCGGGAGACGCAGGCCTCCTACGTCATCGCCGACGGCAAGGTCTCCGTCACCATTCCCGACTACATGTGGTATGACACCGAGTCCTCCACCTATGCCGTCGCGGCCGATTCCGACACGATGGAGGTCACCATCTCCCCGTATATCCGCTATTCGCAGGAGGGCGACCAGTTCGCGCTCGAGCCCGTGACCTTCACCATCGACGTCCCGCTCTCCCCCATCCGGCTGATCAATCCCTCGACGGTGCGCGCCGAGGTCGGCGTCTCGATCTTCGAGGTGCGCATCAACGTCGAGCTCGGCTCCACCGTCATCATCGATGGCACGGACGTCTCCACGCTCATCCGCACGGAGACCGGCAACGTCTCCAAGAACGTGCAGGTTCTCCCCGTCGGCGACAACACGATTTCCATCTCCGTCAAGAGCAAATACTGCCGTGAGAACAAGATGGAGGTCACGCTCTGCCGCGCGGCCCAGGAAATCCCGCTCGAGCTCAATGCGACGGCGCTCACCGAGTGGAACTATGAGCCCATCAGCGAGGAAGCCTACACGACCGCCGACACCGATACCCGCGCAGGCATGAACATCCCGACCCTGAGCGGCACGACGCTGCCCGGCGCCGTCATCACCGTCGAGTTCCCGCACTGGGGACTCGAGCAGGACTTCGCGACCGGCGATTTCAGCTTCCATCCGCTCTTCTCCTCGCTGGGCAACAACGACGTCATCATCCGCTCCTCGTACGAGGGCATGGCGGATTCCGTCATCACGCACACGGTCTACTACATGCCCAACGCGGACGTCTACACCCGCAAGGCCTGGGATCTGGATTCCCAGTACACCGACCTGCTCAACTACATCGCCATGCGCAAGGGCACCATCTACGTCGGCACGGGCACCGTCACCAACATCATCAGCACGTCGCCGCAGATGGCCATCATGGACATTGGCACCGGCGGCATCGAAAAGCTGGTCATGATCGAGAACAGCTCCAAGACCACCTGGTCGCTCAACACACGCTACCGCATCTACGGCGAGGCCTACGGCCTGTATGACACGATGCCCCGCCTGACTGTCCGCTACACCTATTTGCTCGAAGAGTGACCGTAACCCCTCGCATATCGTACCCCTGATGGAGGAATCGCCATGATCACCGTCGTCGGACTGACCCCCAGCCTGGACAGAACCATCCGCCTCGAGCGCCTCGCGGTCGGCGGAACCAACCGCCCGCTGCGCTGCGACGACGCCGCCGGCGGCAAGGGGCTCAACGTCAGCCTGCTGCTCAAGGCGCTCGGCTGCGCCGTCCACCTGATCACCCCATCCTTTGCGCGCGGCATGGAGCCCGTGCTCAGCGCGCTGCAGGAGGCGGACGTGCCCTGTAGCGCCATACCCGCGCCAGGCGCGCTGCGCGTCAACACGAAGCTGATGGATCTTGCCACCTCCACGGTCACGGAGATCAACATGCCCTCCGTTCTGGGCAGCCCTGACGCGCCCCGGGCCTTCCTCGATGCCATCGCCGCGCAGGCGAGAGCCAGCAGCTGGCTTGTGCTGACCGGCAGCCTGCCCGGTGACTTTCCACGGGATTTCTATGCCCAGGCCATCGCCGCCGCGCGCGAAGCAGCCCCCGCCTGCCGCATCCTGCTGGATGCCGAGGGCGAGCCGCTTCGCCTCGGCCTGGCCGCGCAGCCGGATATGATCAAGCCCAACCGCCACGAGCTGGAGCTGCTTTGCGGTCGTCCCCTCCCGTCGAAGGAGGATATCGCCCAAGAGGCCTCCCGGCTCGTCCGCGGGGGTGTGGGCATTGTGCTTGTCTCGATGGATGTCGGGGGATCGCTGCTTGCGGCAGAGGGCGCACTGCTGTGCGCCGAAGCGGTGCCCGTTCCCGTCTTCACGACGGTCGGCGCGGGGGATTCGCTCGTCGCCGGTTGCCTGAGCGTCCTGGAGCCTCGGCCCCGGGCCCTCGAGGAGGCGCTGCGTATGGGCGTCGCCTGCGCCACGGCGCATGTCGCGGGCTGCGGCGAACAGGCAAACGCCTACCTGCCGCGCATCCGGATCCGCTCCGGGCTTGACTGAGCAGCCTTTCCGGAAAAACCTTTGCAGTTGGCTCCGTCTCCACGGAAATGAACGGCCCACCCTACGGCTAAACCGGCATGATGCCGGTTGCATCTCCGACGAAATGTTGCAAATCCCGTTGCTCTGTGACCGAGGCCGGAGCTTTACAGAAGGATTTAAGCGTTACGCCTGAGTGATCTTCTGTCGCCCGGGTTGCATGGCCGGTTTGACGCAGCCGGTCGTGCATCTAAACCGGCATGATGCCGGTGGCGTTTCCGACAAAGTGATGGTTGTCCAGTTGCTTTGTGCTCGAGACCGGAGCCTTGCAGATGAACTTACAGAGTAAGCGCAACCGCCCGCCCATTGGCCCTCCCTGTCTTCAATAGAAGCCGTCCCCAAGACCTGCTGCATGCGGCCTTGGGGGCGGCTTCTGTGATGAACTTTGGCTGCGCGGGAACTGCGTCGTTATTCCTCAATGTGCTCCTGCCCCTGCGCGATGATCGTGCGGACGTGCTCGTCCGCCAGCGAATAGAAGACCGATTTGCCCTCGCGGCGGCTCTTCACCAGCCGGCTCTGCTTGAGAATCCGGAGCTGATGCGAAATGGCCGACTGCGTCATGCCCAGCGCCTGCGCCAGATCGCAGACGCAGACCTCGGCCTCAAAGAGCACAAACAGAATGCGGATCCTCGTCGAATCGCCGAAGACCTTGAACAGCTCCGCCAGATCGTAGAGCTCCGTCTCCTCCGGCATCGTCTCCCTCACGCGCCGAAGCAGCTCCTCGTGTACCTCTGTCGCCTCGCAGCAGAGCTGCTCGCGCTCCAAATCGGCCATGCGCCGC
>SFHU01000122.1 GCA_004555535.1 Clostridiales bacterium
GGGATCAAGCGTGTTGCCGAAAAAGCCGTAGATGCCGTCCGGCCCAACCGCGTCGATCGTCGTCTCCACCGCGTGGCGGATCAGCCGCTCTACGTTCTGCGGCGTCGTGCCCTCGTGCTGCGCAACGGGCTGATAGAGCCGCTTCCCCAAGGCGAAGAGGCGTCCTTCGCTCATGCTCGCCAGCGCCGCCGCCCAGGCCAGGTAGTCAAAGCCGCGCAGGCAATCGCGCATGCCCAGCTTCCGCAGGAGCGCTGAGGCACGGTCGCGCTCCTCCTGGGCCGCCGGCCAGTCGATCTGCGTGTCGATCTCCCGGATCACCTGCCGCAGCGCGCCGTCAAGCTCCTCCACATTCCATGGGACGCTCACGACGCACGACGCGCCGCGCCTCAAAAAGCCCTCTCTGGCCATCGGAAGCATCGCCCCGCCGATCACACGCGGCATCCGATCGCCCAGGATGGCGCGAAGCCTGTCCACCACGGCCAGACCGTCCATTTCCGTCAGCACAGCGTCGATCACCAGAATATCGGGCACGAAGCGCTGCGCGCTGGCCAGCGCATCCCCGCCGTGGTGGACGATGCGGAACACACAGGTCTCGCCGTCGTCCATCTCCTCCCGCACCCTCTGTATCGCGCTGCTGTTGCGCACCGCGCAGAGCACATCGACTGTTTTGATCATTCCGCTTTCCGTTCCTCTTCCCCTCCCGCGTCCGGTGCGCCTGTGGCGTCCGGAGCTGGAAGCCCGTATTGCTTTCGTTGCGCGACCCGCTGTCATGCGGACAGGCTGTCGCTCTGCTCGAGCATCCACTCGATGTACATGCCGTAGCCCTGCGCGGAATCGCTCAGATAGACGTGTGTCACCGCGCCGACGATCCGCCCATCCTGAAGAATCGGGCTGCCGCTCATGCCCTGCACGATGCCTCCGGTCGCGGCCAGCAGCGCCTCATCGGTCACCCGCAGGACCATTCCCTTCGGGCCAGGCGCCTTCTGCGCAAAGCAGCGCACGATCTCGATGTCATACTCCCTGGGCCCATTTCCGTCGACGGTCGCGATGATGGTCGCCGGGCCGGTGTGCACGTCGCTCCTCATCCCGACGGGCAGCCCCTGTGGATACGGCAGCGTCTCCGGCGTCTTTTCCATCTGCCCATAGATGCCGTAGCTGCTGTTGCGGCAAAGCGTGCCGATCTGGTCGTTTTCCCGCAGGAAGCTGCCGCGAAGCTCGCCCGCCTTGCCGCTCTGCCCGCGGGTCACGCCGACAACCTGCGCATTCAGAATCGCGCCGTCGCGGACGTCGAGCACGTCGCCCGTGTCCGCATCGACGATGGCGTGCCCCAGCGCGCCATACGCGCCGGAGTCCGGATCGATGTAGGAGAGCGTGCCCACGCCCGCCGTGCTGTCGCGCACCCAGACGCCCAAGCGGCGCCGCCCATCCGCCTCATCGACAGGCACAGAGGCCTCCACAATCATCTGCTTGCCCCCGCGCAGAACGCCCAGCGTCACCTCGTCCTCCTGCGAGGCGTTGACCTGCTCCGCGAGATCCTTCGCGCTCTCCACAGGCTCTTCCTCGACGGTCAGAATCACATCCCCGACACGCAGCGCGCTTGTGCCGTCCTGCCGCCCCTTGGCGACGACGAGCACGCCCTGCGTATGCAGCGCTACGCCGACCGCGATTCCTCCGGGAATCAGCACCCGCGTCTCGCTCTTCGCTGAGACAGGCTCCGCCGCCTGCACCTGCAAGGCGCTGCACCAGGGCAGCGCCGCACCCGCGACGGCCACCGATATGGCCGCCGCGCAAAGAACCCGTCTTCCCCATTGCCTCATGGTTCATGCCCTCCGTTTCCGTCTGCGTGACCTCACAGAAAGCATGAGCCTTTGCGGCCCGGGTTATGCGCCGGTCTCCTCCGGCTTTTTCTGGCTGTCCAAAAGCTGCTGGAGCTCCGCCATGAAGGACTGCACGTCCTTGAACTGGCGGTATACCGAAGCAAAGCGGATGTAGGCGACCTCATCCAACGTCTTGAGTCCGTCCATGACCAGCTCGCCAATGCGCTCGCTGGTGACCTCCTGCTCCGGCTGGCTGCACACGCTCGCCTCAATCCGGTTGACGAGCTTTTCGATCTCGCTGAGCGCCACAGGCCGCTTTTCGCAGGCCTTAATGATGCCGTTTCTCACCTTCGAGGCATCAAACGGCTCGCGGCGCTTGTCCTTCTTGATGACCAGCACGGGCAGCATCTCGATCTTCTCATAGGTCGTGAAGCGGCGCTGGCAGCGCTCGCATTCGCGGCGGCGGCGAATAGCGCCATCCTCCGTCGGGCGCGAATCCACCACGCGACTCTCGGTACAGTTACAGTATATGCACTTCATGACGGTTTTCTCCCTCGTTCGGCAAATTTTTCTTCTCATCGCATCCGATGTGCTTCCATTATACCCTTTTGCACACTTTTCGTAAACTCCCGATTTTCACGGACAGCATCCCGTCGAAACGAGGATGACATCGTCGCCGATGCACGCGATCTGCTGCCAGGAGATGGAAAGCTGGTTTTTATCCCCATGAAGGAACGAGGCCAGACCGCCCGGACAGGCGACGATGAGCGCGAGAATGCGCCCGCTCTTCGCGTCCAGCTCCAGATCGCTCGCCCGCCCCAGCAGTCTGCCGTCGCCAATGCAGATGATATCCTTCTTTCTGAGCTCGGAATAGGTCATCGCACGCGCCCCTTTCCTCATCATGTCCGCGACCTCTATATGCTCCATCGGGCAAAATATGACCGATCCGCTCGGGAATATTTTCTCCCGCCCGCCGTCATAATGCACTTATCTTGGCGGCAGGAGGTCTTCATCATGGCGTTTAGCAAGGTTGAAATCTGCGGCGTGGACACATCCGCCCTTCCGATCATCTCCAACGAACGGATGCGGGAGCTCTTCCCGCTCGTGCACAGCGGCAACCTGGCTGCGCGGGAGGAATTCATCCGGGGCAATCTGCGGCTCGTTCTCAGCGTCCTGCAGCGTTTCCACCATCGCGGCGAGAACGTGGACGACCTGTTTCAGGTCGGCTGTATCGGGCTGATCAAGGCGCTGGACAACTTTGACGTCACGCAGAACGTCCGCTTTTCCACCTATGCGGTGCCGATGATCATCGGCGAAATCCGCCGGTATCTGCGGGACAACAACGCCATCCGCGTCAGCCGTTCCTTGCGGGACATGGCCTACAAGGCGCTGCAAATGCGCGACAGGCTGCAGACCGAGCTGGGCCGGGAGCCGACCTCCGCGGAAATCGCCGCGAAGATGGAGCTGCCCGAGGAGGACGTCATCCTCGCGCTGGAAGCCATTCAGGATCCGATCAGCCTCTGCGAGCCGATCGGCGGGGACACCGCCGACGCGCTGACCATCGGCGATCAGGTGCGCGACGAGAGCGTCAGTGCCGACGGCTGGCTGCAAAGCATCTCCATCCGCGAGGCGATGAATCGCCTGACGGAGCGGGAGCGGAAGATCCTGAGCCTGCGCTTTTTCCAGGGGCGCACGCAGATGGAGGTCGCCGGAGAAATCGGCATCAGCCAGGCGCAGGTCTCCCGGCTGGAAAAGGCCGCGCTGACGCACATGAAGAAGCTGATCTGATTCGCCTCACGGTGACCCGCCTGCTGCATGGACGTCGGCAATCGCCTGCGCGATGACCGGGCACGCGGCCAGCGCCTCCCGGAGCGTATTGCGGTTGTTGCCGACCTCGATGAGCAGCGCGTGGGTCGAGACGTGCTGGTTGAAGCGTCCCGTCTTGACCTTCACCTCGCGCGAGATGCCCGGCACAATCGCGTTCATCGCATCGGTGATCGCCTGGGCAAGCCTCAGGTTCTGCGGCCAGTCGGGGCGCTCGTCAAAGCCGGAGCCCGTGGCTCCGGTTCCCTTGCCGACCAGCAGCATGACGTAGGCCATGGTCATCCCGTCCTGTGTCACGCCGTTAGCGCCGTTGAACAGGCCGCTGTATGCATCCCGGTGGATATCCAGCACATAATCGTAATGCTCGCCGGCCGCAAGCCGGCTTTCGATCATCTGAAGCGACCGGTTATAGGCATCCGTGATGTTCGGCGGCTCAAAGGCCGTCGTATCCTGCACCACGTCAAAGCCCAGGCTTCTCAGCGCCTCGGCAAGCTCCTGTCCGACGCGGATCATGTTCTGCGTCTCATCGCGGGTTCGCCACGTCTCGGTCGGCTCATAGATGGCGCCCTCCTCCATTTCATACGCCTCCCAGGTGTGCGTATGGTAGATCAGGATGCGCGGCCGGTCCATGGCTGCCGCCTGCTCCTCCTGCGCCGGGGCGAGCACTTCGATTTCAAGCTGCGGCCTGTTTGCCGCCCGAAGGCGGAACCAGCCTATGGTGCAAGCAAAAACGGCCAGCGCGCAAAACGCTGCCGCTCCCATTCCGGCCCTTCGACCGCGCATCGCATTCCCTCCCCGCGCCGGATTTCCATACAATGTATGAGGCGCGCGCGCTGGTTATGATGTTTCCGTTTTTCCCTCACGCCTTCCTCCGCCCGGCATATTTTGAAATCGTGAGGATTCCGCCTCACAGAACGATCAGCCTAAGGAGGCGTGCGCCATGAGCTTTTACTCCTACGAAAACCCACTCCTCTCCTCTTTTCCAAAAACTCTGATATTCCTACATTTTCCCCCTCTCTATTCGCGCCCAGGCGAAGCATTCCGGTTGCCAAATGGTTGCCTCCGGTTTGTCTTGACCAATCTTTTCCTTTAGTACATTCAAATCTGTGTCCCCCTTCGTTTCTCTGAATACCGGCCCCTGGCGCCACCCTGTCCGTTTTTCTCATTTCCTGCGTCTGACGCGATTCTTCCCCTTTTCACTTTGGCATGCTATAATGAAATCTGAACAACGCCCACACATTTTCCGGGCTTCGGCCCATGCTTTACGAAAGGAAAAGTCGCATGTACGAATCTCTCAGTGATGCACAGCTTCTCGAAAAGCTTTACACGGAAAACTACTCGCTCATCTACCGTCTTGTCGTCCATACGCTGCAGCAGTACGTCCGAACCGCCGCCGACGCCGCGGATCTCACGCAGGAGGTCTTCATCACCGCGGCCAGGAAGATCGACGTGCTGCGCGATCATCCCAATCCGACGGGCTGGCTGATCAGCACCGCGTATTATCAGTGCAAGAATCACGTCCGCTCTGTGAGCCGCCGCGGCGAGGTGCCCGACGACGCGCTCATCCTCACGGAATCGGACGGGGACGAATTCGCGTCAAGCGATATCAAGCTGTCCATCTCCCAGATCCTTGGGCAACGGGATTACGCGCTGCTGGTCGCGTATTGCATGGAGAAGCGCCCGGCTGAAGAGATCTGCCGGGAATACGGCCTTTCACCGGCTGCACTGCGGGTTCGGATCCACCGGCTTCGAAAAATTCTCTCCACGCTGCTCGTTTTGATCGTAACATTCGACAAGATTCGACACATATAAGAATGGAGCGTGCAAAGATGCCCAAGAAGGAAGATTCAAGCATTCTGGAACGCCTGACCCATGATGCGTCCGTGGAGATGATGTCCGATGATCTAGAACAGATGCTGAAAGAAGAGCTCGCCAAGCCGGCCGAGGAAATCGACGGTCAGCTGGTCGATGAGCTCCTGAAGGCGCTGGAGCCGGCCGAGCCCGACAAGGCACAGGCGGAGAAAGGCTGGCCCCGCGTGCTTCGCGCCCTCCCCCGTCGCCGGCGTTCCACGCGCGGAGGGCATGTTTTTCTTCGGTTTGCCGCTGTGGCCGTGCTCTGCGTCGTCGTCCTGACGGCTACCGGCCAGAGGGCCGGGGCCATTCCCTGGACGTTGATCCAGAGCCTGATTGCGCCCATCGCGGAAACCTTCGGCATCGCCGTCAATGTTCAGCCCACCCCCGCCCCGGAACTCTCAGTCGCGTATTATGCGGACGACATCCCCTCCACGCAGATCCGGTATGAGGCGCTCTCCGACATCCCCGAGACGCAGGATGGTTACCCCGTCCGGCCGGACTGGCTGCCGGATGGCTTTGCGTTCACCAACGGATCCTGCTTTGCTGATCCGGGGACGCAGATCTACTCCATGGATTTTGCCTCAGGCGACGCATGGCTCAACTTTACGGTTCAGTTCTTTGCTTCGACCGAATGTATTTCGTCCTATGAGTTTGAGAAAACGTTGGACTCCCCTGTCGAAAAACATATCGGGCAATACAACGTTCTGCTTTACAGCAATGACGACGATCATCTGCAATCTGCATCCTGGACATATGAGAACGTTTATTACGCACTCATCGGACAGATTCCGTTGGCAGATCTCATCAGCTTTGTGGAACATCTGAATTGACTGAGGTCTGATTCTTTGCTTTGCACGCCCAGCAATGTGCCGGCCCTTACGACTGAAAGGAGCTCAACTATGAAGCGCTTTCTGATTTTTGTTCTGACCGCCACCCTTCTGCTTTGCCTGGGCACCGCCGCGCTTGCCGAATCCGAGGATGCTACCGGGGCTGAACCCCGGAATAGTTCCTTCTTCTCCCGCTACGGCACGTCCCTCACCCCGACCGGCAGCGGCAATGTCACGCTGACCTTCTCCTGCACGGCGACGGGCGTCGTCTCGCAGCTGGGCGTGAGTGGATACACGGTTCAGCGCCTGGATGACAGCGGCTGGACGGATGTCACCGGCCTACTCCCCGGTTCTATGGCCAGCAACACCTCGAACCACAGCTTCTCGAAGAACTTCCACGGCGTGGCGGGCGAAAAGTACCGCGTGACCTACACGTTCTTCTGCGTGAAGAGCGACGGCACCAGCGAGAGCAAATTTCACACGTCTGGTACCGTGACGGCCAAGTGATCCCCGCGATGTACGATTCCCCGAAGGGGACGGTTCCCTGCAGCTGCGCCTTCAAGGCCGGCATGACCCGCAGGATGCTGGAGCTTCGCCGGGCGCAGCCCGACGCTTCAACGCAATGGGTCGAGCATCTGCTCGGCGCCGATCCCGATCCGACAGACTCCCCGCTGTGCTGCATGCTCACGGCCCTGTTCTACTACGGCTACTGCGAGGAATGCACGATGTCCGTCAGCGAGCTGGCGCGGGAGCGGCTTGCGCCGCTGATGGGCGAGGCGGGTTCTTCCAAATGGGCCTAAGCCCGGGAACCGCTTCCGAATGACCTGACAACAAAAAACGGCGCTGCCGCATCGATCTTCCCGAAATCCCGGGGAGCCGCATGCGGCAGCGTCTTTCTTTATATTGTGCTTTTGGTTCAGATCATGCCTGTCCGTCCGTCTTTTCGCCCTCTGCCCGCATGATCTCCAGCGCCCGGGTCAGCACCTTCGGCACCGGCAGCCCCATGGCCGCCGCGTTTTCCAGCACGCTGACCCCCTCGCTGGCGATGAACCACAGGCATACCGCGCCGGTCACGGCGCTGAAGGAGACGCCAGCGCCCGTGGCCACCGCATAGTCGAGCAGCCACGCCAGCAGCACGACCAGCAGAATCATGCATTTTCGCATCAGGCCCTCGAAGGCCGCGCGGCTAGAGAGTCCCCCGCTTTCGGTCTTGGGGCTCTTGCCGACCCAGCCGCAGATCAGCCCCGTCACATAGTCGAGCGACATCACGCCGATCAGCGCCCACGCGATCGCCGGGATGCCGGTAAAAAAGCTGATGACCGCGCCGCATGCTGCGGCCAGTGCCTTGAAACCATTTTCCATCGTGTTTCTCCTCCTCAATCCTCTGCCACGCGCCACTTTCCGATCAGCGTGACGCACATGCCGTCCTCGCGCATCAGCGTCGTGGCGTCCACGGCCTCTGCGATCGTCTCCGGCCCAAGCTCCACGGCCTCCGATGCGTCGATCCGCTCCAGATACGCGCTACTGACATAGCCTACCAGGACGCCGTATCTCACAAACGTCCACCCCTGCGCCGGTTCCGCGAGTACGTCCACGACCGTGCCCTTGGCCACGCTCCCGATCTTCCCGCCGTCCGGCGCGTCGCGCACGTTGAGCGGCCCGCTCTGCGTCGCCACGACGGCCTGATACAGTACGTTCATATTGTCCTCCGCTTCTGCCGCGCCGCCCGCGGCCTCGATGTACCTGTGTATCCCCAGCAGCGCCCAGCCGCTGTCAAGCGCTGTCTCCACGACCTCGCCCTTGGCGCTGGAGCTGTGTACGACCGTCCCGTCGCCCGTCACCAGCCCGACGTGGTGCACGTCCTCGCCGCTTCGCTTGAACGCCAGCATCCCGGCCCGCGCGCCCTGTATGCCCTCCTGCCGCCAGGTCAGATCGCGGTACTTTGCGCTCATGTCGTAGCTCTTCCAGAGGCTGTTCGTCCCCGCCGTCGTGTAGCTCGTCACCCCGCCCGGCGCTGTGCGGATCACGCGCTTGATGAGGTTGATGCAGTCGATCTCGCTG
>SFHU01000123.1 GCA_004555535.1 Clostridiales bacterium
TTTTATTCGTTGACGCTTTTCTTCAAGGAATAATTGAATCTTTTCTCTCCCCTTCGGGGAGAGAAAATGCTTTTGCCAACGGTCTGAAACGCCCCGCGCTTCCCGGCGGGGCGTCTTTGCTTGTCGACACAAGCAGCTCTTTTATTCGTTGACGCTTTTTTCAAGGAATAATTGAATCTTTTCTCTCCCCTTCGGGGAGAGAAAATGCTTTTGCCAACGGTCTGAGACACCCCGCGCTTCCCGGCGGGGCTTTTTTATGCTTCGCGCGCTCAGCATCCAGCCGGCGCTCAATCCGTCGAGGCGAGATATGCGCCCGCGCCCATGATCGCCAGGGCGACCCAGAAGGAGAGCACCGGCCATTCCCGGAAGATCAGCAGCGACAGCGCCGTGCCAATGAACGGCGAGACGGCATAGTAGGCGCTCGTCTTCGCCGCGCCGAGCCTGCGCTGCGCATGGATGTAGAAGAAGATGCTCAGCCCATAGGCGACAAAGCCCAGCGCCAGCGCACAGAGCATGGCCCCCGGTGCGGGGCATTCTTCCCCGAGGACGAGCGCAATCGCCAGCGCGCCCAGCCCGGAGCCAAAGCCCTTGATCACGACGATCTGCAGCGGGTCCTTGCCGGAGATTCTGCGGGTGCAGTTGTTCTCAAAGCCCCAGCAGACGCAGGCCAGCAGCACAAACAGCGAGCCGACCGAGAATCTGAGGCTGCCCGCGTCCTCAAAGGACAGGATCATGCTCGAGAGCGTCACCAGCGCAATCGCCATCCAGAGCCGCCTTGAAATCGCCTCGCCGAACAGGCACAGCGCGATGACCGACGTCGCGACGATCTCAAAGTTGTTGAGCAGCGAGGCGTTCGCCGCCGTCGTCCGGCTCAGGCCGACCATCAGGCAGATGGGCGCGGCGATATCCAGCGCAACCATGCCGGCGACATAGGGCCAGTCCGCCCGGCTCAGCGGAACCTCCCGGTTTTCCACATGCAGCCCTCGCTGCACGGCCCGCACCGCGGCCAGCCCGATGCCAGCGCCCAGGTACAGCAGCGCCGCCATCATCGTCGGAGGCACCCGCTCGAGCAGCAGCTTGGACAGCGGCGAATTGAGCGCATAGAGCGCCGCCGCGAGAATCGCGGTCAATATGGCCGCTTGCTGGCTTTTCTTCATCATTTTTCCTTGCCTCTTGTGCGCGAAGGGTCAATCCCCGCGGGCTTTGCCCCTCGCATACAGGCAAGAGTATATCACGGTGCGCCGCCCGCTTCAACCGCTTTTTGTGGCCAATCGACGCGCAGCCGCTCGACCAGCTCGCCCGTCTGCGCGTCGATGAGGATCGTCTCCTCCATCTCCCAGTGCTCGCCGTAGTCGTCGCTCGCCTGCATCTCCGGGCTCTTGTAAGCCTCCGCGCGCACGGCCCAGACCGGCTTGAGCAAGCAGTGCGTCTCCTCCCCCGTCCCGGCGAGGAACGTGCCGTAGACGAGCCGCATCTCATGCACCCGCCGCAGGTATCCCTCCCGCGCCAGGGCGCGCAGCACGTCAAACGCCCGATCAAGCGGCGCAAAGTCGACGTTTTCCCGAAGCGTCTCCTCCCAGCAGGGCAGCGAGGCCACCACGGTATACGCTTCCGGCGAACGCATGGAGGCGAATACGGACCAGCACGGCGGATAATCGTTGTCCGCGCCCTCCGCCCGGCAGGCCTCCCAGTCCCTGTAAAACGGCCAGACAGAGACGAGCGGCGCCTCCTCAAAAAGAAGCGCGTAGTCCATGTGGTATTCTCCGACATCCCCGGGCGCGGCCGTCTCCAGCCAGGCGCCGGCGTTCTTGTCGTAGAGGTACAGCGGCGAAAACCCGCTGACCGTCTCTGCCTGCACGCGCGTCCCCTCCGCCTGCGCAAGAACCGGCTCCAGATGCGCTTGCGCGTCCAAAAGCGCCTGCGCTGCGGTATACGGGTTGCCAAAGGCCGCATAGTCCTGCGGCAGCGCCCCGACGGGATAGACCTCCGTCTCCTTCCTGCGCAGCGCAATGCCCCGGCGCTTGGGCGCGGCTTCCAGCTGCGGCGCGGGCCTCCTTTCCTCCAGGCCCACTGCCGAGACGGTATACACCCCCATTTGCTCCACCTGCGGCAGCTGTGCGCTAACGTCAAAGACCAGCGTCCGCCCATACGCCTCGATTGTCTCCCGCCAGGGCGTCTGCGCCTGCATGGAGAGCGCCTCCATCGTCTCCGCGCGCGCCGCGCCCAGCATGAGCAGCAGCGCCGCGAGAACGGCCATCCTCCTGATCATCCCCATTCCCCCTTTTGTGCTCCTGT
The DNA here is from genome assembly GCA_004555535.1 of Clostridiales bacterium. Classification (GTDB taxonomy): domain Bacteria; phylum Bacillota; class Clostridia; order Christensenellales; family Aristaeellaceae; genus Ventricola. Next base: position 2,296 of record SFHU01000123.1, read on the forward strand.
TTCATTAGACGCGGGACGCCCCGATTCCCTCACAAAGCAATCAAAAAACACGGTTTTTCTTTCCTTCTCCGCCCACATGCTCTATAATGGGGACAGCATTGCGGAAAGGAGGCGCGGCCATGGACGAAAGGCAATGGTTTGACCAGCTCTATCATGCGCACATCGACCTGCTGTTCCGGCTCGGCCGACGTCTCCTGCCGGAGAGTGAGGACGCGCTGCTGGATATCCTGCAGGAGGTGTTTCTCGCCGCGTGGGGCAAGCGGGCGCAGCTGATGCATCATCCCAACCCCGGTGGCTGGCTCGTGGAGGCGCTCAAGTTCCGCGTGATGAGCGCGCGCACAAAGAGCCAGCGCAAGACCCTGCGCGAGGCCTATTCCCTCGACGAGGAGGACAGCGCCGCGCCGGTCTCCGAAAAGGAGCTCTCCCCGGAGCAGAGCGCCATACTCGCCGGCCACATGCACAAGCTGCGCGAGCTGCTCGGCGAGGAAAACGCCGACATCTTCATCGCCTGGGCGCTCGAGGGGCGCAGCGCCGCTGAGATCGCCGCCGCGCACGGGCTGACGGCCTCCTGCGTCTGGATGCGCATCTCGCGCTCGCGTAAAAAGCTCGCCGCACACCCGGAGCTATTTTATATTCTTCTTGTTATGCTGACAGGTTTTTCCGCCCGTTCCCTCTAAACCGGGTGAAGGGGTTCATCGCAAAGGAAAGGAGGCTGCCCTATGGCGCTCGATGCCGACATTCGCAGACGGCTTGAAACCGGTACGCTCACCCGCGGCGACGTGCTCGCCATCCTCGAGTGGCAGCTCTCCCTGCCCGCCGAGCAGATCGACTGCGCGCTGCTGCGCGAATGCGACCTGTTCCTCGACGAGCAGACGCCGGGGCTCGACGCCGTTCGCCGCGAGGCGCTCTATGCGCGCCTCCTTGCCCGCCTGGACGGCAAGACGCCCAAGCGCCGCGCGGGCAGGCCCGTCCACCGCGCGAGGCCGCGCCGGGCGCTGATGATCGCCCTGCTCGCGCTCCTGCTGCTGGCGCTGGCCGTCGGCGGCGTCGCCTACAGCGTCCATCGCGGCGTGCTCAACTTCACGGAGGACTTCGGCTTTGCCAGAATGGTGAGCCTCGAAGGGGCGGATTCGTTCGTCACCTCCGGCCCGCTGGCGCATCTTAAGCTGCCGCACGTCATCATCGACGTGACCGAGGCGGTCTACGACGGCGCGGAGCTGCGCATCGTCTACAGCCTGACCGATCCCGACGGCGAGCTGACCCTTGCGGAGCACGTCGAAAACGGCTATGTCATGCCCGGCTCCGAGGAGGGCGAGGTGCACATGTGCGACTTTGTCAGCGTCAACGGGCAGGACGCCTACTTCAACAACACCTGGGAGATGCCCGGCGATGCGCCCGGCCAGATGCTCTACTATCTGCAGACCAATCTCCCCGAGTGGGGCGTCGACGTCTCCGGCGCGCAGACGCTGAGCATCGGCCTGCCGATGCTCCCGCGCCCGGAGGGGGAGCGTGCCTTCGCGCAGGTCGAATTCGAGATTCCCGCCGTGGTGCCGGGCGATCTGCTGCTGCAGGCCTCGCTGGAGGATGTGCATTGCGGCGGACACGACGTGTCCATCGGGCAGGCGACCTTCTCCCCGCTCAACGGCTATATCGCCCTGCGCATCGACGGCCTGACGCGCGACGCTTATCTGCGGGAAATGAGCGGCCAGTGCGAGGTCTACGCGATGGACGGCTCCCTGCTGACGGACAGCTGCCCCGAAGGGCCAGTTGACCGTGGGGAGGACAGCTCCATGACGCTCGGCTTCACGATCACCCCGCCGGAGACGGGCTGGCCGGAGCGGATGATCCTCGCCCTCGAATTCAAGGATTATTCGCCGGACTGGGAGGTTGTCATCCGCCTCAAGCCGCCCGATTCGACCGGCAGCTGACCCCATTCCGTCTCAAAGAGGCTTCATTCAGCGCGAAGCATGCACCCCAGGCGCAAGCAAGGCGGCCCCCTCGCGGGAGCCGCCTCTCTGTTTTATGCAGTTCCGGAATCAGCCGTTGTCCTGGCCGGACACGACGTCCCCGGCATCCTCGGTATCCTCGATGAGCTCGACGTCTTCGGCATCCTCAACATCCTCGATGCGCTCGATGTCCTCGGCCTCCTCAGCCGGCTCACCCGCCTCGAATTCAAAGGCGATGGCGTTCATGATCGGCGGCAGGCTCATCGTCATGATGCCGGTCGTGTAGGCGATCACGCTCTGGCCGATCTCGAGCTCCGGCGCGTTCTCCGGCAGCGTCAGCACCACCTCACCCAGCTCGTCGCCGCGCTGGATGGTCACGCGGTCCTCGGCCACCTCCGTGACCGTACCCTCGACGGCATAGACGCTGATGCGCTGCGCGGTGATCTGCGGCGGCAGGGAGCGGGTCATCTTGCCATCATAAAGCACGACAGCCGTCTGCCCGATGCGCAGGGCGTCGACGCCCTCGATCGTCGTCTCCTCGCTGATGAACGCCTGCACGTCGCCCAGCTCAGGCACGTCGAGCATCACACAGTCGTCGAGCACTTCCATGATGGTGCCGCTGAGCAGGAAGACCTCGCTCTCCTGCGCGCCGGCCGGAAGCACCGCCAGCAGCGTCGCCAGAATCATCAAAACGCATACGATCTTTTTCAATTCAGTTTCCTCCATGTGCGTCATTTTTCTCCGGCTTCATCGCCGGACACAAAGATGACGGATGAAGAAGCGCTTTTCTTCCCGCCCGGCGCAGGATGGCGGCGGAAAGATTCTCCAGCGGGCCTTGTGCGCTCCCGCTCACAGCAGCCAGATCAGCTTGGAGATCAGATGCGCGCCCGCATGACCGAGCATCGCGTACTGAATGCCCAGCCGCCGGTAGAGCCAGCCGAAGGCCAGGCCGAGCACGCCGTTGAGCAAAAAGCAGCGCACGACGACCAGCGCCGTCAGGCCGCCGAACATCGACACCGTCGTGGGCAGATGGCCCGCCGCAAACAGCAGCGCGCTGATCACATTTGCAAAGGAAAACACGACCGGCGGAATCCTGTCGCGGCTGCGCTCGCCAAACAGCAGCTTCCAGAGGATGAGTGCCAGCAGCGACATCAGGAACAGGCGCAGCATCAGCTCCTCGACGACGCCGCCATAGAGGATGGAGGCCAGCCAGTTGTCCAGCCGGGAGGTCAGCAGGCCGTCGGCATAGATCGCGCCGACCTGCGGCAGCCACCGGCCAAATGTCCAGCGGTCCAGCGCCAGAATGACGCCGCAGATCACCGTCGCCGGCAGCGCCTTTTTGACCTTCTCCGCCTGCGGACGAAGCGGGCGCATCAGCCCGACAGCGCTGGAGAGCATGTGTCCCACCAGCGCGCAGACAAACGCCAGCACAGCGCTCTCCAGCGCCGCCGCCGCGCAGAGCGCCCCAAGGGTACCCATCTGCTCAAGGATCAGCGCCTGCGTCTCCTCCGTGTAGGAAGCAAACGCATAGCTCCCCGTAAACCAGCCGCCGACAGCGGCAATCGGAATCATCGCGAGCGCAAACGGCAGCGCGCCCCTGATCGCTTTTTTCATCGCTTTCTCTTCTCCTTATCCCCGATTCGTCCGTCTCCCGTCACCAGATCCCGGGCAGCAGACGGTAACAAACCTTCTCCCTGTAGGCCTCATAGCCCTCCAGCCCCTCGGCGAGTACCCTTTCCTCGCTGATGATGCGCAGCACGAGAACCGGCACGGTCAGCAGCATCACCGCAAAGGACACCCAGGATCCCAGCACGAGTGGAATGGTCAGAAACAGCAGCAGCGTCGTCAGATACATCGGATGGCGCACGATGCCATAGAGCCCCGTGTCGACGACCTTCTGCCCCTGCTGCACCTCGACCGTGCGCGAGAGCCAGGCGTTTTCGCGCATGACCTCCATATACAGGGCGTAGGCGAGCAGCAGCAGCACGGCGGAGATCACCCGCACCGCCATGGGCACATGCGTCCAGCCGAAGCGGAAATCGAGTCCCGCCAGCACGAACGCCGCAATGAACACCAACGAGGACAGCAGGATCACGATCACCTGCGCGCGCTCCTTCTCCCGCGTATTCAGCCGCTTTTTGAGCAGCTCGGGCGACTTCACCAGCAGCACCGTGCCAAACACCAGCATCGGCACAAACAGCAGCGCCATGAACGCCCAGGCGCCCGGATAGTCGAGCGTGCCTGCCGGCACGAACAAAAGCAGTCCCGCCAGCACGATCCCGGAGCCGGCCTTGAGCAGCGCCTGCATCATCAGACTCATCCCTCTTCCCCCCATACTCTTCTCTATTCGCCGTCGTTGCAGACGCGGCTGCCGTTAAACGCCGGCTGCACCCTTCTCCCATGCAGCAGCCCCGCCGCCAGCACAAGCACGGCCAGCGCCGCCAGCGCGTGAATTCCCTTTCTGTTCATGCTTTCTTTCCCCCTTGTCCGGCGGGCCGGGCGATGCGCCCGAAGCTCCAGCCGGCCCCTTTGTCACAACCTCGCCGCCGCGCCCTGCGCGCTCAGGTATCCGCGCCTGTACTGCGACGGCGTGATGCCCTCCGTCTTCTTGAATGCCTTGGTGAACACCCTGTAATCGGCATAGCCGACCTGTCCCGCGATGCCGGCGACGGACTCCGGCGTCGAGAGCAGCAGCTTCTTCGCCCGCTCCATTCGGATGTTCGTCAGATAGGCCAGAAAGCCCACGCCGATCTCGTTGCGGAAGAGCTGGCTGATGTATTGCGGGTTGAGGTGGAACCGGTCCGAGAGAATCGTCAGGCTGACGTCCTCCCCCAGGTGCTCCTGCAGGTAACGCATAATGCCCGTGATCGCGCGCTCCTCCTGTTTTTGGGGCGCGGCCTCCGTTGCGTCCCGCCGCCTGCACAGCGAAACCCTGAGGTTGTCCAGGCACACGCCGAGCTCCCCGCAGTCGACCGGCCTGAGGATGCAGTCCGTGTTCTGCATGCGCAGGGCCTGCTGGCAGCCGGCAAAACCGTCATGGCCGGAGACGAGCACAAACGCCAGCTGCGGATGCCTGACCCGCGCGAGCCGGATCACCTTGATCCCGCTCATGACCGGGATGTCGATGTCCATGATGACGATGTCCGGCGCCAGCGCGTCGATCTGTGTCAGCGCCTCCATGCCGTCCGTCGCCTCGCCCACGATCTCGCAGCCGTGCGCCTCCCAATTGAACAGCCGCCTGAACCCCTCGCGGATCATGATCTCGTCGCCGACAAGCAAAACCCTGAGCCTCTGCATCTTCCTTCCTCCCTCCGAAGCCTCTTTATACCTTCCACTTTTATTGTAATCGATTCCCTCCTCAGCGAATAGGCAGAGAATGCAGTCAAATGTGTCGATTTTGTAGTCCATTCGGCACACAAAACGGCGGCCTGCGCCGTTTCTCGCAGGCCGCCTCCGCTTGCCGACACAAGCAGGTGTTTTTTTATGATGCTTTTCCTCAAGGAATGATGGAATGCTTTCCCGATGCTCTGCGTCGGCCCGCACCGTTTCATGCAGGCCGCCTCTGCTTGTCGTTCCGGCTGAAGGCGCCGCTTTCCTACGATGCGCCTCAGCCCTTTTGCCGCTCCTCGTCACGGATGAGCTCCTCCAGCAGCGCGCGGCAGCCCGCCTCGATTTCGTCATAGACAAAGCCAAACCTCCCCGTATACCAGGGATCCTCCACCTCGCGCGGCGTATCCGTGTAGGCCAGCAGCAGGCCGATCTTCTTCTTTCTGTCGCCGCCGAAGATGCGTTGCATCCGGTAGACGTTGTCCATATCCATGCCGATGAAGAAATCATAGCGGTCATAGTCCTCCCGGGAAAGCTGCCAGGCGCGGTGGCTGCTCGCGCCCAGCCCACGGCTCCGCAGCTCCGTCTGTGCCGCCGGATAGACGGGATTGCCCAGCTCCTCCGCGCTGACCGCCGCCGAATCCACCAGGAACTGATCCTCCAGCCCCTGCTCTCTGACCATGCTCCTGAAGATCGCCTCGGCCATCGGGCTGCGGCAGATGTTCCCATGGCATACAAATAGTATCTTAATCATATGATTTTTCCTTCCTGCAACGCCCTAAAGTGCCGTATT
>SFHU01000124.1 GCA_004555535.1 Clostridiales bacterium
TACTCAAACATGCTTGCAACAGCGTCTGCAATATCCATAATATCAAAATAATGGGTCGCAGTCAGCTTTGAAAAGCGCCGGGCGGCAAGGTCCAGATAACGAACCTGTTCACAGAGAACAATGCCCTCTACTTCTGAATCCTTCAGCTCGATATGCAGCGGGCCGACAGCCGCCTTTTTCATGATCGGGCAGACGATGGCCTTCCCGCTCTGATTAAAATAGTTGTTGCTGACCACGATGACGGGCATCTGTATGCCTTCTATCTTGAGAAGATCACCCTGCTCGACGCTCGCCATCACCACACCTCATTTCCCTTTGGATCACCCCAAGTCACTTCTTCGGAGAGGTTGAGGCTTCCTCCAAACTCCTCCGCTCGCTCCTTCAGCGTGCGATGATGAAAGCTCTTGCGAAGGACGATTTTCCCCTCGCTCGCCTCAGCGATCAGCACATCATCCGGTTTCATGCCGGCAGAGGCAAGAAACTCCCGTGAAAAGCGAACGCCCTGACTGTTGCCCCACGGCTTGAGCGAAACCTGCATACTTGCGTCCTCCTTTTTCAGTTTATACAAAGTATAAACCATTCGCAGCACATCGTCAATGGGTATTCCAACCAATCCCATCAACGCTCATTCTCTGATATGCTTTCGATCCTCAATTACAGACGGATAATGAATCCCTTTGATAGCATAGTTCCTGCTTTCAAATGACGGAAAATGAACGTCGGTACACTCCTGCCCCATCACTTTGGGGTGAAAATGGCTTTCCGGCGGCATAGCTCTCTGTCCGCCAACGTATCTTTCGCATCAGTTTGAAATCAGTTTGATTTGTACGTGGTAGGCAACCTTGCTTTTAATTCTTCCTTTTGCGTCCTCGCGGTTGAAATTAAACCTTCGTCCGGTTAACATAGGCAAGCGCCTCATCGAGCAGGCCGAGCACCAGATGGCCGGTCAGAGCTTCTAAGGGCATCCTGCCCCGGCAAGGGGATTGTTGAGAAGAAAGGGGATCATCCACGATGTATCAGAACCAGAACCAGAATCAGGGCGCCGGCTTCGGCGCGCAGCAGCAGCAGCAGGGCGCGCAGCAGCAGAACACCTCCCGCAGCGGCCGCACCGTCGTGCCGGAGGCCAAGGGCGCGCTCAACCAGATGAAGTATGAGATCGCCAGCGAGCTGGGCATCAATCTCAAGCAGGGCTACAACGGCGACCTGCCGTCCCGTCAGGCCGGCTACATCGGCGGCTACATGACCAAGCGCCTCATCGAGCAGGCCGAGCGCTCCATGAGCGGCAAGGCGTAACCCGGAAGATCAGCAAAATCAACAGGATGCCGCGGGAAACAGCCTTTCCCGCGGCATCCTGCTCCTGTTTATTTTTCCGCTTCCACTTCCAATTCTTCTTCCATCTCCGCCCCGGTGATCTCCTCGCTGAATTCGGCGTTGGCGAAGATCCGCTGCATCCGTTCGTCGGGGTAGTGCTCGTCGAAATACGCCTCCATCGCGCTGCCCGCCGGGACGCCCTTCTGGCGCTCCGTCCAGCGCAGCGAGGTCAGCATGGTCATCACGGAGTTGAACACCATGAACAAAAGCAGCGCCCAGGTCAGCGCCTTGCCCAGCCGGTTTGGAATCTTCAGAATCCACTTCGCCATGCGCGGATAGATGTCCTTGATCCAGAAGATGCCCAGAATGCCCCAGAAGATCGAATACAGCAGGCAGATGCGGCCGTTGAGGTTGTAGGGCATGTTGCTGTAATCCCACGACGTCGTGCCGAAGACCAGCTCCTGAAACAAGGAGCAGCCGTATTCAATCACGGAGCCGACGATGAAGCCGCCCACAAACGAGAAGATGCGGCCCCGGTTGCGGAAGCGGTACAGCGCCAGGGACAGCGCCAGCGCGCCGATGCCGTAGACGAGGTTGAACGGCCCGTAGATCAGGCCCACGCGGCTCTCGAAGTGGCCCCGCTGCAGATAGCAGTACAGCGTCTCGAGCACGACGCCCAGAAAGCAGCCGATGAAGAACACCCAGAAGAGCTTGTAAAAGGAAATGCCCTGCGCGAAATGGCGCGATTTCCGCTCCTGATAGTCGATTTCCGCGTTGGTCGGCGCGACCGGCAGCAGATGAATCTTCCGGCTCCTGCGCTTTTCGCTGCGCTGCTCCTCCTTGAGGCGCGTCTCCACCTCGTCCACGGCCGCGGAAGCGAGCTTGAGCTTCTGGCTGAGCATGTCGCGCGTCTGGCGCATGTAGGTGAGCTGCTCGTTAATCTGCGCGTAGAGCGCCTCGCGCTCCCCCTCCGTCATCCGCTCATCCGAGGAGAGCCTGTCCATCTGCGCATACAGCTTGCGCCGGGACTCCTCCTCGATCTGCGCCATCTGCGCGCGCAGCGCTTCGATTTTCTCTTTGGTCATGCCCGCTCCTCCGTTTCTCCCCATTTCTTTTCGCAGGCATTATACCATAAAGAGGCGCATTGCGCACCGTTTCCACTCCAATTTCCCGCTTTTCCCAAAGCTGCAGGCCCCGTCCGCCGTCACGGCGCATCCTCCAGCTCAAGGACGCCGATATCCTCTCCGGCCAGGAAGACGCGCAGGCGCTCCGCGTTCAGGCCTTCGCGCACCCTCTGCAGGCAGCGCTCCTCCTCCCCGCTCAGCTCAAGGCTTCCGTCCGGATGCCCGAAGATCACCCACCCCTGCGCGCAGTCCCGCGCCGGATGGAGCTCCCTTCCTCCGAACAGCGTGTCAAACAGGCGGATGCCGGTCATCATGCCGTCGCTGTCGAGCAGAGCAACCGCCGTCACCGGCGTATAGAGCTCCATCAGCAGCGACTGCGCGAGCTCCTGCGGTGTCGTCCGGATTCTGTACGCTCTTTTGTCCATTTCCATCCTTCCTTTTGTGCGGTTATCCCCGTTTTTCGTGTTTCCCGGCGTTGCCGCTGTGTGCTTTGCGCCGCGTCTACCGGCATTGTACGCGCTCTGCGCCCCGGAAAAAAACGGCCTGTAAGCACTTTTTCGGCAATGACCCATCCCTTTACGCGCTTGACGGACGGCACAAAAGCGTCTAAACTGAAGCTACGCAAAGGAGGGCGTGCCATGTCCAACATGACAAAACGGATGCTTTCCGCATCGCTCAAAAAGCTGCTGTCACAAAAGACGCTCGACAACATCACCATTCAGGATATCACGGATGACGCCGAGGTGAGCCGCAAGACCTTCTATTATCACTTTCAGGACATCTATGATCTGCTCAATTACACGCTGACCGAGGATACCCGCCGCCTGCTCGACACGGAGATCACCCGCGACAACTGGGTCGACTGCCTGCGCAAGCTCCTCATCTACAGCCAGAAGGAGCGGATGGTCGTGCTCAACACGTTCCATTCCATTCAGCGCAGCACGCTGGAAGCCGAGTTCACCCGATGGCTGAGCCCCATCATCGCCAGCCTGCTCGCCAGCCAGCCCGGCTCGGAGCGCATCCCCGAGGAGGACAGGGATTTTCTCATCAACATCTTCTCCTATGGCCTGTGCGGCATGATTCTGCGCTGGATCGGGGAGGGCATGACGGGCGACATTGAGAAGATGCTCAGCCTGATCGAGCGCTTCTTCTCCGGCAGCCTGGAGGATCTTGTCCGTCGCTACACGCGCACGGCGCCGTAACGCCTCGTCTTCTCAAATCCACCCATTTGTGTCAGTTTTGCCCAGATTGCGGTCAGTCGTTTCCAATTCGGACATTGACCGCGATCTGGGCATTTTCTTTTTGCCCGCCCCTTTTTATAATCGCCTTATCCGATGCGGACAGGCCTTGGAGCGCGGGCGCTCCGGGCCGGAAGCATGACCCCATTCTTCATTTTCAAAAGGAGCATATTTCATGGGCATTTCCAATTCCGTCAAGAAACTGACGCTGAACACCGCCTTTTCCTACCTGGAAAAGAACCCCGAGGAGAACGCGCCCAAGCTGATGGCCTGGGTGGACAAGCTCGCCGGCAGCGGCCCCGACAGCTTTGAGTCCCAGCGCGCCGCCGTGCGCAAGGTCATCAACGACCCGGACAACAACATGCACAGGCTCGTCATGGATATCCTCAAGGAGACCGACAACGGCGTGCTCAAGGCGACCTTCCAGAATTTCTTTCTCAACGCCAACATCATCGGCTGGCCGATTCAGGAGGAGAACCGCAAAAAGTACGGCTGCAACATCCCCTGGGCCATCCTGCTGGACCCGACCTCGGCCTGCAACCTGCACTGCACCGGCTGCTGGGCCGCGGAATACGGCAACAGGCTCAACCTGACGTTTGACGAGATCGACTCCATCATCACGCAGGGCAAGGCGCTGGGCGTGTACATGTACATCTACACCGGCGGCGAGCCGCTCGTGCGCAAGAGGGACCTGATCGCCCTATGCAACAAGCACAGCGACTGCCAGTTCCTCTCCTTCACCAATGGCACGCTCATCGACGAGGAATTCGCCGACGAGATGCTCCGCGTCAAGAACTTCATCCCGGCCATCAGCCTGGAGGGCTTCGAGGAGGCCACCGACGGCCGGCGCGGCAACGGCGTCTACCAGAAAGCCACGCGCGCCATGCAGATCCTGCACGACAAGCACCTGCCCTTCGGCCTCTCCTCCTGCTACACCAGCGCCAACATCGATTCCATCGCCTCGGAGGAATTCATCGACTACATCTGCGGCCTGGGCGCGCGCTTCATCTGGTATTTCCATTATATGCCCGTCGGCAACGACGCCGCGCCGCAGCTGCTGCCCAACCCCGAGCAGCGCGAGTACATGTACCACCGCATCCGCGAGATCCGCTCGACCAAGCCGATCTTCGCGATGGACTTCCAGAACGACGGCGAGTATGTCGGCGGCTGCATCGCCGGCGGCCGGCGCTATCTGCACATCAACGCCAACGGCGATGTCGACCCCTGCGTGTTCATCCACTACTCCAACGCGAACATCCGCGAGGTCAGCCTGCTCGACGCGCTGCGCTCCCCGATCTTCATGGCCTATCACGACGGCCAGCCCTTCAACGACAACATGCTTCGCCCCTGCCCGATGCTCGAAAACCCGGAGCAGCTGCGCGAGATCGTCGAAAAGACCGGCGCGCACTCGACCGACCCGCAGTCGCCGGAGAGCGCCGATCACCTGTGCAGCAAGTGCGACGAATACGCGCAGAACTGGAAGCCGGCGGCGGAGCGCCTCTGGAGCTGCAGCCACAACTGCGCCTCCTGCGCCGAGGCCTGCAGCAAGGAGGCCTGAGCCATGACGACCTTCTTCACCTCCGAAAGCGTCACCAAGGGCCATCCCGACAAGGTATGCGACCAGATCGCCGACGCGATTCTCGACGCCATCCTCGCCAAGGATCCCGCCGCTCACGTCGCCTGCGAGGTCACGGCCATCCCCGACGCCGTGCATATCTTCGGCGAGATCACCACGCTCGCCCGGGTCGACTATGAGGCCATCGCCCGCGAAACGATCCGCCGCATCGGCTACACGGAGCCGGGCCGCGGCTTTGACGCGGATACCTGCCGCGTCACCGTCGACCTGCATGAGCAGTCCCCCGACATCAACATGGGCGTCAGCCGCGCCGATGCCGAGGACGAGGGGGCCGGCGACCAGGGCATGATGTTTGGCTACGCCTGCCGCGAGACTGAGAGCCTCATGCCCCTGCCCATCGAGCTGGCGCATGCGCTCACGCGCCGCCTGGCCTATGTCCGCGAAAACTGCATCATCCCTGAGCTGCTGCCCGACGGCAAGGCGCAGGTGACCGTGCAGTACGACGATGGAAGGCCCGTGCGCGTGGACGCCGTCGTCGTCTCCACGCAGCACACGGAGGCCATCACGGAAAGCGAGCTGCGCACGCAGGTCATCGACGAGGTCATCGGCCACGCGATTCCCGAGGGTCTGCTCGACGAGCACACGCGCATCTTCGTCAACCCGACCGGACGCTTCCTGATCGGCGGGCCCGCCGGCGACAGCGGCCTAACCGGCCGCAAGCTGATCGTGGACACCTACGGCGGCTACGCCCGCCACGGCGGCGGCGCCTTCTCCGGCAAGGATCCCAGCAAGGTCGACCGGAGCGCCAGCTACATGGCGCGCTGGCTGGCCAAGAACGTCGTCGCCGCCGGTCTGGCCGACCGCTGCGAGATCCAGCTGAGCTACGCCATCGGCGTCGCGGAGCCGGTCTCCGTCCTGGCGGACACCTTCGGCACAGGCCGTCTGCCGGACAGCGAAATCGCCGAGCTGCTGCGCAGATGCGTCGACCTGCGGCCCAACGCGATCATCCGCCGCTTCGGCCTGCGCGCGCCGATCTATTCCCCCGTCTCCTGCTACGGCCACTTCGGCGCCAACGCGAAAGCCATGCCGTGGGAGCAGACCGATCTCGCCGGCGCGCTCCGCTCCGGCCAGGAATGAGCCATGAACATCAAGATTCTCTCGGACTCTACCTGCGACCTGCCGCCCGAGCTGCTGCACCGCTACGACATCACGCTGCTCCCGATCTCCATCGAGCGAAACGGCGAGACCCTCCGGGACGGCATCGATATGACCCCGGCCGACGTCTTTCGTCAGGTCGTCGAGGGCGGCCCGCTGTGCAGGACGTCCGCCGTCAACGTCGGCGAATTTGTCGAGCATTTCCGATACTGGCGCGCCTCCTATGACGCCGTCATCTGTGTCACGCTCAGCGCCGAGATGTCCAGCTGCTACCAGAACGCCTGCCTCGCCGCGCAGGAATTTGACCAGGTCTACGCGGTCGACTCCCGCAACCTCTCCAGCGCGCAGGGCATCATCGTGCTCGACGCCGCGCGCCTGGTCGAGTCCGGCCTGCCTCCCCAGACCATCGTGGACAGGCTGAACAAGGAGACTGGCCGCATTCAGTCGAGCTTTCTGCCCGACCGGCTCGATTATCTCTATAAGGGCGGGCGCTGCTCCGCCGTCGCAGCGCTAGGCGCGAACCTGCTCCATCTCAAGCCGCGCATCGAGGTCGTCGACGGAAGGATGGGCGTGACGAAAAAGTACCGCGGCTCCTTCACCCACTGCATGGAGCAATACGCCCGCGAGCTGCTGGAGCGCTATCCGCGCGTGCGGGGGGACATCTGCTTCGTCGTCCACCCGGACGCCCAGGAGGATGCCGTCAGGGCCTCCCTGCGCGTCATGCGCGAATCCGGGCGCTTTGAGCAGGTGTTCGAGGTACGCACGGGCTGCACGGTCGCCTGCCACTGCGGCCCCAACACCATCGGCATCATGTTCGTCTCCCTGTGACCTCTCCCTCCGGGGCTGTCAGCCACGCTGCAGGCCATTCCGAAAGCAGCCGATTTCAGTCGGGTCGGCCCTTCCGAAGCCGCCTGCGTGCCTCGCCTGGCAGCCCCTCTCTTTGTGTGTCCCGTCTCTATCATATAACTTTTTATTTTTTAAAAAAAGACTTGCATTTTCACACCCACCGTGATATACTATCATCCGTTGAGAGGAAAGCGCCTCGCGCCGCCCTTCGAAAACCGAATTTGCACCTTTAGCTCAGTTGGTAGAGCACCTGACTCTTAATCAGGGTGCCCAGGGTTCGAGCCCCTGAAGGTGCACCAGAAAGTCCGAAAACGATGGTTTTCGGGCTTTTTTATTTCCCGAATTCTCCCCCGCTTCGGGCAAAGCTTTCATACTGCAAAACCGCCGCCAGGTTTCTCCCGGCGGCGGGTCCTGATTCACTTGTCCCCTTCTTCGCTCAGCGCTCGACGCCGAAGCCGAAGAATTCATTGACGTTGTTGAAGCAGACGTTCTCGATGGTCTCCTTGAGCTCCTCCTCGCCGGAGAAGTATTCTCCGCGTTCCACCAGCGCGCCCAGATAGTTGCACAGCATGCGGCGGTAGAGCTCGTGGCGCGGATAGGAGATGAAGCTGCGGCTGTCCGTCAGCATGCCCACCGACAGGCTGATCGGATAGAGATTCGCGCAGGCCTCAAACTGGCGCTGGATGCCGTAGACCTGATCGTTGAACCACCACGGCGCGGCCAGCTGCACCTTGGCGCGCACGCCGCTGTCGCAGAAGCCCGCGGCGAGCACGGCCCAGGCTTCGATCTTCGTGCCGTCCAGCGGATAGAGCAGCGTCTTGGGCAGCTCGCCGATCTCCGTCAGCCGGTTGAGCAGCTCGCCCACGCTCGTCACCGACGCCTGATCGTCGATGCAGTCAAAGCCGGTCGACTGGCCGATAGCCTTGACCTTGCTCCTGTTGGCGTCCAGATAGGTGCCGATGTGCAGCTGCATGACGTAGCCGTTGCGGTTGTACATGCGCCCCATCTCAAAGAGGTCGTGTAGTCCGCCCAGGTAAAGAACGGAATGCCGTCGTCGGAGACGGTCGTGCCGGTGACCTTCTGAAAGTACTGAAGGCGGCTTTCCAGCGCGGAAAGCATGGAGGCAAAGCTGTCCACGGGCATCTGCGCCGCGGCAGAGAGCTTTTGCAGATACTCAGCAAAGGTCGGCAGCGCGCAGAACATCGCCTTGTCCGGCCTAAAGGCCGTGATGACGCGCGTGCTCATCGCTTCCTTCTGCAGCGCGATGTGGTCGTGCAAATCGTCGATCGGGTCCTCCGTCGTGGAGACGAGCCGGACATTGCTGTGCTCCATGCACCAGCGGCGCGTCATGTGCTTCTCCCGAATCAGGGCCTTTGTCCTGTCGTAGATTGCCTGCGCGTTCTTCGCGGTCAGCGGCTCATCGATGTCAAAATAACGTTTGAGCTCCAGCGCGCACCAGATGTAGATCGGGTTGCCGGCCAGCTGCGGGAGGATTTTCGCAAACGCCATGTACTTCTCGTAGTAGCTGGCGTCGCCAGTGATGTATTTCTCGTCGATGCCGAACGTGCGCATGCAGCGCCACTTGTAGTGATCGCCGCGCAGCCACATCTCGCCCAAATCCTCAAACTCGCGGTTCTCCACGATCTCAGCAGGCTGCAAATGGCAGTGGTAGTCGATGATCGGCAGCGGCTCGGCGTACCTGTGGTAGAGCATGCGGCCGGTCTCGTTGGTCAGAAACAGCTCCTCGCTGAATTTGTTGTTCATCCGCTCGTCCTCCGATCAGAAGCCGATCAGGGCGCCGCCGTCGACCGGGATGCAGGTACCGCTGATGTAGCGCGCCGCATCGCTGCACAGGAAGGCCGTGACCATGCCGATGTCCATCGCGTCGCCGACGGACTTGGCCGGAATGCGGCCCATGATCTTCGCCTTGCGCGGCGGATCGTTGTCCACAGCCTTGTGGAACATCGGCGTGTCGATCCAGCCGGGCGCGATGGCGTTGACCGTGATGCCGAATTCGGCGAGCTCGGCGGTCAGCGTGTGGATCAGGCCCAGATAGCCGGCCTTCGCCGTCGCGTAGCCCGCAACCATCGGCTGGCCGATGTAGCTGGTCATGCTCGCCTGGAAGATGATGCGGCCGTGGCCCATCTCCTTCATCTGCGGCACGAGCGCCTTGGTGAGCGCGAACGCGCCGACCAGATGGACATCCAGAACGCTCTTGTAGTCCTCTACGGTCATGTCCCAGATAAACTTCTTGCAGTGGTTGCCCGCGTTGTTGACGAGGATGCTGACCGGGCCCTGCTCAGCGAGGATCCTGTCGGCCATCTCCTGCGTGTGGTCGGTGTCCGTGATGTCGAACTGATAGTAGACGACGCGGTCGCCGAATTCACCCAGCGCCTGCGCCGCCGCCTCCGGGCTGCGGGAGGCCAGAACGACCACCTTCGCGCCGGCGCTGACCAGGCATCTGACGATCGCCAGGCCCAGGCCGGAGGCTCCGCCCGTGACGACCGCCGTCTGTCCGGAAAGGTCGTACCAGTTTTTGATATCGAAAGTCTTCATCTGCTCCTCGGTAAAGGCTGCCATGGAAGATTCCTCCTTTTTGTTTGTACCAGTCTGCGTCTGAATTCCCGCGTTGCGAAATAAACCCGTTTCAATTGTAGGCCGCTTTGCGGCCTGCTCTGAAACTGCTTTTTTGAATCGATTTGGAACCGTTGGGCTGCCGCCCAAACCCGCTTGAGGGATTTCATCCCTCAAACGCCCTTCTTCGCTTTGCGCATGTAAAAGCAATCCAGAAAGAAACTCGTATTATTCCTCGCAGGCCTTTTTGAAGGCGACCTGCTTCTCCTGATACTTGTAGGGCACGAAGAACTCATGGTGCCCCAGCGCCTCGCTCTTGGTCATCTGCCCGGCAGCGGTGTCGGCGACCATCTGCGCCAGCTGCAGCGCGAGCTCGCTCTGGCTGCATTCTCCTCGCAGCACGGGGCTGGCGTCAAAGTCCATGTCCTCCTGCATGCGCGCGAAGGTTTCCCCGTTGCCCGTGATCTTGATGCAGGGACTAACCGCGCTGCCCACGACGTTGCCGCGCCCCGTGACCAGGAAGACGATGTGCGCGCCGCAGCTGATGAGGTCCATCAGGCCCTCGTTATCGTTGGGGTTGGTGATGCCGAACTGCATCCAGTAGGGATCGGGCGTCGAATCCAGCAGCCAGAGGCCGGGATGCGGCGCAGGCGAGGAGACCTTGATGACGCCCTGGATCGGCCTGGAGCCGCTCTTGATGACGGCGCCCATGCTCTTCTCCTCAATGGTGGACAGGCCGCCGGCGAAGTTGCCCGGGCTGACCGAATACTGGCGCACGCTGCGGCAGTATTCGAGCGCCTTGTCGTAGGTATAGCGAATCTCGCGGCGCGCCTGCTCATTGGCTGCGCGGGAGAGCAGCAGGCTATCCAGGCCGACCGCCTCGACGATCTCCTCGAAGATCGCCGTGCCGCCCTCATCCACCAGCCTGTCGTAGAACCGGCCGACGACGACGTTGCCGGCCAGGCCGCTGGTATAGTCGCTGCCGCCGCATTCCGCGCCGACGATCAGGTCGGAAAAGCCCATCGGGACGCGCGGCGTCTCGCGCAGGGCGCGCAGCGCCTCCTCCACAAAGGCAAGGCCCCGGCGCACAGCCGCACGCGTGCCGCCCTCATTCTGGATGAAGAGCCAGTCCGTGACCTTGCCCTCCTCCTGCGCGATCCGGCTGAGCCATTCCGGCTGGACGTATTCGCAGCCCAGGCCGACGGCCAGCACGGCGCCGACATTCGGATGGCGGATGAAGCTGATGAGCAGGTTGACGGCGTACTGGTTGTCCGTACAGCCGTCAAAGCCCAGCAGCTCGACGTCGCCGCTGCCGCTCCCCCTGACGATCTCCTGCGCGACGAATTCCGCGCATTTGACCGTGTAGATGACGAGCACGCGGTTGCGGATGCCCTTTTTGCCATTCTTGCGGGCATAGCCCTGCCAGGTGATGTCTCTGAGTTCCTGCATGGCGTCCTCCCTCATTCGTAGCGCGTATCCTTGGGCGCGCCTGTGTTGACATCCAGGTGGCTGGAGCGCTCGTCATAGTTGCTCTGCATCACGTGCAGATGCACCCAGCTGCCCGCAGGGATATCCTGCGTCGCGTGCCCGATGACCACGCCGTATTTGACGATCATCTCGCCCTGCGCGATGTCCCGCAGCGCGATCTTGTGCCCGACAGGCACGTCGGTCACGGCCTCAATCGCGCTTTGCGCCGCATCGCCGAGCAGCCGGGTCTCCCCCGGCGCCAGCGGACAGAGCGCCGTCGCGACGTTGTCCGTCAGGTCGATCTGAAACGCCGTCTGCATAACCGCTCCTCCTCACAGGACGCCAAATTTGGCAAACGCCTCCGTCACGAGCATGCCGCCCTCGACGGCCTTGCGCATGGTCTTCTCCGTCGCGGCCTTTTGGAGCGCGCGCTCGATGACCTCCTCGCAGATCTCCTTGGGGATGACCAGCACGCCGTCGATGTCGCCAAAGATCAGGTCGCCGTCGTGAATGGTGACCTGGCCGATCTCGATCGGGCAGCGCCAGTCGAAGACATAGGTGCGGATGGAGGAATCCTGCGCCCAGGTGCCGTTGCAGAAGACCGGGAAATTCTGCTCGAGCACCTTCGGCGTGTCGCGGACATAGCCGTCCAGAATCGCGCCGACCGCGCCGCGCGCCTTGGCGGAGGCCGTCAGCAGCTCGCCCCAGAGCGCGCTGTTGTGCGCGCCGGTGGCGACGTAGATCTCGTTGGGCTTCAGGTCGTCGAGCGCCTCGGTCATATAGCCGAAGGGCTTCTTCGGCTGCTGGAAGACGTCGTTCTCCAGCACCGTCATCGCATAGCCGGCCACCTTGAGGCGGTTGTTCTGCGTCTCGCCCTCAGGGATGTAGTCGTGATAGGGCACCTGGCTCACCAGCGGACGGATCGGCGCGGGCAGGAACTGGTGGTTATAGCCCATCTGGTCGAGAATGTCGCCGACGACCGGCGTATAGAGCTTCTCCTTGATGAGCGCAAACATTTCGTTTTCGTCTTTCCACATTGCCATAAACGGTCACTCCTCGATGAATTGTTTCAGCCACTGGGCGCACTGGTCAAACCAGCCGGCGACATGCGCGTCCGGCAGGCGGCCCTTTTCGGGCTCAGCCACCTCCGGCGTCGCCAGGGAAAGTCCATGCACACCGGCGGGATAGACATGGTATTCAAAGGGCACCTTCGCCGCGGCGAGCGCCTCGGCAAAGAGCAGGCTGTTCTGAACCGGCACAGCCTCGTCCGACGCTGTCTGCCAGAGGAAGGTCCGGGGCGTATGCGCGCCGACGTGCTTCTCCAGGGAATAATAGGAAGGATCGCCGTCGCCGGCCAGCGCGCGGATGCTTCCGCGATGCGCGTATTCCCCCGCCGTGATGACGGGATAGCCGAGGATCAGCGCGTTCGGCGCGGGAAGCCCTTCCTCCTGCCAATGGACGCCCAGGCTTGCCGCCAGATGGCCGCCCGCGGAGAAGCCGCAGACCGCCACGGGCAGACCGGGAAAGGCCTCGCGGGTCAGGCGGAGCGCCTCGCCCAGCTGCATGAGCGGCAGCTTGCCAAGCGGCGTCCCTTCAAAGCAGGTGTAGCGCAGGATCAGCCCCGCCCAGCCGACGCGGGCAAACGCCTGCGCGACGGGCTCCGCCTCGCGCGGGGACAGCCATTCATAGCCGCCTCCGGGGCAAACGATAACGACGCCCCTGGGACGCGGCGGAAGGCCGGCCATCTCCAGCCGGCCCCCGCAGGAAAGCTCTGTCTCTCTTTTCATTATTTACACACCATAAATCAGGTTCGGCAGCCACATGAAGGTCTGCGGGAAGAAGGTCAAGATCAGCAGCGTGATGATCATGACCAGGTAGAACGGCACCATCGACTTGCTCAGCTTCTCAATCGAGATGCCCGACACGGCTGAGCCGATGAACAGCGTGGAGCCGACCGGCGGCGTGATCAGGCCGATGCCCAGGTTGAGGATCATGACGACGCCCAGATGGATCGGGCTGAGGCCGAGGCTGAGCCAGATCGGCAGGATGACCGGCGTGATCATCAGGATGAGGCAGGCCATCTCCACCAGGCAGCCCAGGATCAGCAGCAGGATGTTGATGCAGATCAGGATCAGGTACTTGTTGGTCGTGAGGCTGAAGATCGCCGTGGCGACCTGATCCGGGATGCGCAGGTAGGTCAGCAGGTAGGAGAACGCGCCCGAGACGCCCAGCAGGATCAGGATGCGCCCCAGCATCATGACGACGTTGTGGAAGATCTCCGGGATGTCCTTCACCTTGAAGCCGCGGTAGATGAACAAGCCGACGACGAGCGACCAGACGACAGCGCAGGCCGCGGACTCGGTCGTCGTGAAGACGCCGGCGACGACGCCAACCACGACGATCAGGATGGCCAGCAGGCCCCAGATCGCGCTGCCCAGCGCCTTGACCGCGCGCCGGAGGTTGAAGCTGTTGCTGACGGGGTAGTTCTTCTTCTTGGAGACGTAGTAGGAGTAAATCATCAGCGCCGCCGCCAGCAGCAGGCCCGGCAGATAGCCGGCCATGAAGAGCTGGCCGATGGAGACGCTCGCCACGCCGGCCGCCGCCAGCGTGTAGATGACCATGTTCTGGCTCGGCGGGATCAGAATGCCCTGCACAGAGGAGGCCATCGTCACGCAGGTGGAAAAGTCGCGGTCATAGCCCTCCTGCTCCATCATCGGGATCAGGATCGGGCCGATGGAGGCGCAGTCCGCCGAGGAGGAGCCGGAGATGCCGCCGAAGAAGACGGAGGCGACGATGTTGACCATCGCCAGACCGCCGCGGATCCAGCCGACCAGCTCGCGGGAGAGGACGATCAGCCTGTCCGAAATGCCGCCACGGGACATCAGCTCGCCCATCAGGATGAAGAAGGGCACTGCCAGCAGCGTGTAGGAATTCAGGTTGGAGATGAACTTGAGCGCCATCTGCATCGGGTTGATGCCCAGGTAGAAGAAGTCGACCAGGCAGGCGATGCCGATGGAGTAGACGACCGGCACACGCAAAAGCACGAGGCCGAGGAACAGGCCGACCAGAATGATGGTCGCAATCGCGGCGGTAGTCATGCTTTCACCAGCCTCCTTCTCCACATTTCAACCAGCGCCATGATGTAGAGCACGCCGGAAACCGGCATGGCGACGTACATATAGGCATACGGAATGTTGATGCCGGCCATGTTGTTGCGCAGGCCCTTCTGCGTCAGCTGCCAGCCGTAGACGATCAGGAAGATGGCGAAGACGAACATGCACACGCTGGCGAGGATGTCCGTGGCGAGGATGGATTTTTTGCCCATCTTCGTATCAAACATCGTCACGCGCAGATGCTGCTCGTCGCGGATGCACAGCGCGGAGCCGAGGATGCTCATCCAGACGAGGCAGAACAGCGAAAGCGGCTCGCCCCACATCGGGGAGTTGTTCAGCACATACCTTCCGAAGAAGATGTAAAAGACGACGCAGACCAGAACGGCCAGCAGCAGGACACAGGCGTATTTTACGGCGGTGAAGACAGCCTTGTCAATCGCCTGCCAGATTTTGTTGAGTGTTTCCATATCCTGTTTTTCCTTCCTTGGCGCGCCTGCCGGCAGGCAGGCGCCGCGCGGGTCGTGGGGCGCGGAAAGCCGGTTTTCGCCTGAGCGGAAAAGGGGGCTTTCCGGCCTGTCAGCCGGAAAGCCCCCAGACGCTCAGTTCCGATGCACCATCATTTGGCTTTTGCTTGCCGCCGGGCCGATCAATAGTCGCCGCTCTGGATCCGGGCGATGATCGCCTGGGCCTCTTCGCTCTGCTGGCCGTAGAGCGGCTGGCAGGCAGCCTGCCAGTTCTCGATGTCGGCAACCTCGAGGCGGGTGATGCCGGCCTCAGCGAAGGAATCGAAGCAGGCCTGCTCCTGGGCGAGGTTGTACTCATAGCAGGCGGTGCGGGCGGCCAGCGCGGCCTCCTTCATCCAGCCCTGCTGCTCCTCGGTCAGGGAGTTCCACTTGTCGGCGCACATGAGGATGACGCCACAGCCGAAGGTGTGCGCGTCGGTGATGAAGTACGGGGCGACCTCGTTGAAGGAGTTGGACTTGTAGGAGGTCACGCCGTTCTCAGCGCCGTCAACGACGCCGGACTGCAGGGAGGTGTACAGCTCGGAGTACGCGATCGGGGTCGCGGAAGCGCCCAGCGCCGCCATGGTCGCGAGCATGAGGTCGGTCTCCGGCACGCGGATCTTCAGGCCCTTCATCATGTCCAGGGTGATGGACTCCGGAGAGCCGAGCTTCTTGTAGGTCGCCTCGGTGATGAACATGCTGCGCGGGCCCTCGACCAGCCAGCCCAGCGCGACGTAGCCGCAGTCAGCCGCCTCGACGGAAGCGAGGAGCTCGTCGCCCAGCGGGCTCTCGGCGACCGCCTGGAACTGCTCCATGCCGGTGAAGACGTAGGGCAGGCCGGTGGCGCCAATCAGCTCGGCGCCGTAGTTCGGCAGGGAGGAAGCGTTGCCGCGGAAGATGTCCAGCGTGCCCATCTGGATGCCGACCATGGACTCCGCCTCGGAGCCGAGGGTGCCGTTGGTGTAGAGCTCGATGCTCATTTCGCCGCCGGAGATCTCGGCGAGCTTGTCCGCGAACGCATGCGCGCCGACGGTCGCGCCGTAATCTTCGCCGTTGACCTCGTTCCAGGTCAGCTTGGTCTCCGCCAGAGCCGGCACGGCGGCCAGCACGAGCAGCGCCATCATGATGGCAAGAATCTTTTTCATAGTAGGTCTCCTCCTTGTTTTTTGTTTTTCCTTCGCTTTTCCGTCCGGGCAGCTCAGCCCTCACGGCACAGGCAAAACGTTTCGCCTGTTTAAGGTAAATTCAATTTATCACATTTTAATCCTTCTGTCAATA
>SFHU01000018.1 GCA_004555535.1 Clostridiales bacterium
AAACCGGCATGATGCCGGTTGCATTTCCGACCAAGTGATGAAAGTCCCGCTGCTTTGCGGTCGAGGCCGGAGCTTTGCAGAGGGACTTTCAGAGTAAATGAACAAATAAAACGGCTGTGCCGGCTTCTCCCCGGGTGGGGGATGCCGGCACAGCCGTTTTTGTCATTCCAGGGATCGGAGCGAGGCCATCATTGAGCTGTTGATGTGCTGGATGATCGCGCTGCGGATTTCGGCGGGGTTTTCCTCGAGGATGGCGTGGATGATGCGCAGGTGCTCGGGATCGTTGGACTCGCGCCGGTTCTTGTGGAGCATGGCGGCGTAGATCGCCAGCCGGTACTGGTGCCACATCAGGTTGGAGAAGATGGAGGAGAGCAGCTTGTTCTGCATGGAATCGATCAGGAAGGTGTGGAACTCGATGTCCAGCGCGTAGAACTCCTCGTCCGTCATGTTGCCGGAATAGCGCAGCGACTGCTCGTATTCAAACAGCCTGCGCTTGGGATAGAGCGAGCAGTAGGCCACCGCGACGTTGGGCTCGATCAGCTTGCGCGTCTGGTAGAGATTGTTGACCAGCTCGTCGGTGATCGGGGAGATGCGCATGCCGCGGCGCGGATAGATCTCCACGAGATCCTCCTTCTGCAGCTGCAGCAGTGTCTCGCGGATGGGTGTGCGCCCGAAGGGCAGCTCGGCAAAGAGCTTCTTCTCCGAAATTTCCTGCCCGGGCATGTATTTGCAGTTGTAGATCGCGTTTTTGAGGTAGGCGTATACCTGCTGGGACTGCGTGGCGCATTCCTGGGAAAGCTCGGACATGGACAACCTCCTGCTGCGGGGACGGCGCAGAGCGCCTGGAAAAGCGTATTTTAATTTAATTCGATCAATATCCGGGGAAATCCTCTTTTCCTGCGCCGATTCTGATATATCATTAAATCGGATTCTTGCGGAAAGAAAAATAAGAGATAAAAATCAATGAAAAAAATCATCTGATCAGCCAGAGAAATTCCGGACAAACAAAGAAATCGGATAAAATATTTCAAAATAACATTGCAAAATGACCAATGATATGCTATGATGTACCTGACATATCAGAGCAGGGAGGATACGGGAGCGAGCGCGGCCAAATCGCCGCAGAACGCGGGCATTTCCCGGCGTTTTCTCCCGAAAAAGACCCGTTTGGAAGGGGTTTCCCTGGGGACTTTGAAGAAAAGATATATCAGATATGGAGGCGGTTTTATGGAGGCAACCAGAATCAAGGACATGCGGATCTACTCGGCGATTTCCAAGATCTCCAAGCCGATCGCGGATTCCACACACGACATTTCCAAGATCGCGTTCTATGTGGTCGAGGTCGAGACAGAGGGCGGCGTGGTCGGACAGGGCAACCTGCTCTCCTTCCATTACAGCCCCAACGCCATCGAGGGCGCGCTCAAGGACCTGCGCCACTTCATTCTCGCACGCGGCTACCACATCAACGAGATGCTGCGCGTGCAGAAGGACTACGAGATCGAGAGCGAGTACTTCGGCATCGTGGGCATCCAGCGCTGGGCGCTGGCGACGCTCAACACCGCCATGTGGGACGCCTGGTGCCGCACACTGGGCCAGCCGATCTGGAAGGTCATGGGCGGCAGCGCCCGGAGAATCCCGGTCTACGGCAGCGGCGGCTGGATCAGCTACACCGATCAGGAGCTTCTTGACGAGGTGCTCGACTACAAGTCCCGCGGCTTTACGGCGGTCAAGATCAAGGTCGGCCATCCCGACGGCATTGGCCGGGACATCGAGCGCCTGACCAGGTGCCGCGAGGCGCTGGGCCCGGATGTGAAGATCATGATGGACGCCAACCAGGGCATGGACGTGCCCAGCGCGGTCAAGCTGATCCATCAGGCGGAGAACCTGGGCATCTTCTGGTTCGAGGAGCCCGTCGTCAACACCGACTTCGAGGGCTACGCGACCATCCACAGCAAGACGAAGATCTCGCTGGCGATGGGCGAGCGCGAGTACAGCACCGTGGCGCTGCGCGAGCTGATCGGCCGCCGCGCGCTGGATCTGTGGCAGCCCGACCTCATCCGCCTGGGCGGCGTGGACGCCTGGCGCGACAGCGCGGCGCTCGCCGAGGCCTACAACATCCCCGTGCTGCCGCACTACTACAAGGATTACGACGTGCCGCTGCTGTGCACCGTGCGCAAGCCCTACGGCGCGGAGTCCTTTGACTGGATCGACGATATCATCGACAACACGATGCGCATCGAGAACGGCTTCGCCTATCCGCGCGAGGGCGCAGGCTGGGGCTTCCGCTTTAAGCCGGAGGCGCTCGTGCCGGTGAAGGACTGAGAAGGGCAGAGGCAAGGCCATGAAGCGCATTGTGCTCACGGAGCCCGGCCATATCGAGGTGCAGGAGACGGAGATGCCGAAGCGGCGCGAGGGGGAAACCCTCCTCAGGCTCCTCTACGGCGGCATCTGCGGCAGCGATCTGGGCTCCTATCGCGGGGCGAACTTTTACATCACCTATCCCCGGACCATCGGCCATGAGTTTTCCGCCGTCGTCGTGGAGACGGACGGAGCGTCCCTGCGCCCCGGTCAGCTGGTCACCTGCAACCCCTACTTCAACTGCGGAACCTGCTATTCCTGCCGCCGCGGCTTTGTCAACTGCTGCGTGAACAACCAGACGATGGGCGTGCAGCGTGAGGGCGCTTTTGCCGACTACATCACCGTGCCGACGGAGCGCGTCTACGATGGCGAGGGCATCGACCCGCGCGAGCTGGCGCTCGTGGAGCCGTTCTGCATCAGTCACCACGGCGTCTCGCGGGCGAATATCGTCCCCGGCGAGCGCGTGCTCGTGATGGGCGCGGGCGCCATCGGCATCCTCGCGGCGGTCACGGCGAAGCTGCAGGGCGCGAAGGTCTACATCGCCGACGTTGAGCCGGAGAAGCTGGCGTTTGTCCGTGATCACTTCCCGGTGGATGGCTGCCTGCTCAACGAGGGCGGCGGCAGCATCGCCGCGGCCGCGGAGGAGATCACGCAGGGCGACGGCTTTGACGTGACCGTCGAGGCGGCGGGCGTACCGGCGTCGTTCTGCGCGTGCGTCGACGCGTCGGCCCCCAGGGGGCGCATGGTGCAGATCGGCGTGAGCAAGAAGCCGGCCGATTTCAATTTCACCCTGCTCCAGAAGAAGGAGCTGTGCGTGATGGGCTCGCGCGCGGCCACGCGAGGAGATTTCGCGCAGACCATGCAATACGTCCGGGAGGGCCGGGTCGATCTGAGCAGCCTGATCACGCGCACGTTCCCCGCAGCGCAGGCGCCCGAGGCGTTTGCCTGCCTGCATGAACAGGCAGGCTCGATCGTGAAGATGGAACTCGACTTTACGCTGTAAATCCTCCCGCAAAGCCCGGTTCAAAACGGCGGGATTTGCGGCATTCCACCGGTCATGCAGCCGGCAGTGTGCCGGTTAAAAAAAGAAAGGAAGGTACTCACTATGAAAAAGACCCTGACTCTCGTGCTGGCCCTCGTGATGGCGCTCGCGTGCGCCCTCGCCCTGGCGGATGACGTCCTCGAGATCAACATCGGCTTCGAGAACACGCTCGAGGAGCCGATCGGCCAGGCGCTGGTCAAGTGGCAGGAGCTGCTTGACGAGCAGTCCGGCGGCACGATGCACATCAACCTCTTCGCCAACAGCGCGCTCGGCTCCAAGAACGAGCTGATCGACCAGATGGTCATGGGCGAGAACATCATCACCATCGCCGACGGCGCGTTCTACGCGGACTACGGCGTGCCGGATATGGGCATCATGTACGGCCCGTTCTTCTTCGGCAGCTGGGACGACGTCTGGGCGCTGCTTGACAGCGACTGGTATGCCGAGCAGAGCGAGAAGCTCGAGGCCTGCGGCCTCAAGCTGATCTCCTCCAACTGGATCTACGGCGAGCGCGAGCTGATGACCAACAAGAAGGTCGTCCTGCCCGACGATCTCAAGGGCATGAAGATCCGCCTGGCCAACGCGAAGATCTACATGGAGGGCTTCAACGCGCTGGGCGCGACCGCCATCGGCATGGATCTGGGCGAGGTCTATCAGGCGCTGCAGATGGGCACCATCGACGGCGTGGAGAACCCGCTGTCCACCCTCTACGGCCGCAGCTTCCAGGAGGTCAACAAGTACATCCTGATGACCGGCCACATCAAGAACTTCACGACCTGGTGCGCGGGCGCCGACTGGTTCAACAGCCTGACCGCCGAGCAGCAGGAGCTGCTGGTCAAGACCGGCAATGAGGCGGGCCTGTACAACAACGAGCTGCAGGAGGCGGCCATCGACGGCTACAAGCAGAAGATGATCGAGGCGGGCGTCGAGATCACCGAGCTGACCGACGAGCAGATGGCGCTCTGGCAGGAGGCCGCGCTCTCCTTCTACGACCTGGGCGACGAGTTCGGCTGGTCCGAGAACCTTTACGAGACCGTCCGCGCCGCGATGGGCAAGTAAACGAAACATGAGGCGGCGGCCTGCCGCGGGACGCTGTCCGTGCCCCGGGCAGGCCGCCGCTCTTTTCCGAGGTGACGCAAGTGAAAAAGAAAAACATCCTGTGGAGGATTCTTGACAACATCGAGATGGCTCTGGCGGGCGTCATCCTGACGGCGCTGGTGCTGAGCACCTTCCTGGGCGTGTTCGCGCGCTATCTGTTCAACGCGCCGTTCAACTGGCTGGAGGAGATGCAGCTCGCCGCGATGGTCTGGATCGCCTTCCTCGTCGCGGGCGTGGCTTTCCGCCGGGGCAGCCACGTGGCCATCGAGATCGTCGTCGATTCGCTTCCCCAAAAAGCGCAGCGGGTGGTTGAGGTGCTGATCGCAATCGTCGTCTATGCGGTGCTGATCTACTTCCTGCGCTCGTCCATCAAATATGTTCAGCTCTTCCTGAAGACGCGGCGCTGCACCCCGATGCTGGGCATTCCCTATGCTTACATCTACGGCATCGGCCCCGTGTCCGCCGTGCTGATGATGATCAGCTACGCGGCCGTGCTCTGGCGCAGGGTGAAGGAGCGCAGAACGCGGAAGGAGGAAACCGCATGAGTACAGCAGTCCTTGTCATGATCGTCCTTCTGCTGGCGCTGCTCTTTCTCAAGGTGCCGGTGTTCATCGCCGTGCTCGGCGCGTCCGCCGCGTATTTCGTGCTGACGCCGAGCACAAACTTCATGGTCTTTGCCCAGCAGGCCATCACGGGCTGCGAGGGCATCTCGCTGCTGGCGATTCCCTTCTTCGTCTGTGCGGGCGCGCTGATGAATTACACCGGCGTGACCCGCCGCATCATGGATTTTTGCAAGGTGCTCACCGGCAGGATGCACGGCGGCCTGGCGCAGGTCAACGTCCTGCTCTCCACACTGATGGGCGGTCTGTCCGGCTCCGCGCTGGCAGATGCCGCGATGGAGGCGAAGATGCTCGTGCCCGAGATGGAGCGCGGCGGCTTCTCCAAGCCCTTCTCCGCGGTCGTCACGGCGGCCTCCTCGATGATCACGCCGCTCATCCCGCCGGGAATCTGCCTGATCCTCTATGGCTGCATCGCCAACATCTCCATCGGCAAGCTCTTCGTCGCGGGCATCGGCCCGGGCGTGCTGCTGTGCGTCTCCATGATGGCGATCGTCTCCGTGATCTCCAAGAAGCGCGGCTACGGCTCCATCCGCCGGGAGAAGATGAACTCGAGGATGTTCGTGGGCGCGCTGAGGCCCGCATTCCTGCCGCTGCTGCTGCCCGTCATCATCATCGGCGGCATCCGCATCGGCATCTTCACGGCGACCGAGGCCGGCTCCGTGGCCTGCATGTATGCGCTGCTGCTGGGCATCCTGTACCGTGAGCTGTCATTTCAGGACTTCCTCAAGGCCGTGCAGGAGACGTTGCTGACAACCTGCTCCATCCTGCTGATCGTCGCGGCGGCGAGCACGTTCTCCTGGATTCTGACCAAGGAGCAGCTCCCGCAGCGCCTGACGCAGTGGATGGTCGCGACGATCAACAACAAGTGGGTCTTCATGGTCGCCGTCGACATCTTCCTGATCATCGTGGGCATGTTCATCGAGGGGAACGCCTCCATGATCATCCTGGTGCCGCTGTTCGCGCCGGTCGCGGCAGCCTACGGCATCGACCCGATCCACTTCGCGGTCATGTTCATCTTCGCGAACATGATCGGCGCCTTCACCCCGCCGATGGGCACGCTGATGTTCGTCGTCTGCGGCGTGACGGAGTGCAAGACGAAGGACTTCATCCGCGAGGCCGTGCCGTTCTATCTGCTGTGCGCCGTCGACCTCCTGTTCCTGACCTTCGTGCCCGTTTATTCGACCTTCCTGGTCAACCTGATCTACTGAGAGACGCCCCGCTTTGCGGCCTGTTCGGGCCGGAGCGGGGCGCTTTTGCGCCTGAACGGGGAAGAAACGGTGCTTGCGGCGGCGCGGCGTCTGTGCTATCATGCCTGTAACGCCCGCGCGGCGGCTGCTGTCCCCGGCGCAGAAAAGCCCGAAGCCGGTATTGACAGCGTTCATGGTTCGTGATACAATGCAATCTAGAAATGAAAACCAGATTAAACCGAAATCACGAGGAGGCTTTTCCATGCGCACCAAGATCAAGGACCGCGTGCTCCCGACCTATACCAGGGGTGAGGAGCGCTTCAATATGATTTCCCACATCGTCGGCGGGGCCATCGGCGTCGCGGCGCTGGTGCTTTGCATCGTGCGCTCGGCGCTGCATCACAATGGCTTCGGCCTGGCCGGCTCAATTGTCTTCGGCGTGTCGATGATCCTGCTGTACACGATGTCCAGCATCTATCACGGGCTGCGCGAGGGCACGGCGAAGAAGGTGCTGCAGGTGCTCGACCACTGCACGATCTACGTCCTCATCGCGGGCACGTATACGCCGATCCTGCTCAGCGCCATGCGTCCGATCGATCCGGTGGCCTCGTGGGTGCTGCTGGGCGTGATCTGGGCGCTGGCCGCGGTCGCGATCACGCTGACGGCGATCGACCTGCATAGGTTCCGCGTCTTTTCGATGATCTGCTATATCGGCATGGGCTGGACGATCATCTTCAAGGTGCCGCTGCTGATCGAGGCGATCGGCTGGGGCGGCTTCTGGCTGATCCTGCTGGGCGGCGTCAGCTATACGGTCGGCGCGGTGCTCTACGGCATGGGCCGCACGAAACGGTATATGCACAGCGTCTTTCATCTGTTCGTGATTCTGGGCAGCGTGCTGCATACGATTGCGATTCTGCTCTATACGCTTTAAGGCGCGCGTCTTCTCTGGCGGGAGAAACCCCGCCTTTTTGATTGGCGCAAGAATGCAGAAAACACACGCCCGCCCGCTTGCCAATCCTCTGGCAGAATGCTACAATAGAATATGGTGACGCCGGTTGCCCTTCGGGGCGGCGGCGGTTCATGGCGTGGGAGGCTGGGATACTTGATTCGGATTCGGGAGCTGTATCGGCTGCAAAACCTCAAGGGGCTCCGCCTGATCGCGGGGCAGAAGGGCCTGGAGCGCACGGTTACGGCCGCTGTGCTCTTTGAATATGACCCTTCGCGGATGCAGCTGGCCGATTTTTACCGCGGCGATCTGGTCGTGACGACGCTGGCCTACGCCAGAAGCGACGAGCAGCTCATGACGCAGTCGCTGCTGGCGCTGATGAACCAGGGCATCGCGGGCCTGCTGGTCAAGACGGCGTATTTCAGCGAACTGCCGCATTCCGTCATCGGGCGGGCGGACGAGCTGGGCACGCCGCTGTTCCTGTTTGACGACACCTATATCGAGGAGGTTATCCTCGAGGTGACGGATCTCATTCGCGGTAAGCGCCATTTTGCCGGCTTTGAGAAGGAGCTTGACGCGCTCATGCGCGGGGAGCTGACGCCGGAGCAGGCGCGGGAACGCGCCGCGCGGATCGATCCGAGCGGCGAGGGCGCGTATCTCGTCTGCGCGCTGTATCCGCGCGAGCGAATGCCCGAGCTCGACGGGAAACTCTACGCGCTGCTGTGCAGCGACGCGAGCGCCGCGCATCGCCTTGTCGTCATGGAATGGCGGCGGATGATGCTCATGCTCTGCCGCCTGGAGGCGGGCGAGGGGGAGCAGACCGCGCAGGAGGAGATTCTCGCGCTGCTCGCCCGTGCGCAGATTCCGCAGGACAGGCTGCTCATCGGCCTGAGCCGGGCGCGCGAGGATCAGACGGCGCTGGGCATCGCGCTCAGCGAGGCCGTCTATGCGGCGCGCGCGGCAAGGCTGGAGGGAAGGAGCTGCATGAGCGCGCAGGAGCTGGGCCTTTACGCCTGGCTGTTCCCGATGAGCGAGAATGCCTTCGTCTGCGAGCAGTGCCGCCGAAGCCTCGCGAGCATCCGCGCCTATGACGCGCAGAACCACGCCGCGCTGGAGCAGACGGCGCGCGTCTATGTCCGCGAACACATGGAGGTCGGCGCCGCGGCGAAGGCGCTGTACCAGCATCCCAATACCATTCGCTATCGCCTGAGCAAGATTCAGCGGCTGATGGACATGGAGGGCGACGCGCTCTTTGAGCCGATGCTCTGCCTGCTCGTCAGCCTCTCGCGGATTCTGGGCGAGGAAGACAGGGGCGGCGCGTGACCACCCCAAGGAGTACCCTACCGATGGAAGAACGCATGCAGCCGGGCGACGTCGTCCGGCATTTCAAGGGAAACCGCTATGAAATCCTCTGCTTTGCCCGGGATTCGGAGACGCAGGAGGACGTGGTCGTCTATCGCGCGCTCTACGGCGAGCGAGGCGTCTGGGTGAGGCCGAAGGCCATGTTCTTTTCGCCTGTCGAC
Source organism: Clostridiales bacterium (assembly GCA_004555535.1). Lineage (GTDB taxonomy): Bacteria > Bacillota > Clostridia > Christensenellales > Aristaeellaceae > Ventricola. The sequence continues at coordinate 8,775 of SFHU01000018.1, forward strand.
CGGGAGAAGTATCCGCAGGCGCAGCAGACCTGGCGCTTTGAGCGCATCGGGAAGGCGGATGGCGATGCCTGATCTTCGCGCCGCGCGCCGGGCGGTGAAGCTGACGCTGCCCGTGCTCTGCGGCTATCTCTTTCTGGGCATCGCCTTCGGCGCGACGCTCGCGCAGGCGGGCTTCGGCCCGGCCTGGGCGCTGCTCATCAGCACCTTCGTCTACGCGGGCAGCCTGCAGTTCGTGATGGTGCCGTTTCTGGCCTCGGGCGTGTCGCTTGTGACCGTCGCGCTGACCGCGCTGATGGTGAACGCGCGGCATCTTTTTTATGGGCTCTCGCTGATCGAACGGTTTCAATCGATGGGCGCGATGCGTCCGTACATGATCTTCTCGCTCAGCGACGAGACGTACTCGGTCTATTGCGGCATGAACGGGCAGGAGAGCGACAGCGTGATGCTCCGCGTCGGGCTGTACGACCAGCTCTACTGGATCGCCGGCTCGCTGATCGGCGCCGTGCTGGCGCAGCAGCTGCCCTTCGATCTGACGGGCATCGATTTTTCGATGACGGCGCTGTTCGTCGTGATCTGCGTCGAGCGGGCCATGAACAGGAGCGACCGGCTGCCGATGGCGCTGGGCGCGGTCTGCGCGCTGCTGAGCCTGCTGCTGCTTGGGCCGGACCGGTTCCTCGCGCCCGCGCTGGCGGCGACGGCGCTGCTGCTGACCGTCATGGACGCGCACAAGGGGGCGAAGGCATGAACATCCATGCGCTGGCCGTGGTGGGCATCTGCGCGCTGGTGACGATTCTGCTGCGCGCGCTGCCGTTTGTCTGCTTCGGCGGGAAGCGGGGCGCGCCGCGCCTCGTGCTCGCGCTGGGGCGGACGCTGCCCGCCGCGATTATGGCGGCGCTGGTCGTCTACTGCCTCAAGGGCGTGCCCTATGGCACGCTTCAGGCGGGCGCGGCACAGCTGCTCGCGGCCGCGGCGGTCGTCGCGCTGCACCTGTGGAAGCGCAATACGCTGCTGAGCATCGGCGTGGGAACGGCGCTGTACATGCTCCTGATCCGGCTGTAAAATATGGCGTTTTCAAATCAGACTCGTTTCAATCGTAGGATGCTTCGCATCCTGCTCTGATACTACGTTTTTATCGATTGGGATTCGATAGGGCTGCCGACCCGGGGAACTCGCATAGTCGCACCTGTTGGTGCTCCTTGCGATTCCCGACGCTCCGCCTGCCTGTTTCCGCACTGGAGGCGGAAGGCTCCGGTCCCTATGACCTGCCTGAGGGATTTCATCCCTCAGACTCCCTTCTTCGCTTCGCGTGAATCCTCAATCTTTTCGCAAAAAACAAACAGCCTTTTGTATCCGCGGAACTGTGTCCGCGGGAAACCATGACGAGGTGAACGACATGAACATCATTGCGCGCGCAGCTATCGCGGTCTACGACGGAAGCGCGCTTTCGCCGATCTTCCCGGCACGGCCTGCCAAGCCAGACGACGAGGCCTGCGCCTATCTCTCCGCCGTGGCGGAGAAGCTGATGGGCTCCGACGGCAGCCGGACGACCTGTGTTGAGCCGGGCGGCGCGCAGGAGGAGCTGCTGCGCCGGTTTCTGACGCTGCCCTTCGGCGAGGCGGCCTCGGCGCTGCTCGCGAGCATGGACGAAGCGATGCAGACGCTGGAGATCCCGCGCGAGGGCTTTGACCTGGCTGTCTTTTCCTTTGACAGGGACAACGAGCCGCATCTGTGCGTCGCGATGCTGCCCTATCGCGCGGCGGTCGTGCATCAGGTGGAGCCGGACGGGGAGAACGGCACGCTCACGCAGCTGCTGGCGCACGGCACGGTGCTCCCGCCTCCGGGCAGCAAGGGCACGGCGGGCTTTGTGGTCAACCTCTCCACGGGGGATATCCGCCTGCGCGACACGGCCGTGCTGACGAACGTGGGCAACCGCCAGCTCTTTGGCGAGGCGCTCTTTTCGATGGCTGCGACGCGCACGACGAAGGAGGCCGTCGCCGCCGTGACGGAGATGATCGAGCAGGCGGCCCCGCCGAACATGACGCCCCAGGAGCTGCGCCCCGCGGTCAAGCGCGCGATGAGCAAATCCATCGAGGAGAAGGGCGTCATCGACGTGCAGGACGTCGCGCAGGAGGTCTTCCGCAGCGATCCTGAGCGCGAGGCGATCATCGAGCAGGTCGGGCGGCAGATGCAGGAGGAGGCGCTCGAGCCGGTCATCCCGGTGGAAAACAAGCGCGTCATGGCGCAGCTGCAGAAGGTGAAGATCAAAACGGACAACGGCATCTCCATCACGCTGCCGCGTACGCTGGCGGACGACGAGAACAGCTTCGCCGTCGTGAGCAATGACGACGGGACGATTTCCATCATCATCAGCCGCGTGCAGGAGCTCAGGACAGAATAAAACAGGAATGGCTGCCCGGGGTGGCCATTCCTGTTTTTCAAAAAGCATGATGTTTTTGCGCATCCAACCCGTCTCAATCGTAGGCTGCTTTGCAGCCTGCTCTGAGACTGATTTCTTGAACTTGATGATCATTACGATAGGGCTGCCTGAGGGATTCATCCCTCAGACTCCCTTCTTCACTTCGCGCGAATGAAAGCGACCTTGAATTGGATCACACCCTGTCGGGCGTCCGCTCGAGCTGGCGCAGGATGCTTCGCACAATGAGCAGCGACATCACAAACGCGCAGACGTCGCTGACCGGGGCGGCACACTGGATGCCGAGCAGCCCCAGCAGCCGCGGCAGAATCAGCAGCGCGGGGATCAGGAAGATGCCCTGGCGGGAGATGGAGATGAGCGTCGCGCGCACGCCGTAGCCGATTGACTGGGTGAACATGTTGCTCATCGTGATGAAGCCCCACAGGGGCAGCGTGCACAGCTGCAGCCGCAGCGCGAGCGTGCCGATGCTGATGACGAGCGGGTCGTCGCGGCGGAAGACCGTGACGATCGGCCGGGAGAGAATCAGGGAGATCGCGCAGAGCACGAGCAGGATGCCCGTCGTCACCTTGACGCAGAACCAGAAGGCCTCCCGCACGCGGCTGTATTTCCCCGCGCCGTAGCAGAAGCCGCAGACGGGCTGGAAGCCCTGGCCAAAGCCGATGACGGAGGAGTTGATGAAGAGCACAAAGCGGCTGACGATCGACATGGCGGCAATCGCCGCGTCGCCATAGGCGCCGGCGGTCGTGTTGAGCAGGATCGTCGAGATGCTGGCGATGCCCTGACGCCCGAGCGAGGGGAAGCCGTTGTAGAGGATGCGCCCGTAGATTTTGAGGCCGGGCTTGAAGCGCCGCGGATCGACGGAGATGGCGTCGGGCCGCAGCTGCGTCATCAGCAGCAGGATGGTGAAGCTGACCAGCTGGGAGATCGCCGTGGCGATGGCCGCGCCCGCCGTGCCCAGGCCGAGGCCGAAGATCAGGATCGGGTCGAGCAGCATGTTGAGGATGCCGCCCGTCGTGATGCCGACCATCGCGTACGCCGCCAGCCCCTCAAAGCGCAGCAGGTTGTTCATGACGAACGAGCACATCATGAACGGCGCGGCGTAGAAGATGTAGGTCGCGTAGTCCTTGGCGTAGGGCGCGATCGTCTCCGTTGCGCCGAGAAAGCGGACGAGCCAGTCGATGTTGCGCAGGCCGAGGACGGTGATGGCCACGCCGACGAGGAAGGCTGTGAAAAAGCCGGTGGAGACGAAGCGCTTGGCGCGCTCCTCGTCGCCCGCGCCAAGGGCCTGACTGACGTTCGTGCCGCTGCCCATGCCGATGGTGAAGGCAATGGCCTGGATGATCGCCATCGCGGAGAAGATGACGCCGACCGCGCCGGAGGCGGAGGTGCCGATCTGGCTGACGAAGAACGTGTCGGCCATGTTGTAGATGTTCGTGATGAGCATGGAGATGATCGTCGGGATGGCCATCTTCGGGATGACGCGGCTCACAGGCTCATGAAGCAGCATGTCGCTTCGCTGCTGAGGTGTCATGGGTTCACTTCCTTTTGTAGGGGCGCCGTGCATCGGGCGCGGGTCAGAGCAGGTAGCCGATGGCGGAGAGGACGAAGCTCAGCGCGAGCGCGGCGAGCACGTCGCTGATGTAGTGCTGGCCGGAGAGCACGCGCAGCGCTGCGATCATGGCGCACAGCAGCAGCATGGCCGCCGCGCAGGGGACGCTGGGAAAGGCCGCGATGACGGCGCAGGCGATGGCCGCGGCGCTGGCCGTGTGGCGGGAGGGCATGCTCTTGCCCTTGCCCGGGCGGTAGCGCCCGACGGGCGGCGCGCCGTAGCGGTCGTAGGGCCGCTGGCGGCCGATGAGCGGGCGCAGCACGGTCACGGTGAGAAAACAGACCGCCGGCACGAGCAGCAGGCGCAGGAGCCGCGCGTCGCGCTGCAGCATCAGCGTGAGCAGCGAGAGCAGATACGCCGCGGCGCAGCAATAGGTCGGCACGCGCAGCCAGGCGGCGCCGCCGGGCAGACGGTCGCAGACGCGGCGGACGGTTTGCGTCATGCGGGTGTACTGGTCTTTCGTCATATCGGCCTCCGGTCGATCTTCCCGCCGCGCTCTTGACCGGGCGCGCAGGGACAGGTATAATGGAACGGCTGTGAAAGGATGATGCTTGTGAATGAAAGGCTTCAAACGATGAAGGCCGCCATTTTCGACATGGACGGCACGCTGATCGACTCCATGCCCTGCTGGCGGAAGCTGAATGCGGAATTTGTCCGCAGCCGGGGAATTGAGCCCACGCCGGAGCAGGAGAAGGAGATGTTCGCCCTGACCGGCATGCAGGTGGTGTCGTATTTCAAGGAACGCTTCGGGCTGGAGAGCGACTTTGAGACGCTCTGCGCACAGGCCTGCCGCGCGATGGAGCCCGTCTATGCGGCGGGCGTGCCGCTCAAGAGCGGCGCGGGCGCGTATCTCGACCGGCTTCGCGAGCGGGGCGTCCTCTGCGTGCTGGCGACGGCGACGCCCGCCAGACAGGCGCTCATTGCGCTCAACCGGATGGACCTCGTCCGCCGTCTTGACTACATCTTCAGCACGGATCTCATCGGCGGCAACAAGGGCGAGACGGCCTTCTATGACCGGCTCTGCGCCATGATCGGCGTGCCGAAGGAGGACTGTGTCATGTTCGAGGATTCGCTCTACGCGATGCAGGGCGCGCGCGCGGCGGGCCTGGGCGTCGTCGGCATCACGGACAGCACGAACGCGCATGTCCGCGCGCAGATGCAGGATACCTGCGACATTGTGATCGATTCGTATGACGAGCTGGCGTGAGCCGGACCCAAACGCCGTTTTGCGCGGCCATAAGAAAAGAGCCCTCCCTCCGCGGGAGGGTTTTTGCCTGACTGGAATGGCTTTACGGCGGGAAAAGCGCGGCTCAGAGGATCTCCTTGAGCGTGATCGCGCAGAGCATGTCGCGCGGAAACGCGGAAAGCGTGTGCATCGCCAGCGAGGAGAACGTGTTTTCCCTTTGCAGCAGATGGTAGAGGCAGGAGATGATCAGCCGCCTGTCCGGCTGCGGCGAGGCGAAGAGCACGCCGATGCGCCCGCCCAGCAGCGAGCCGAGCATCGATTCCGCCTTGTCAAGCGGAAGGCAGGTGTGCAGCGCGTCGACAAACGCGCTGAAGGTGAACACCTGTGCCGGGCTGATCTGCGCGATCTCGGCGCAGAGCTCGCAGGCGCGAAGGAAATAGTCGATTCCGTCCGCGCCGGGCGCGAGCTCCTCCTCGAGCAGGGAGAACAGCGGCGAGCCGGCGGCGTGCGCCGTCATCGCGTTGGGCAGGTGCATATCCGCCTCGGCCCGCGACAGATGGACGATGAAGTCCTCCGCGCGGGAGTAAAGCCCCTGCGCGTCGACCGGGTCGAAGGCGTATTTCGTGCCGCGCATCTTGCCGAAGGCGCGCAGGGTGTCGTTGTAGCCGAGAATGCGGTTTCGCTGGGACAGCGCCGGATCGAAGGTCAGCAGCCCGCCGAGCGGATGGCTCGCGCGGATGTAGGTGACGTTCGGGCGGCGGGTAAACTGCGCGTGGGAGCGGTGCTTGCCGATGTCCACGGCGATGATGTGCCGCGCGCCGCTGCGCACCGCCATCTCCACGGGCGTGTTGTCGCAGAAGCCGCCGTCGATGTAGCGCTCCTCGCCGATGACCGTCATGGGGAAGATGGGGAAGCAGGAGGCGCTGGCCAGCAGCCAGCTGTGCAGCGAGCCGCTTTCCATGTCCTCGATGCGCTTTTCGACCATGGCCAGCGTCGGGAAGCGCGTCGTCACCAGGCCGAGACGCACCGTGCTCCTGCGCACGGCGTCCTCATCGACAACCCGCTGCATGATGCCCACCAGGGGAGATACGTCGATGCCCTTTCTCTGGGTGTAGCGGGCGACAAACTCGAGGAGCTTCTCCGGGTGGTCAAAGATGTTTTCCGCGTCGTCCGCGATGGACAGGCTCTCCTCGCTGACGACGTCGCTCAGGCGGATGCTGTTCCAGAGCTCCTGCGCGGTCTCCATGCTGCCCTGGGCATACATGGCCGCGTTGAGCGCGCCGACGGACGTGCCGAAGACGCTGCCAGCGCGGATGCCCAGCGATTCAAGCGCGGCGATGGCGCCGATCTCATAAGCGCCCTTTGCGCCGCCGCCGCCGAGCACGAGCGCCGTTTCGGAGGGAACGAACGCCCGCATCAGGCACGCTCCTCGATCTTGGCGAGGCTGACGAGCATCTCCGCCGTCTTTTCAACGCCCATCAGGGCGGAATTGATGGAGATATCGTAATTCTGCGCCTTGCCCCATTTGAGATCGGTATAGCGGAAATAGTGGTTGCCGCGCTCCTTGTCGGAGGTGGCGATGGCCTTGAGCGCCGCGGCCTCGTCCAGGTGGTACAGCGCCATGATGCGCTGGACGCGCGCCTCCTTCGGCGCGTGGATGAAGACATTGATCGTGTTCTGGCGGCCGGCGAGAATGTAGTCCGCGCAGCGGCCGACGATGACGGCGCTCTCCTTGGCGGCGATGTCGCGGATGACCTGCGCCTGGGAGATGAAGATGGACTCGGAGAGCGGCAGATACTGGCTGGAGAAGAAGCCGCTGGAGTACGCGGCGGAGGTTGCGAGGTTTTGCATCAGCCCGCTCTTGACGCGCTGCTCGTTGTTGGCGATGAACTCATCGGAGAGGCCGCTCTTCTGCGCGGCGAGGCTGATGATCTGCTTGTCATAGAAGGCAATGCCCAGCTTCTTGGCGACGATTTCGCCGATCTGGTGGCCGCCGCTGCCGTATTCGCGGCCGATGGTGATGATCAATGGATTGCTCATGGGGGTACCTCCTTTTTGGGAACCGGGTATGCCTGCCCGGCTTTTCTTCATTATAGCACAAAACCGCCTCCATAGAATTTGTTTTTTTTCGCGAAATGTGCTACAATCTGGAGCATACGACACGGAGGAGACGATATTGATGACAATTCGCTTGTATGATCAGGATGCGGAGCTGATGAAATTTACGGCGACCGTGCGCGCCTGCGAGCGCAGGGGAGAGGGCTATGCCGTCGTGCTCGACAGGACGGCCTTCTTCCCGGAGGGCGGCGGACAGGGCGCCGACCATGGCACGCTGGGCGAGGCGCACGTGCTCGACACGCACGAGGTGCAGGGCGAGGTCATCCACACGACGGATGCGCCGCTTGCCGTGGGCAGCGTGGTCGAGGGGCACGTCGACGCAGCGCGCCGCCGCGCGATGATGCAGCAGCACAGCGGCGAGCACATCTTTTCCGGCATCGTTCACAGGCTCTTTGGCTACGACAACGTGGGCTTTCACATCGGCACGGAGGCCGTCACGATGGACTTTAACGGCCCCATGACCGCGGAGGACATCCGCCGCATCGAGCTGCTGGCCAACGAGGCTGTCTGGGCGGACATCCCGGTGGAGGCATTCGTGCCGCCGCGCGAGGAGCTGGCGCAGCTGAGCTATCGCAGCAAGAAGGCGATCGACGGCGACGTGCGCATCGTGCGCATCGCGGGCGCGGACACCTGCGCTTGCTGCGGGACGCACGTCAAATCGACGGGCTGCATCGGACAGATTAAGGTCATCGGCTGGCAGAAGTACAAGAGCGGCGTGCGCGTGTCGATCCTCTGCGGCGGCAGGGCGCTGGGCGAGGAGAACGCGCTGATGGAACAGGTGCGCCGCGTGAGCGTCGCGCTTTCGGCGAAGCAGCACGAGATCGGCGAGGCGGCGGAGCGGCTGCTTGCCGAGCGGGACGCGCTGCGCGCGCGCAGCGAGGCGCTGGGCATGCGGCTGTTTGAGACGCTCGCGCAGGCACAGGCGGGCGAGGCCGTCCGCGTGGTCGCCTGTGACGCGCTGGCGCCGGCCCAGGCGCGCAAGGCCGCCGGCCATCTGGCGGAGGGCGCGCGCTACGGGCTCGTGCTGATCCCGCGCGAGGACGGCTGGAGCTTTGCGCTCTGCTCGCAGACGGAGGACGTGCGCCCCGTGGTGAGGGGGCTGTGCGCCGTGTTCGGCGGCAAGGGCGGCGGCCCGAAGGACATGGCGCAGGGCGTGCTCGGAAGCGGCAGCGAGGCCGAAATCCGCGAAAGGCTCATCGAGCTGATCAAATAAAAAAGGCAATCCGCCAAAGCGGCGATCAGGCTGCTTTGGCGGATTGCTTTTTGGCGATTCAGGTCGGATCAGAGGTTCGCCTTGATTTTCTCGATCATTTCGGCATACTGCTCGTCGGTCAGCAGGGTCTTTCCGGGGTTCATCGCGAACACGCCGCCCCACTCATAGCCGTCCTTGTACTTGGGCACGAGGTGCATGTGCAGGTGGCAGCCGGTGTCGCCGTAGGCGCCGTAGTTGACCTTGTCGGGGTGGAAGGCGGCGTGGATCGCCTTGGCGGCGCGGCTTACGTCCGCGAAGAAGGCGTTGCGCTCCTCATCGCTGATGTCCACGATCTCGCTGACGTGGTCCTTGTAGGCGACGATGCAGCGGCCGGGATGGCTCTGCTCCTTGAAGAGAATCAGCGTGCTGACGCTCAGCTCGCAGATGACGATGCCAAAGGCGTCGAGCAGCTCGCCGCGCATGCAGTAGCCGCAGTTTGCGTCTTTCATAGGTTTTGTCCTCCTTGTTGGCGGCCGGATGGGGCCGTATGCTGCCTTTATTATAGCATGGGACGCGCGCAGGCGCAACGAAAAAGCCCCGGGCAAGGCCCGGAGCAGAGAAGCGCGTTGTCGAAAGGGCTTTCTCCCCCGAAGGGAGAGAAAGCGATTCCCGTCCTTTATTGAATACCATCATCGGAAAATAGACGGATTGATGTCAACAAAACGCGCCCCGGGCTTTGCCCGGGGCGGGAGGATCATTACTGCAGCTTCTGGGTGGCCTCCCAGCCCTCGAGGATGGCCTCCTGGTGGCTGGTGGCATACGGGCCGATCGCCTTGGCCGCGTCCATCGAGATGGGGAAGTGGACGCAGAGGTGGCCGTCGAAGTTGTTGTTGGTCAGGTGCTGCGGGGAGTGGGGCACGTCGTGCGTGGAGCCGATGTAGGTCTTGCCGTCGGAGAAGGTGACCCAGACCACCTTGGGCGTCCAGGTCGTCTTTCCGCCGAACGCCTTGAGCATGATCGCGGTATCCTCAGCCGTGGCGGGCTCGGCATCCATGTGCGCGTCCTTGCTCATGATGCGCAGCCGCCAGGAGTAGCCGGTCTCAAAGTCGTACACCGTGCAGTATTCGCCGTTGCTGTACTTGGTGCGCCAGGTGTAGAAGTTCGAGTAGAGCACGCTCGATGCCTTCGCGGAGAGGCTGGAGCCGGAGGACGAGGAGCCGGAAGAGGAGCTCGTGCCGTTCTTGATGTCCGCGTTGATGGCGGCGAGGGTCTTTGTGCCGGCAATGCCGTCGGCGGTCAGGCCCTTCGACTTCTGGTAGGCCACGACGGCCTCCTGCGTCTTGTCGCCGAAGTTGCCGGTCTTGCTGCCGGAGTAGAAGCCCAGCGTCGTGAGCATGTTCTGCAGCTTGAGCACCTCGCTGCCGGAGGAATTCTTCTGCAGCGTGACCGTCGTATTCAGCTGCGTGGAGGAGCTGGAGGACGAGCTGGAGGAAGAGGAACCGGAGGAGGACGAGCCGGAGAGCTTGCTCTGGATCGCGGCGAGGGTCTTCGTGCCGGCGATGCCGTCGGCGGAGAGGCCGTTCGCCTTCTGGAAGTTATAGACGGCCTCCTTGGTCAGGTTGCCGAAGTTGCCGGTGATGGAGCCGGTGTAGTAGCCCAGCGTCTTGAGGTTGGTCTGCAGCGTGCGCACGGCGTCGGACTGCGTGCCGAACTTGAGCACCGTGGAGCTCGCGGAGGACGAGGAAGAGGAGGACGAGGAGGAGCCCGACGAGGAGGACGACGCGCTCAGCGCCGTGGCGATCTTCGCCAGGGTCTTCGCGCCGGCGATGCCGTCGGCGGTCAGCCCGTTCTTCTTCTGGAAGTTCATGACGGCGGCCTCGGTCTTGGAGCCGAAGTGGCCGCTGACCGTGCCGTTGTAATAGCCCAGCGTCGTCAGATCCTGCTGCAGCTTGCGCACGGCCTCGCTCTGGATGTCATAGCGCAGGATGGAGCTGTCCGTGGAAGCGGACGAGGAGGAAGAGGAAGAGGAGCCGGAGGAGGACGAGGCGTTGATGCCGGCGGCCTCGTAGAGGGCCTTGATCGTGTCTTCGCCGGCGATGCCGTCGTCATTCAGCGCGTATTTCTTCTGGAAGGCCTTGACAGCGGCCTGTGTTTTGCTTCCGTAGTGGCCGGTGATCTCACCGGAATAGAGCTTGAGCTGCTTGAGCGCAGTCTGAATGGTTGCGATCTCGTCGGCTTCATCGCCGAGCGTATAGCTCTGCGCGGATGCAAGGGCGCACACGCTCACCATGAGCGCCGCGAGGACGACAATCAACCACTTTTTCATAGACGCACCAGATTTCATGAGGGCATGCGTCTCCTTTCATCTCAACTGTGTAACTAGTTTATTACAGCTTGTAACATTTGTCAAGATAATTTTTAAGAATTGAAGACGTGAATTCACAGAGCTTGCCCGAAAGGTGTCGAAAAAAGCGGCGTATAGCGCAAAATATTGTCTGTGCCGCGCGCGCTGAGAAAGACGTGCGCCTGCCCGGCGTCAAAGCCGGCCGCCGCGGGCGAGCCCAGCGCGCGCAGCGTGTCCTCCTGCGCCCGGGCGTGGCGCGCCAGCGTCACATGCGGGGTGAATGGCCCGGGATCAGCGGGCAGCGACTGCGCGCGAAGCGCCCCGACGAGCGCGCCGTGCAGCGGAGTGAGTGAGGGTTCGCTGTCAAAGCGCAGCACGAGGATGCCGTTCTGGCTTTTGCCAAAGAGCATGGCCTGCGTAGGCAAGAGGCGGGGCGCGGGGAAGATCCGTATGCAGCGCGACAGCGTCTCCTGCGCCTCCTTCAGGCGCTGAGGCGGCACCTCGCCCAGAAACGCGAGCGTGACGTGGTAGTTGTCCGCGGACACATACCGCCCGGGCACAGCGGACTGCGCCTGCGCGGCGAACGCGGCGACCGCGCTGCGGGCGGGGCCGGGCAGAGAGAGACCGAAGAAGAGCCGCATGCGGGACGCCTCCTTTGAAAAACGGGAAAGATGCTGTCGCGGATATTGTAGCACGGCTGGCCTGCCGCGGACAAGTATGATATAATGAAGCGATTTCACCCCGGCGCTGCCGCGGCTGGAGGAATGGGGGAGCATATGTTTACACTCACGCAGGCCCGCAGGGCCATCAACAACACGGCGTTCTTTGCGCGCGGGCGCGCCTATGCGGAGGAGGGGCGCGTTCGGAATCTTCGCGTCGACACAGATGGATCGAGGCTCGAATGCAGCGCGACCGTGCGCGGCCACGGCGAATACTACAGCGTGTCCTTTGTCTATGACCAGGAGACGGAGACGTTCCCCTCCTGCGAATGCGACTGCCCCGCGTATGCGCGCGCCGAATTCGGATGCAAGCACGTCGCGGCGGCGATGATCGCGCTGTGCCGGGGGGAACAGCAGAGCATGTCGGCGGGACCGACCGCCGCCTCCAGGCGCGAGGAATCCGGTAGCCTGCGGGCACGGCTGGAGCAGTACCGCCGCATGAAGGAGGAGCGGGAACAGGCGCTTGAGCAGCGCCGCCTGCAGGAGGAGCGCGAGCGGCGGGAGCGGATTCGCCGCGAGGAGGAGGAGCGCCTGCGCCTTAAGGAGGAGCAGCGCCGCCGCTTTGTGGATGGCCTTGTGGCAGGCGGCATGCGAAGGGGCGCACCGGGCCAGGAGCCCGTGCGCCTGTTTCCGACGCTGCGCTTTTCGGAGGACGAGGTTCAGCTGGAGCTGCGCATCGGCCGCAGGCGCGCCTATGTCGTGCGCAACTTTGACGAATTCGCGCAGCGGATGCGCGATGGGCAGGCGGCGGTCTACGGCAAGGAGCTGACCTTTTCCCACAAGGAGACGGACGTCGAGGAGCGGGACAGGGCGCTGCTTTGGTACATCGTCGCGCTCTCCGAGAGCATGGAGACGCGCGCGGGCCGGCTGCTGCTTCAGGGCACGAACCTCGACCAGACGATGCGCCTGCTGTGCGGGCGCGAGGTGGACTGCGAATTTGGCGGCCAGAGCCGCCGCATGGCGGTGGAGGCGGGCGAGGGGACGCTGCGCGTCGCCTTGCGGGAGCAGGACGGGCGGACGCTCCTGTGCGTTGGCGCAGAGCGGGTGTTTACCGGCGCGGCGGGCGCGTATTTTCTCCTGCCGGAGGAGGGCAAGCTCCTGTGCGCCTGGGGCGAGCGCTTTGACGGGCTGCGCGGCCTGCTGGCCGTGCGCGCGGAATATCCCGACGGCCTGCCGCTGGAGGGGGAGCAGCTGGATGCCGTCTGCACACGGCTGCTGCTGCCCGTCGCGGGCCGGATTGACCTGGCGGAGGGCGCGGCACTGCTGGCCGAGCACACGCCGATGGCGCTGGCCGTGCGCTTTCGCATCGACATGGACGACGAGGGACGCCTGACCTGCCGGACGGAGTTTGACTACGGCGGGCGCGTGCTGCTGCCCGAAAGCGAGGACGGGGAGATCCGCCGCGACCGCTATGCCGAGCAGGAGGCGATGGAGGCCGCCCGGGCGCGCTTCCCGATCAGCCTGCCCACCGGAGAGCAGGCGTTTGAGGGCGACGACGAGGAGGTCTATGCGCTGCTGACGCAGGAGCTTACCGCGCTGTGCGCCTGGGGCGAGGTGCTCGTTGCCGAGCGTCTGGCGAGGATGAACGTGCAGCGGCCGCGGACGATGACCTTCGGCCTCTCGGCGGCGGGAGAAGCGCTGATCCTGAAGGCCGATCTGGGCGGCTTTACACAGGAGGAGCTGCAGAGCGCCTACACGGCCTACCGGCAGAAGCGCCGCTTTGTCCGCCTGGAGGACGGCACCTTCCTCTCCGGGGAGGCGCTTTCGCAGGCAGCGGAGGCCGCGCAGCTGCTCGACGGGCTGGATACGACGGCGGAGCAGGCGCAGGCGGGCGCCGACCTGCCCGCGAGCCGGGCGATGTACCTCGAGGAGGCGCTCAAGGACAGGGAGGAGATGAAGCTGAGCGCCCCGGGCGAGCTGAGAAGCTGGATGGACAGACTCAAGAAGGCGCAGACGGCGCGGGCACAGCAGCCCGCGGGGCTCGCATGCACGCTGCGCGGCTATCAGCAGGAGGGCCTTTCCTGGCTCTGTGCGCTCAGCGGCGAGGGCTTTGGCGGCATTCTGGCCGACGACATGGGCCTGGGCAAGACCGTGCAGGCGCTGGCGCTGCTGCTGTGCGAAAAGGAGCGCGGCGAAACGCTGCGCGCGCTGGTCGTCTGCCCGGCGTCGCTTCAGCTCAACTGGCTCTCCGAGGCGCGCAGATTCGCGCCGGAGCTGACGGTCTGCGCGCTGATGGGCGGCGCGGCGGAGCGCAAAGCGCTCATCGGGGCGGAGGAACCGGCGGAGCTGATGATCGCCTCCTACGACCAGGTGCGCCGGGACGCGGCGCTCTACGAGAGCATCGAGCTTTCCCACGTGCTGCTCGACGAGGCCCAGTACATCAAAAATGCCGCCTCGCAGGCGGCAAAAGCGGTCAAGACGCTGCGCGCGCGCCACCGGTTTGCGATGACCGGCACGCCGGTGGAAAACCGGCTCAGCGAGCTCTGGTCGATCTTTGATTTCCTGATGCCCGGCTATCTGCAAAGCTACAAGAAATTCAAGGAGCGCTTCGAGGGGCCGATCGTCCGGGACGGCGACGAGGAGGCGCGCCGCCATCTGCGGCTGCTCGTCGCGCCGTTCATCCTGCGCAGGATGAAGCGGGACGTGCTTGACGACCTGCCCGAGAAGGTTGAGACCCTGATGAGCAGCGAGATGACCGCGGAGCAGCGTAGGCTCTATGCGGCCTATGCCGCGCGGCTGATGGACGAGGCCGAGGGCGGCCTGGCCGACGCGCAGGACAGGATGCGCATGCTCGCCGGGCTGACGCGCCTGCGCCAGCTCTGCTGCGATCCGCGGCTGTGTCTGGAGGACTACGCGGGCGGCTCGGGCAAGCTGGAGCAGTGCATCGAGCTGGTGCGCGACTGCGTTTCGGGCGGGCACAGGATTCTGCTCTTCTCGCAGTTCACCTCCATGCTCGAGCTGCTGCGCCAGGCGCTGACCGAGCAGGGGCATCATGTTCTGCTGCTGACCGGCGATACGCCCAAGGAGGAGCGCCTGCGCCTGGCGAACGCCTTCAATGCGGGCGAGGGCGACGTCTTCCTCATCTCGCTCAAGGCGGGCGGCACCGGCCTCAACCTGACCGGCGCGGACGTTGTCATCCACTACGACCCCTGGTGGAATACCTCCGCGCAGAACCAGGCGACCGACCGCGCCTACCGCATCGGGCAGACCCGGGGCGTTCAGGTGTTCAGCCTCATCGCCGCGGACACGGTCGAGGAGCGCATCCTCAAGCTGCAGCAGGCGAAGACGGAGCTCAGCGACGGCGTTCTCTCCGGCGAGGAGACGCTCTTCAACCTCGACACCGAGGTGCTTCGCGGGCTGCTCAAAGGCTGAGTGCGCCGGCATGACGGAAAAAGAGATGGTTGATCCTGCTTTGCAGATTGGCATGGAACAGGCCTCAAAGGCTGACGGCGTCAATCAGCGCGGCGCACTCGAGCGGACGCTCATGGGCAAACGGGGCGGCAGCCTCCCAGATCGTGCCGATGGCCTCGTCATAGCCCTCCTGCGGGCGAAGCTCCTGCGCGATGCGCAGCGCATGCACGAGCAGCGCGGCGGGCGAGGGCAGCTCGCTGTCGCACAGCGCCGGCACGCGGGGAAACCACGCGGCGGCATCCTCGGGCGTGTGCATGACCAGCCCGTCCGCCCGGACGAACGCATGGAGCGCCGCGCTGAGCAGGCGCAGCCCGCCGGCGGCATAGTCGCCCATGCCCTCCCCGCGGCCAAGCGAGAGCATCGCCAGCGCGAGCGCCGCGCTCGAGCCGCAGGTGGCCTGCGCCAGCAGCGGGCTGACCGGGGAGACGGACGCGGGCAGCCCCGTGAGCGCGCCCTGCGCCGTGGGCAGGCCGGAAAGCTGCGTGACAGCGCGCTGGGCGGCGAGCAGGTAGCGCGGCTCGCCCAGCTTCTGTCCGCACTGGGCGAGGACGGCGGCGGCCAGCGCCGCATCCGCGACGAGCAGAGTCGGCGCGGGCGTCTGCCGGGCGCGGACCGCGCGCACGCGCAGCAGCGCGGGGGAGACGCGGCGCAGAAACGCGGCGTCCTCCGGCGTGAGCGAGGGGCCAAGCGTCGGGCACAGCGGCGCGTCCTCCTGCTGCGAAGGACGGCGGCCCGTCTCGGAAACAGGGGAAAACCGGCTCGGCGTGACGTCGGGCTCGGGCGGCGTGTGCTGGCGCAGCAGGCCCAACAGGCGGCAGGCGCGCAGCCCGTCCTCGCTGCCCAGCGCGGCGCAGACCTGCTGGGGCGAAAAGGCATAGGTGTCCCTCCCGGCGCGCAGGAGGGGAGCAAACGCCCCGCCGCCCGTGGGGAAGTGGCTGATGATCGCGCTGAGCGTGAGCACGGCCTCGCTGCGCCGCCCGCTCTCCAGAAGGATCAGCGCGAGCATCGCGTTGATGCCCAGCGGCTTTTCCGGCACGAAGACGCGCCAGTCGTCCGTCAGCGTCGCGCGGAAGAAGAGGCCGTCGAGCGGGTCATAGAGCGCGGAGCCGAGCATCGCGTCGAGCGCGCGGGAGAGCGCCGCGTGCGCCGCACGGTCGCCGCGCACGGCGGCGTGCTGCAGAAAGCGCAGGCCGCAGACAAACGGCGCCTTGATCTGCCCGAAGCCGCCGCTCTCCTTGTCCTCCACAGCCAGAAGCGCGCGGGAGAGGTCGTGCGCGGCGTCCGAAGGCGTATAGGGCTTGCGTAGCGGCTGCGCGCGCAGGGAGCGCACGACCTGCGCGGCCTGACCCGTCAGCGCGGGCAGGTTCTGCGAAAAGCGCCTGTCCGCCTGCGTGAGCCAGACAAACAGGCGCGCGGGATCGAGCGCAAACCCGGCTGGCGGCAGCGGCGCGGCGAGAAACGGCCTGCCGTCGCTGAGCAGCAGCGCGCACAGCGGCAGCGCGCCCTCCTGGGAGAAGAGTGCGCCGGCGCGCTGGCAGAGCAGCTCCACGTCGGGCCGTTCGCCGGGCAGCAGATGCACGCTCACCGTCCGCTCCGCGAGGTGCGCCGCGACGGCGGGATCGACGAAGGCCTCTGTCAGCTCGCCGATGACGAGGAAGACAGGCACCTGCCGGCGATAGGCGGCCTCAAAGGCGGCTGTGTCAAACGGCGCAAACGGCGGCAGGCCGCCCGGCGATTCCTGCTGCGCGGGCGCGACGCCTGCCGGCTGCCCGGGCGCAAAGGCGGGCGCGCCCGGCTGGGGAAAGACAGAAGAAACGCGCATGGTGCGGCCTCCTTTCGGATGCTTTCATCATGCGCGTTTTGATGCGGTTTTATCCGGCGGGCGTCAGGCCTTTGCCTCCGCGGCGCCGTCCTCCGGCGTGCGCCGGAACGGCCAGCTCGCCTCCTCGATGGCGATGTCGCGGTGAGTGACGTTGACGGTCTGGCCGAGCTGGCGAAGATGCGCGCCGAGCGCCTCGCTGATGGCGACGGAGCGGTGCGCGCCGCCCGTGCAGCCGATGGCGATCATCAGCCGGCGCTTGCCCTCGCGCTGGTACAGCGGGATCAGGTAGTCGACCATGCCGTAGAGATGCGCAAGGAAATCGGCGGTCTCCTGCTTACCCAGTACATAGTCGCGCACGGGCGCCTCCAGCCCCGTATAGGCGCGGATCTCGCGGATGTAGTAGGGATTGGGCAGAAAGCGCACGTCAAAGACGAGGTCGCTCTCGCGCGGAATGCCGCGCTTGTAGCCGAAGGACATGATCTCCACACGCATGGTCTGCGAGCTCTCGCCGCGCAGGATCATGTCGTCCAGCTGGGCAAAGAGCTCCCGGGTGCGCAGGCCGCCCGTGGAGAGCACGAAGCTGGCATGCTCGCGCAGCGGCTGGAGCAGCTCGCGCTCCCGGCGGATGGCGCCCTCCAGCGAGCGGGCCTCGCGGGCAAGCGGATGCTCGCGGCGGGACTCCTTGTAGCGGTCAATCAGCGTCTCGTCGTCCGCCTCCAGGAAGACGATGGAGATTTCGCTCTTCTCCGAGCTGGATTCGATGGCCCGGAGCACGGCCTGCGGGTCGAACAGCGCGCCGCTGCGCGAATCGACGCCCAGCGCGACGGGCTTGTCCGGCTCCACCTTTTCGCACAGCAGCAGCGCCTGCTCCAGGAGCATCGGCGGCAGATTGTCCATGCACAGGAAGCCGATATCCTCCAGATGGCGCAGGACGCTCGTCTTGCCCGCGCCGGACAGACCGGTGACAATCAGACTCTTCATGAAATGATCCTTTCCCCTGACGGGTTTCCTCCGTATCAGATGACGGCGGCGCTCAGGCACGGGCGTCCTCGCCAAGAATGCGAACCTCCGGCTCCAGCGTGACGCCGGTTTCGCTGTATACGCGCTCCTTGACGGCCTGCATCAGCGCGAGGATGTCCGCCGCCGTGGCATGGCCGAGGTTGACGATGAAGCCGGCGTGCTTTTCGCTGACCTGCGCGTCGCCCACGCGCAGGCCTCGCAGGCCGCACTCGTCGATCAGCCTGGCGGCGAAGAAGCCCTCCGGCCGCTTGAAGGTGCTGCCGGCGCTGGGGTATTCGAGCGGCTGCTTGTCGCGCCGCGCGGCGGCGAGCGCGTCCATCCGCGCGCGGATGGCCTGCGGATCGCCGGGCGCAAGCTGCAGCGTCACCTCTGTGACGACGACGCGCGCGTCCATCATGGCGCTGCGGCGGTAGGCAAAGCCGAGCGCGTCGCCCTCAAAGCTGAGCGGCCTCAGGTCGGAGAGCGCGAGGGTCTGCACCTGCCGGACGACGTCCGCCAACTCCCCGCCATAGGCGCCCGCGTTCATGATGACGCCGCCGCCGATCGTTCCGGGGATGCCCGCCAGCTCGGCGAGTCCGCTGAGCCCCTCTCGCAGCGCCGCCTGCGCGCAGGCGCCCAGCGTCGCGCCGGCCTGCGCGACCAGACAGTCGCCCTCGCGGCGGATGCAGGAGAACGGCGAGGCGATGCGCAGCACGAGTCCGCGGATGCCGCCGTCGCGCACGAGCAGGTTGGAGCCGTTGCCGATGACCGTCGCGGGCACGCCGCAGCGTCGCGCGGCGCGCAGGGCGACGCCAACCTCCTCCGCGGAGGCGATGTTGACCAGCACGTCCGCCTCGCCGCCGACGCGGAAGGTCGTGTAGCGGGACATCGGGGCACGGGGAAGAATGCGCTCCGGCGCGAAGCCGGACTGCACGAGCGACCTGATCAGCGCGTCCATGAAAGCCTCCTGGTTCAGCATACAAGTATTCATATTGTACCCGAACTCGCCCGCAAACACAAGGGCCAAATCGGGACATGCATACAGAAGCGTATGTTATCGGACGGCAAAAGATGCATGGCGGGCTGCATCCCGGCGCTATCCGCCGCGCGTGGAAAAAACGTGGAAAAACTTTCCCCCAAAAAGGAAGAAAGCATCGCCCGGCACCGTCGTTTTATGGTACGATAAAAAGGGGGGATTGATATGGGAAGAAAGAACATTATCGCTGCTCTGGCGGCGCTTTGGCTGCTGGCATGGGCGTCCCTGGCGCTGGCGGCGGGAGAGGCCTATGTGTCGGGCGGCGGCGCGGACCGCGTCCATCTTCGCGCGGAGTGCTCGACGCAGGGCGCGTCGATGGGGCTGTACTTCACGGGCACGCCGGTATACATCACGGGCGACGCGGGGAACGGCTGGTCGGCGGTCGTCATCGGCACGCAGAACGGCTACATGATGACCCGCTACCTGAGCGAGGAGCCGGTCGCGGCCCAGACGCCGGAGGGCGTCATCTCGCCGAAGAACGCCAACTCGCGGGTCAACCTGCGCGGCGAGCCCATCGCGGATGCGCCCGTGCTGGCCACGCTGCAAAGCGGCACGGCTGTGACGGTTTACGGCGAGACGAAGAACGGCTGGTATTTCGTCGAGGCATACGGCACGCAGGGCTATGTCAAGAACACGCTCGTGACGCTGGACGATGTGGTCTATGAGGTCAATGGCATGGCGCAGGGCGGCACGGCCTCCTCGGGAGGCGCTGTGCTGGAGCAGACGCTGATCGCGCAGATCGGCGGCGCGCGCGTGGACATCGAGCTGACGCTGCTTTCGCGGGAGGCGGACAGGGCCGTGAAGCGCTACAGCGTGCGCGTGGAGCGCGGCGGGGAGACGACGCAGACCTTCCTCTATGCGACGGAGGGCGCGGATTTTTCCACACCGACGGCCTATCTGACCGACGTGAACATGGACGGCTGGCCGGATCTCTCGCTGATGCGCTCGACGGGCGCGACGGACGCGTTTGCCAGCCACTATCTCTACAACCCGCAGACGGGTCTTTTCGAGCATGACGAGGCGCTTGACTGGCTCTCAGTCCTCCGGTGCACGCTCTATCCGCAGACGGGCTATGTGCTCAACTACCTGCACGACGGCGCGGCGACGGGCGTCTGGGAGCTCTGCAGGTGGCAAAGCGGGACGCTCGTGCAGCTCGCCCGGGCATCGATCCTCGCGCCGGAATACGATCTGTTCAGCGGCAGGCTCGAGGCGAAGGTCGAGCGGCTTGCGCTCGGGCAGTGGCAGACCGTCTATGACGAGGTCTTTGAAGCGGACGACAGCACCTGGCAGAATCAATATGACGCCGTCCTCGCCCTGCTCTGGAGCGGCGTGAATCCGGGCGAGGGACAGCCGTTGTCCGAAGCATTCTACTGAGAGGGGAGACACCGATGAAGAAGCGGATTCTGACCGCCCTGCTGGGCATCCTGCTGCTGACGGCGGCCTGCGCGCAGGCGGAGTATGTCGGGGTTAATGACGACGCGCGAAAGAGCATCAACATCTTCCTGTCGAACTTCACCGAGCAGGGCATTGAGGATCTTGACGCGGAACGCGCCTGGCGCCTGGTCAGCCTGCACATCAACCCATGACGGCGGTCAGCTTTTATGGAAAAACTAATTTTTGAAGGAAAAAAGGCTTGACAAGCACGCGCCCTCCGTTTGGAGGGCGCGTGCGCGCTTTGAAAAACCCGCTGGCGTCTCAAAAAAACAGGAAATGGGGGATAACCATATCCTGTATTTTGCTTTCCTTGACAGACACAAGATATTGTGGTATAAAGGTGCCCGGTGACAAAAACACCCAGGGATTGGGGCAAAATGAGAAAGAGCGGGGATACAGTTGAAAATCATCAAGAGAAATAAGGCTGAGGTGGATTTCGACCGCAGCAAGATCGAAATCGCCGTCAGCAAGGCCAATAACGCCGTGCCGGAAGGCGAGCGGATGACGCGGGTGCAGATCGAGCGCATCGCCGATTCCGTGCAGAAGACCTGCGAGAGCATGGGCCGTGCGCTCTCCGTCGAGGAGATTCAGGATCTGGTGGAAAAGCAGATCATGGCGCACGGCGCGTTTGAGGTGGCCAAGCACTATATCACCTATCGCTATACGCGCAGCCTCGTGCGCCGCGCGAATACGACGGACGACCGGATTCTGTCGCTGATCGAATGCAACAACGAAGAAGTAAAGCAGGAAAACAGCAACAAGAACCCTTCGGTAAACAGTGTTCAGCGTGACTATATGGCCGGTGAAGTAAGCAAGGATCTGACCAATCGCCTGCTGCTGCCCAAAGAGATCGTGGATGCCCACAACGAGGGCATTCTGCATTTCCATGATGCCGACTATTTTGCCCAGCATATGCACAACTGCGATCTGGTAAACTTAGAGGATATGCTGCAGAACGGCACTGTGATCAGCGGTACGCTGATCGAAAAGCCCCACAGCTTTTCTACGGCCTGCAACATTGCCACCCAGATCATTGCACAGGTGGCCAGCAACCAGTACGGCGGCCAGAGCATTAGTTTAGCCCATCTGGCCCCCTTTGTGGATGTAAGCCGTAAAAAGATCGCACAGGAAGTAAAAGCTGAGCTGGAGGGCCTGGATGTCAGCGAAGAGCGCCGCCACCAGATCGTAGAGCGCCGCCTGCGCCAGGAGATCAGCCGCGGCGTGCAGACCATTCAGTATCAGGTGGTCACGCTGATGACCACCAATGGTCAGGCACCGTTTATCACCGTGTTCATGTATTTGGGCGAGGCCAAGAGCGAACAGGAAAAGAAAGACCTTGCCATTATTATTGAAGAAACCATTCGCCAGCGCTATCAGGGCGTGAAAAACGAATCCGGCGTGTGGATCACCCCTGCCTTCCCCAAGCTGATCTATGTGCTGGAGGAGCAGAATATCCACGAGGACAGCCCCTATTATTACCTTACCAAGATGGCTGCCAAATGCACCGCCAAGCGCATGGTGCCGGATTATATCAGCGAAAAGATCATGCTGCAGAACAAGGTGGACAAAAACGGCGAGGGCCACTGCTACACCTGCATGGGCTGCCGCAGCTTCCTGACCCCCTATGTGGACGAAAACGGCAAGCCCAAGTATTACGGCCGCTTCAATCAGGGCGTTGTGACCATCAATCTGGTGGATGTTGCCCTTTCCAGCGGCGGCGATTTTGATAAGTTCTGGCAGCTTTTTGATGAACGCCTTGAGCTGTGCCACAGGGCGCTGCGCTGCCGCCACGAGCGCTTAAAGGGCACCCGCAGCGATGCCGCCCCCATTTTGTGGCAAAACGGTGCATTGGCCCGCCTGAAGAAGGGCGAGCCCATTGACAAGTTGCTGTACGGCGGCTACTCCACCATCAGCCTTGGCTATGCTGGCCTGTATGAGTGCGTGAAGTATATGACCGGCAAGAGCCACACCGATCCTGCCGCCACCCCCTTTGCGCTGCAGGTAATGCAAACCATGAACGACTATTGCGCCAAGTGGAAGGATGCGGAAAACATTGACTACAGCCTGTACGGCACCCCGCTGGAAAGCACCACCTACAAGTTTGCCAAGTGCCTGCAAAAGCGCTTTGGCATTGTGCCCGGCATCACCGATCACGGCTATATCACCAACAGCTATCATGTGCATGTGAGCGAGCATATCGATGCCTTTACCAAGCTGGCTTTTGAAAGCAAGTTCCAAAAGCTGAGCCCCGGCGGCGCCATCAGCTATGTGGAAGTGCCCAATATGCAGGACAATCTGGATGCCACCATGGATGTGATCAAGTTCATCTATGAAAACATCATGTATGCTGAGCTGAACACCAAGAGCGACTATTGCCAGGTGTGCGGCTATGATGGTGAGATCAAGATCGTAGAAGAGGGCGGCAAGCTGGTGTGGGAATGCCCCAAGTGCGGCAACCGTGACCAGAGCAAGCTGAATGTGGCCCGCCGCACCTGCGGCTATATCGGCACCCAGTTCTGGAACCAGGGCCGCACGCAGGAAATTCGCGACCGTGTGCTGCATCTGTAAGCCTTACGCAAAGCCCCGGTAATTTAAAAAATAGAGTCGAATTTGTAATGTTTCGGCTCTATTTTTGTTTCCGGAAGATGCTTATACGGGTTAATAA
>SFHU01000019.1 GCA_004555535.1 Clostridiales bacterium
CACGCAGAACAAGAACTTCCTCTCCACCAACAACATCCGCAACCTGCTCTCCAACACCGCCGTGCGCTTCATCATCGCCTGCGGCGTCTCCGGCTGCCTCATCACCAAGGGCACCGACCTGTCCGCCGGCCGCGTCGCCGGTCTGGCCGCCTGCCTCTCCGGCATCCTGATGCAGAAGGCCGACTACTCCGGCCGCTTCTATCCGAACATGCCCGAGCTGCCGCTGGTCGTCGTGCTGCTCATCGTCATGGCGCTGTGCGGCGCGATCGGCGCGGTCAACGGCACGGTCATCTCCATCCTCAAGGTTCCACCCTTTATCGCCACCCTCGGTATGCAGACGCTCGTCTACGGCGCGTGCCTGATCTACACCGGCGCGATCCCGATCGGCGGCCTGCGCAACGATTACACCGGCCTGGCCACCGGCTATGTCGGCACCCGTATGCTCTCCAACCTGACGATCATCGCCATCGTCATCGGCCTGCTGATGTGGTTCCTGTACAACAAGACCCGCTACGGCAAGTACATGTACGCCATCGGCGGCAATGAGAACGCGGCGGAGGTCGCGGGCATCAACGTCACCAAGAGCAAGATCAAGATCTACATGCTGGCCGGCCTGCTCTACGGCCTGACGGGCTTCCTCGTCTGCGCCAAGTCCGGCGGCTGCTCGGTCAACACCGCGCAGGGCTGGGAGCTTGAAGCCATCGCGGGCTGCACCATTGGCGGCGTCTCCGTCAACGGCGGCGTCGGCACCATCCCGGGCATCCTCATCGGCGTTCTGGTGTTTGAGGTCCTCAAGATCGTCCTCCAGTTCCTGGGCGTTGAGTCCTCCTACACCTATGTGGCGCAGGGCCTGGTCATCATCATCGCGGTCGCGCTCGACCTGCGCAAGTATCTGGCCAAGAAGTAATCCCGTTTCCCCCTTGGCCCGCCGCGTCCAGGCCTGGCACGGCGGGCTTTCCCTATGATCCGGCAAGCAGCCGGCGACATGGAGGTCTGGCTTTGGCAATCATCGAGAAAAAGGACAAGAAAAAGGAAATCGACGAGGCGATGGTCGACCGCATCGTCGAGGAGACGAAGAAGCAGAAGAACCTGAAGGAGCAGATCTACGACAAGATCAACGTCCCCGTCTGGGCGCTGGACGTGCTGATCGTCGTGCTCGTGGCGGCGCTGCTGCTGGTCATCGTGTTCGGACGTGGCGGCGCCTGACGGGGCCGCCCATGCCCTGCCTGGGTGCTGCCCCAAACCCCGCAAGGGATGATATCCCTTGACCCTTCTTCGCTTCGCACGTATACTCAAGCTTTTGTTGCAAAACAGAATCAGACAGAAAAAGCAGCCTTCCACTACCGGAAGACTGCTCTTTTTCACTTGTCAGAGAACTTGCCGCACGGGCGCGATCAGGCCTTCTGCGGATCCCTGGCCTTGAGGGCCTTGAGGCCGTCCACGGTGATGATCAGCGCGAGGACGACGACGGGCACGATGATGATGCACTGCAGGCCTTCCTTGCCGAACGCGCCGGTGCCGGCCATCAGCTTCATGACGTTGTTGTAGAAGCTGAGCGCCAGGGAGGACAGCGTCGCGGCGAGCATGAAGAACATCGGCGCGATGAACATCTTGTTGTTGCGGCCGATGTGCTTGAACCAGACCGCGCAGGCCAGGAACGCGGGCACCGCGACGAGCTGGTTCGCCGCGCCGAACAGCGGCCAGATCTTCTGGTAGCCGGCGCCCGCCAGCAGGGCGGAGAGCACGACCGTGATCAGCGTCGCGACGTACTTGTTCTGCAGCGCCTTGACGCCGAAGCCGTCAAACATCTCCTGGAAGATCATGCGGCCCAGGCGGGTCGCGGTGTCCAGCGAGGTCAGGCAGAACGCGGAATAGGCCAGCGCGATGACGGTCGCGGTGGTCGCCTCGGGCAGGCCGATGACCGCCGCGAAGGACGCGATGCCGTTGGAGAAGATCGCAGCGGGGCCGCTGCCGGAGGCCGCGAGCTCCTGGCCGCGCGCAGAGCCGACCGCAACCAGCGCGATGATCGCCAGCGCGCACTCGATGAGCATGCCGCCGTAGCCGATGACCTTGGCGTGGCCCTCATTGTCCAGCTGCTTGGAGGTCGTGCCGGAGGCGATCAGGCTGTGGAAGCCGGAAATCGCGCCGCAGGCGATGGTGATGAAGAGCACCGGGAACAGCGGCTGACCATTGACGACGAAGCCCGTGAAGGCGGGGAGCGTCATGTCCGGGCGCGCCGCGGCGATGCCGACGATGGACAGCAGGATGATCGCGTAGAGCAGGAAGCTGTTCAGGTAGTCGCGCGGCTGGAGCAGGATCCAGACCGGGGCGACGGACGCGATGAAGATGTAGACGAAGGTGATGGTGAGCCAGAAGCCCTTCGAGAGGTTCATCAGCGGGAACGCGAGGCCCAGCGCGATGGAACCGCACAGCAGCGCGACGCCGATGACCGTGTTGACGATCAGGTTGTGGTTGCGGCGCTGGAGCAGGCCGAAGAGCACGGCCAGCGGGATGAAGCACATCGACGCGGTCGCGACGGAGCCGGCGGAGCGCGCGTTGGCCAGCGCGATCTCGGTGTCCGCAGCCGGGACGGACGCGAACGTGCCCGCGACGATGTCGGAGAACGCCGCGACGACCAGCAGCAGAACCAGGAAGACGAAGATGTTGAAGATCATCTTGCACTTGTGGCCGATGTGATGCTCAATGACCTCGCCGATCGTCTTGCCGTCGTGGCGGATCGAGGCGAACAGCGCAGAGAAGTCCTGCACGCCGCCAAAGAAGATGCCGCCGATCACGACCCACAGGAAGACCGGCACCCAGCCGAAGAACGCGGCGTTGATCGGGCCCGTGATGGGTCCGGCGCCGGCGATGGAGGCGAAGTGATGGCCGAGCAGCACGGCGGTGCTGGTGGGCACATAGTCGCCGCCGTCGCTCTTCTCGACGGCAGGAGTCTTTCTCGTGGGGTCCACACCCCACTGCTTGCACAGCCAGGCGCCGTAGGTGGCATAGGCCACGATGAACAGCACCAGCGCGACAAGCAGGATGACAAAACCGTTCATGTTTCTCTCTCCTCTATGGTCTTGCGTAATCTCTGAAACACCCGAGGGCCGGGTGGATCATGCGTCTCTGGCGAGCTTCGTGAAGAGCGGGCGCAGCTCCTTTGCAGCGGCGTTGGTCACGACGGTTCCGCGGGACAGGTCGACGGCCAGCAGACGCGCCGTGGCCCAGCCACGGAGGGAAAAGCGATAGTTCTTCGTGAATTTCGCGCGCTGAATGAAGCGCTGCGCATCCTCCTGTACGTCCTTGCACAGGAAGATGAGGGTGAGATCGGTGTACATGTGCCCTTCGTCGGGACAGGGCTTGCCGGGATGAACGAGCTCCGGCTCGGCCTCCCGGGTTAAAAAGGTGAACCAATCGCGGGCGGTCTCCTCTGAGAGGCTGTCCTCGCAGAGGAAGAGCGCATGCTCAAAGGCATTGGCCTCCCAGAGCACGTGCTTTTTGGTGAGCACGTATTTGGAGTTCAGCGCGCGAAGCTGCGCCAGCGCGTCCACCTGCCGCGAGAGGATCGTCGCGCCGGGCGTGATATCGTAGGTGCCCGCGAGCGCGTCGAGCGCGCGGGAGAGGAGCGCCTTGGGTTCCATGCTTCAACCTTCCTTGGTGTAAATCTCCGTCATTATACTCCTACGTTGACGTTTTGAATAGAGATAAATGCAGCAAGATGACGATTTCGGTGGTTTTTCCAGAGGGAAGGGGTGATGCTTTGTCAATTTCGGACAAGATGCATCAAGCCCGGAGAAAGAAAAAAGCAGCCCCTCCCCGAAGGGAGGAGCCGCTGTGTGGATCAGTCCTCAAGGCGCGTGAAGGTGTAGGTCTTGCCGTAGGTCTCGACGTAGACCGTGCGCATGGCCTGCTCGCTGCGCGGCTTGTCGCTGCTGTCGGTCGGGACGGAGGCGATCAGATCGACCGTCTCAATGCCGCCGAGCACCATGCCGAAGGCCGCGTAATCGCCGTCGAGATAGTCGTTGTCGGCATGCATGATGAAGAACTGGCTGCCGGCGGAATCCATCGCGCTCGAACGCGCCATGGAGAGCACGCCGCGGGTGTGGGAGAGATCGTTCTGCACGCCGTTGTTCGTGAACTCGCCGCGGATGGCGTAGCCCGGGCCGCCAGTACCGTCGCCGTTGGGGTCGCCGCCCTGGATCATGAAGCCGGGAATCACGCGGTGGAAGGTCAGGCCGTCATAGAAGCCCTCGCCCGCGAGGGAGACGAAGTTGCCCACGGTCTCCGGCGCGACGTCCGGGTAGAGCTCGCCGTAGATCAGCGAACCGTCGTTCATGACGATGGTGAAGGTCGGCAGCTTGTCGATGGCGATGGCCGCCTCAGACAGCGCGGTGTTGTCCGCCGCGAGCGCCTCGGCTTCGTCCATGTCCGCCATCTGCTTCACATTGAGATAGCCCTTGAAGGTCGTGCCGGGCACGGCGACAAAGGCGTATTCCTCGCCGTCCATGCCGATGTGGCCGAGCACGTCAAGCGTCGCGCCGGCGCTCAGGCGCGCCACGGCGTCGCCCTCCGGCATATCCCAAAGGTCGGTGTCCTCGGTCACGCTCGCATAGGCGACCGTCACCTCGGCAGTCTCGCCGACGTAGACGTGGAACAGCGGGCTCTCGTCCAGAAGCTGCACGTTCGCGTCGTTGATCATCGCATCGATGTAGTCGGAGAAGACGGCGTCCTTCGCGCTCTCGAGCGCCTCGGTGGTCTCCGCTTCCCTGCGGGCCTCAAAGTCGGCCTCGCCGCTGGGCAGATCCTTCGCATAGCAGAGGATGAAGTAGCCGTAGTCCGTCTCAACGACGCCGGAGACGTCGCCGATTTGGGCAAGGGCCATCGCGCCGTTCTTGAACTCGTCGCCGTAGAGGTTGCTCGCTTCCGCGACCGGATAGCCGGCGTCCATCTGCTCCTGGGAGGAGGCATCCTCGTTGAACGCGGTCATCGCCTCGGCGAAGCTCATCGCGCCGCTGTCAATCGCGGCGGAAACGGCCTGGGCCTTCGCGCGGCCGGTCAGCTCCGCGATTTCGGCGGGGGCGAGCACGGCTTCGGCGGGAGTGGCCTCATCGGAGGTAGCCTCATCGGAGGTAGCCTCATCGGCAGTGGCTTCATCCGGAGTCGCCTCGTCCGGCGTGGCCTCGTCCGGAGTCGCCTCTTCCTCATCGCCCATGGAGATGAAGATGCACTGGACGACGCGCACGCCCTCCGGCGTGTAGAGGATGTCCTCGCCGTTCAGGGTGTCGTTGATGAAGGTATCGACGTCGGCGTAGGCCTCCTTCTGCTCGGCGACCTTCGCGTCAAAGGCGGCGCGCACGTCCTCGTCGGTGATGGTGACGTCGGCGGTGGAGAGCTCGTAGAGATAGTCGATCACGCTCTGCAGGCAGAGGTTGTCGTAAATCGCCTCGAAGGTGTAGCCGTTGGCGGCGAGCTCCTCCTCAACGGCCTGCGCGAGATCTTCGCCCTCGTAGCCATAATAGGAGAGGTAGGTCTCGTAGTATTCACGGACGCTGTCGAGGGAGGCCTCGGCCTGGGCGCGCAGCGCCTCGTCGTCCTCCCCGGTGAGCACATAGCCCTGCTGGGCGGCATACTTCGAGACGATGCGCTTACTCAGCTCCATCTGCACGGTCTCCTGCGCGACGGAGGACTGGAAGTCGGTGTCGAATTCGTCGATCGTGTAGCCGTACTGCGTATAGTACTGAATGTAGTACTGGAGCGAGTCGTCAAAGTCCGCCTGCACCTCGGAGCGGCGCACGGCGATTTCGCCGTCATACGCGCGGGCGAGCACGGGATCGTCGTCCACAGTCTCCGACGCCTCGGTTTCCTCGTCGTCGGGTGCCTTCTCCTCGCTCAGCGCGACGGGCTCGGCGGCCTCCTCGACCGGGGCTTCGGTGGGCTCGGCGGTGGGCTCGGCCGTCGGCTCGGCGGTGGGCTCGGCCGTCGGCTCGGCGGTGGGCTCAGCGGTGGGCTCAGCGGTCGGCTCGGCCGTCACCTCCGCCGTCGGCTCGGCAGTGGACGAGACGGTTTCCACCTTGTCCTTGCCGCCGCAGGCGGTCAGCGTCAGGAGCGCCAGCGCCAGCAGCAGCGCCAGCAGCATCTTCTTGTTCATGATCATTTCCCTCCATACGGATCATATACGGATTACGGTCATTCAACATTATACGCGCGGGCCCCTGAAAACGCAATCCTTTCAGGAAATTACCACGCGGCGTTCAATCGCCCATCACAATTGCTTCACAATCCGCGCACGAACGCGCGGATGCGCTCGAGCGCCTTGCCGAGGTTATCAAGGCTCGTCGCGTAGGAGCAGCGGATGTGCCCCTCGCCGCTGACGCCGAAGGCCGTGCCCGGCACGCAGGCGACGTGCTGGCTCTCCAGCAGGCGCGTGCAGAATTCCTCACTCAAAAGGCCCGTCGGGGCGACCGAGGGGAAGACATAGAAGGCGCCCCGCGGCTCGAAGCAGGGGAGGCCCATCTCGTTGAGGCTGGAGACCATCAGCCGGCGGCGGCGGTCGTAGGAGCGCACCATCGTGCGCACATCCTCAAAGCCTGTCTCAAACGCGCGGCCCAGCGCGCGGTCGGCGGCCACCTGGCCCTGAATGGACGCGCAGAGCATCGTGTACTGGTGAATCTTGAACATTGGGGCGAGCAGTTCGCGCGGCGCGGCGATGTAGCCCACGCGCCAGCCGGTCATCGCGAAGGCCTTGGAGAAGCCATTGATGGTGATCGTGCGCTCGCGCATGTCCTCGACGGCGGCGAACGCCGTGTGCTCGTGGCCGTCATAGACCAGCTCCGAATAGATCTCGTCGGAGACGACGACGATGTCCGTGCCCCGGAGCACGCGCGCGATGGCCTTGAGCTGCTCCTGCGTCATGACGCCGCCGGTCGGGTTGTTGGGGTAGGGCAGGATGAGCGCCTTCGTGCGCGGCGTGATCGCGGCGGCGAGGGCCTCGGGGGTCAGGGCGAAGCAGTCCTGCGCGCGCGTGACGACCGGCACGGCGACGCCGCCCGCGAAGGTGACGCAAGGCGCGTAGCTGACGTAGCTCGGGTCGGGGATGAGCACCTCGTCGCCTGGGCAGAGCAGCGCGCGCATGGCCAGGTCGATGCCCTCGCTCGCGCCGACGGTCACGAGCACCTCGTTCGCCGGGCTGTAGGCGACGTGATAGCGCATGCGCAGGTAGGCGGCGATCTTCTCGCGCAGCGACTCGAGGCCCCAGTTGGAGGTGTACTGCGTCTGTCCCTCCTCGATGGAGGCGATGGCCGCGTCGCGGATGGACCAGGGCGTGACGAAATCCGGCTCGCCGACGCCCAGGGAGATGGCCTCGGGCATCTGCTTCACGATGTCAAAGAACTTGCGGATGCCGCTGGGCGGAACGCTGGCGACCCGCGGGTTGACGATGCGGTCGTACTGCATCAGGGCATCACCGCCTGACGCTTGTCATCCGAGCCGCCCTCGAAGATCATGCCGCCGTATTTGTAGGTCTTGAGCATGAAATGGGTGCTCGTGCCGGTGACGCCCTCGATGACGGAGAGGCGGCTGTGGACGAACTGCGCGAGCTCCTTGAGGGTCTTCGCCTCGCAGAGCACCATCAGGTCATAGGCGCCGCTCATCAGATAGAGCGACTTGACCTCGTCATACTGCATGATCCGCTGGGCGATGGCGTCAAAGCCCTTCTCCCGCTGGGGCTGGACGTTGACCTCGATGACCGCGCTGACGAATTCCTTGTCCGTCCGCTCCCAGTTGATCAGCGTCTGATAGCCGACCAGCACGCCGGCGCGCTTCAGGCCCTCCAGCGCGAGACTGACCTGCGCCTCATCGCTGCCCGTCATGACCGCGATTTCCCGCGGCGTCACCCGTGCATCCTCGCACAGGATTTCCAGAATGTGCATATCCAGCGTCGAAAACATGGCTGTCTCTCCTTTGATCCTCCGGCCGGAGCCGCTTGATTTACTATAAAAGTCCTTCTGCAAAGCTTCGGCCTCGACCGCAAAGCAGCGGGACTTCTATCACTTCGTCGGTGATGCAACCGGCATCACGCCGGTTTGGACGATAAACATTCCTATTATACAGGAAAAAGCGGGCGCTGTAAAGATAGGCGGGGGGATCTGCGGGAAAACCGGGGGAGACGCGGGCGGGCTGAGTATGCTATAATGAAGCATCACATCAAGCGGAGGGACGCAGCCATGCCGGAGTGGACGAGGGAGCAACGGGACGCGATTTCGGACAGGGGGCACAGCCTGATCGTCTGCGCGGCGGCGGGGTCGGGCAAGACCGCCGTGCTCGTGGAGCGGATCGTGTCGCTCGTGCGCGAGGGATGCCCGGTGGAGCAGATGCTCGTGGTAACCTTCACCAACGCGGCGGCGGGCGAGATGCGCCTGCGCATCGGCGAGGCGCTCAGCCGCGCGGCGCTTGAGGATCCGGCGATGGGCGAGCAGGCGATGGCGCTCTCGCGGGCGAGCATCTCGACGCTGCACAGGTTCTGCGGCAACCTGCTGCGCGAGAACTTTCAGGCGCTGGGGCTCGACCCGGCCTTCCGCATCGCGGACGAGCAGGAATGCGGCGTGCTGAGCGCGCAGGCGATGGAGGACGCGCTGTACAGCTGCTACGAGGTGGGCAGCGAGGCCTTCCTGGCGGCGGATGCCTGCTATACGCAGGAGGAGCTTGCCGACCTGGCCAAAAGCCTGCGCCGCTTCATGATGACGCGGCCCGACCCCTGGGGCTGGCTGGACGAGGCCGTCGCGGCCTGTGGCGCGGACGCGCAGACGCTGGGCGAAAGCCCGGCGGTGCAGCTGCTGCTTGCGGACGCCCGAACGGCGCTTGACGGCCTTTACGCGGATGCGGAGGAGACGCTCGCGATTTGCCGCCGCCCGGACGGCCCGGCACATTACGCCGCGGCCTGCGCGCAGGACGCCGTGCTGCTTTCCGACCTGCTGGACGCGGCAAAGCGGGGCTATATGCCGCTGCGCGCCGCGCTGACGGACGTGCATTACGCTGCGCTGGGGCGAAAGAAGAAGGGCGACGTCTTTGACGAGGCGCTGGCGGAGACGGTCAAGGCGCGGCGCGACGCGCTCAAGAAGGCCGTGCGCGAGCTGGCGGGGAGCTTCGCGCCCACGCTCGAGGAGGCGGCGGAGGATCTGCGCCTGACGCGCGCGCCGCTTGAGGGCCTGGCGGAGCTGGTGCGCACCTATGACGCGCTCTACGACGCGGCCAAACGACGCCGCGGCGTGCTGGATTTTGACGACCTGGAGCACGGCGCGCTGGAGGCGCTTGCCCATCCCGAGGTGCGCGAGGCGCTGCGCGCCCGCTACCGCTACGTCTTCGTCGACGAATACCAGGACTCGAGCGCGATTCAGGAGGCGATCCTCGGGAGCTTCGCGCGGGAGGACGGGCAGTTCCTCGTTGGCGACGTGAAGCAGAGCATCTACCGCTTCCGCCAGGCGGAGCCGCAGCTCTTCCTGCGCAAGGCGGCGCTCTACGACAGCGAAGAGGCGGCATATGCGCGGCGCATCGACCTGCAGCGCAACTTCCGCTCCCGCGCCAACGTGCTCGCCGGCGTCAACGCGGTCTTCTCGCGGATCATGCGCCGGGAGGCGACGGAGATCGAATACGACGCGCGCGAGGCGCTCATCCCCGGCCTGCCCGCGCGGGCGGACGACCCGCCGCTCGAGCTGCACCTGATCTACAAGGCCGCAGAGGCGCAGGACGGCGCGGAGGGCGCGGACGACGCAGCGGAAGAGGCTGTGCCGGGCGACGGCTTGCCGGGCGACGGTGGGCCGGGCGACGGTGGGCCGGGCGACGGCTTGCCGGGCGACGGTGTGCCGGGCGACGGATTGCCGGATGAGCGGGAGCTGGCCGCCGTCGAGCGGGAGGCGCAGATCGCCGCGGCGCGCATTCAAGCGCTGGTCGGCACGACGTTTTACGACGCGAAGCAGGGGCGCGAGCGTCCGCTTAGCTACCGGGACATGGCGGTGCTCATGCGCGTGGCGCAGGGCAGCGCGCCGCTGGCGGCGGACGTGCTCGCCGGGGCGGGCATCCCGGTCTTCTGCGATGCGGGCGAGGGCTACTTCGACATGCCGGAGATTCGCGCGATGATGGCGCTGCTGACGGCGATTGACAACGGCGCGAAGGACGAGGCGCTGCTCGCGGCGCTCAAGGGCCCGGCGCTGGGGCTGGAGGACAGCGAGCTGGCGTCCATCCGCATCCATACGCCGGACACGCGCGTGCCGTTTCACGAGGCCGTGCGCCGTTACCGCGAGGAGATGGACGATGCGATCTCCGAAAGGCTGCGCGGGTTTGAGACGCGGCTTGCGCGCTGGCGGCTCTGCGCGCGCCACCAGGGCGTGGACAGGCTGATCGAGCGCATCTACGCCGAGACGGGCTTTCCCGCGCAGGCGGGCGCGCTGCCGGGCGGCGCGGCGAGGCAGGCGAATCTGCACCTGCTGACCTCGCGGGCGCGCGCCTTCATGCGCGCGCAGGGCGGTTCGCTGCACGCCTTCCTCGCCTACGCGGGACGGCTGCGCGCGGGCGGCGACTCGATGAGCGCGAGTGCCATCGGCGAGAGCGAGGACGTCGTGCGCATCATGACAACGCACAAGAGCAAGGGCCTCGAGTTTCCGGTCGTGCTGGTGCTGGGGCTGGGCAGAAGGCTCGGCGGGCAGTCGCTGCGCGCGCATCTGCTGCTCCACGCGCAGCTGGGCGTCGGCCTGCCCTGCGTGGATACGGCGCTGATGAGCGAGCGGGACACACTGCTGCGGCGGGCCATCCGCGTGCAGACGGCGCGCGAGCAGCTCGCCGAGGAGGTGCGCATCCTCTATGTCGCGATGACGCGCGCGCGGGAGCGGCTGATCCTCATCGGCGACGTCGGCCGCGCACAGCCGCCCGATGCCTTCTTTGCCGGCGGGGACACGGGCAGCCTGCTTTCCATGCACACGGGGCTGGAGATGATCGCGCCGACGCTGGCCGCCGCGGGCGCAAGCCTCACGATCGCGCAGGAGGAGATCCTCGCGGGGGATTCCCGCTGGCAGGTCTTCGCGCACAGGGCCGGCGCATCCGGCGCGGCGCTGCGGCGCACGGACGAGGGCGTCTCGCGCCTGCTCGCGGCGCTGGAGGCGGAGCCGCTTGAGGATAAGGCGCTTGCGGCGCTGATGGCCTTCGATCCCGGGCAGGGTGCGCAGGCCGTGCGCAAGACGAGCGTCAGCGCCGTGCTGCGCGACGAAAAGCGCGCCGCGCAGGAGGCGGCGGCACGCGCATCCGGCGAGGATGCGCCGCCCCTGCCGGGGGAGCGGACGGAAATCGTCCGCCTGCCGCGGTTCATGCAGGAGCAGCGCATGACGGGCGCGCAGATCGGCACGGCCTTCCACCGGATGATGCGCATGCTCGACCTTTGTGCGCTGCGCGCATCGGGCGACCTGGAGGGCGAGCTCACGCGTCAGGCGGAGGCGATGCGCGCGGACGGCGTCGTCACGGCACAGGAGGCCGCCGCCGTGCCCGTGCGCATGCTGACGGCGCTGATGGCCTCGCCGCTGGGCGTGCGGATGCTGCGCGCCGAAAGGCTGGAGCGCGAATGGGCCTTCACCTTCCGCCGGACGGACGACTCCGGCGCGCCGCAGCTGATTCAGGGCGTGATCGACTGCTGCTTTGTCGAGGATGGGCAATGGGTACTGGCGGACTACAAGACTGACTCGCCCGCCGACGTGGCCGGCGCGATTGCGCGCCACAGGCCGCAGCTTGCGCTCTACGCCCAGGCGCTTCATGCCATCACCGGCATGCCCGTGAAGGAAAGGCTGCTCGTGCTGGTGCGCTCGGGGATGAGCTACGCGGTGTAATCCCCGTGAAAAGCGCGGGAAAAATCCATGCAAAAAACGCGAAATATTCACCGCGCCGGGGTTGACAAACCGCAAAAATGGCGGTATTGTAAACGTGGATTTTCCCGGTTGGGAAGGTGTAAACCAAGCGATTTGTGCGGAGGTGAAAGACGTGGACGATCCCAGTAGTCTGGCGGGCAAGCCCCGAGAACGGCTGGCGCCTCGGGCTGCGGCTTTCCTTCCTTTGACCCCCTGAGCAGGGGAATTTCTGCCCGTTTGCGGCCTTTTTCCGGTCGCGCAAAATGGCTGAATCAAAGACGGAAAGAGCGCGCAGCCTGATGCTGTGCGCCTTTTTGCGCCGTTTTTGGGGATACTGACCTGCATTTTCAAGACTGCACGACACACGGAATGCTGAAAAGACAGGAGGGATTCCCGATGGAGGAAGAGATTCGCAAGGATTTTCTTGAGCTGATGCGGCTCATGGACGAGGGCAAAATTCAGGAGTTCAAGCAGAAGGCGAACGAGACGCCGCCCGTGGATATCGCCGAGGGCCTGGAGGAGGTCGAGGACTCGGGCCGCGTGCTCAAGCTCTTCCGCATGCTCCCCAAGGACATCTCCTCGGACGTGTTCGCCTACATGACCAGCGACCAGCAGCAGCTCATCGCCGAGAGCGCGACCAACGCCGAGCTGACCGCGCTGGTTGACGACATGTTCCTCGATGATACGGTGGACTTCCTGGAGGAAATGCCCGCCAACGTCGTCAAGAAGGTGCTGCAGAACGCGGACGAGAACACCCGCAAGCTCATCAACCAGTTCCTTAATTACCCGGAGAACAGCGCCGGTAGCCTGATGACGATCGAGTATGTCGACCTGCATGACTACTTCACCGTGCGCAAGGCGATGGACTACATTCGCCGCACGGGCATCGACAAGGAGACCGTCTACACCTGCTACGTCATCGACGAGCAGCGCAAGCTCGTGGGTCAGGTCTCCCTGCGCAAGCTGATCATCGCGCCGGAAAACGCCTATATCCGCGACATCATGGACACGAACACCGTTTTCGCCATGACGACCGACGACCAGGAGGCCGTCGCCGACGACTTCCGCCGCTACGACCTGACCTCCATCGCCGTGTGCGACAAGGAGAACCGCCTCGTGGGCATCATCACCATCGACGATATCGTCGACGTCATCCAGGATGAGAACACCGAGGATATCAAGAAGATGGCGGCCATCATCCCCAGCGACGAGGAATACATGAAGACCAGCGTCTTCAATCTCGTCGCTCACCGCCTGCCCTGGCTGCTCCTGCTGATGATCTCCGCGACGTTCACCTCCACGATCATCACGCACTTTGAAACGCTGCTCTCCGGCGCGGTCGTGCTGACCGCGTTCATCCCGATGCTCATGGACAGCGCCGGCAACTCCGGCAGCCAGACCTCCGTCACCGTCATCCGCAACATGGCGCTGGGCGAGGTCGAGACCCGCGACTGGATGCGCGTGCTCTTCAAGGAGGTGCGCGTGGCGCTCGTCTCCGGCACGGCGCTGGCCGCCGTCAACTTCCTGCGGATGCTGATCTTCACGAGCGTCGGTGTCATGATCTCGGCGACCGTGTCGGTCACGCTGCTGTGCACCGTCGTCATCGCGATGATCGTGGGCTGTCTGCTGCCGATGGGCGCCAAGCGCCTGGGTTTTGACCCCGCCGTCATGGCCAGCCCGATGATCACGACCATCGTCGACGCCTGCTCGCTGGTCATCTATTTCATGATCGCCACCGCCGTGCTCGGGCTGTGAACCCAAAAAAGAAAAGCCGTCCTCCCCGCGCCGGAATGCTTCGGCGCGGGGCGCTTTGGATATTCCGCCTTGAAAACGCAGGCGTTTGACGATATAATAGAGCCGTGCTTTTGGCGGCATTTGGGCGCCTGCCTGTTGCAGAAGGAAGGCGGCTCCTGTCCCGGGGAGCTTGTCAGGAACGGACATATAGAGGGGAGAACCATTTTATGGAAACCACGACGCTGGGAAAGACCGGACTTCGCATTTCGCGCATGGGCTTTGGCGGCATCCCGATTCAGAAGGTGGACGCGAAGACGACTCGCGCGCTGATGGAGCGGCTTGTTCAGGAGGGCGTAAACTATATCGACACGGCGCGCGGCTATACGGTCAGCGAGCAGTATCTGGGCGAGGCGCTCGAGGGCCTGCGCGACCGCTTTGTGCTGGCGACCAAGTCGATGGCGCGCACGCGCGAGGCGATGGAGAAGGACATCGAGACGAGCCTTCGCAACCTGCGCACCGACCATATCGACCTGTATCAGGTTCACAATCCGTCCCTGGCGGAGCTTCAGGCGGTCTGCGCGCCGGGCGGCGCGCTCGAGGCGCTGCTGGCGGCAAAGGCGGAGGGCAAGATCCGCCACCTCGGCGTGACGGCACACATGGCCTCCGTCTTCGAGTACGCGCTTTCGCTTGACTGGGTCGAGACGATCATGTTCCCCTACAACCTCGTGGAGACGCAGGGCGAGGCGCTCATGCGCCGCTGCACGGAGCAGAACGTCGGCTTCATCTGCATGAAGCCGCTGGCCGGCGGCGCGCTGGAGGACGCGAATCTGGCGCTGCGCTTCATCGCGCAGAACCCGGACGTCTCCGTCGTCATCCCGGGCATGTACGACGTGCGCGAGATCGAGCAGAACCTTGCGGCGATCTGTGATCCCGCCCCGCTGACGCAGGCGGAGAAGGAAAAGATCGAGACCATCCGCAAGGAGCTGGGCACCCAGTTCTGCCGCCGCTGCAACTACTGCCAGCCCTGCACGGCGGGCATCCAGATCAGCGGCATCTTCGTGCTGGAGGGGTATCTGAGGCGCTACGGCCTGGGCGACTGGGCGCAGCAGCGCTACGCCAGTATGGCGAAGAAGGCCGGGGACTGCGTCGGCTGCGGCGCCTGCGAGGCGCGCTGCCCCTATCAGCTCCCGATTCGCGAGATGCTCGCGCGCTGCAAAAACGAATTCGGCGCGTGAACTCACATACAGACTACACAGGTTGCTGCTCTGCGGCGCACATGTGCCGCGTCCCCCGTTTTGACAGAGTCAGAAAGCGAGGAACAGGATCATGAAGTCCAGGAACAGGGTCAACTGGAAGCAGAACGTGCTCGAGGCGGTCGCCAAATACAGCTATGAGGGAACGCTCGAGCGCCACAAGGATTATATTCCGCTGGAGATCATCCCCCACGGCAGTCAGGCGACCTACCGCTGCTGCGTCTACCGCGAGCGCGAAATCCTGCGCAACCGCGTGGACTGGGCCTGCGGCCGCGCCTCCGTCTACGAGGACAACCACTACTACTACACGGACGAGCCCGTCGCCGTCATGAACAGCGCCTGCGAGGGCTGCCCGCTGCAGCGCTACACCGTCACCAGCAACTGCCAGCACTGCATGGCGCAGAAGTGCATGGAGGCCTGCCACTTCGACGCGATCATCATGACTCACCAGGGCGCGATGATCAACCCGGACAAGTGCCGCGAGTGCGGCATGTGCGCGCAGGCCTGCCCC
This sequence comes from Clostridiales bacterium, assembly GCA_004555535.1. Classification (GTDB taxonomy): domain Bacteria; phylum Bacillota; class Clostridia; order Christensenellales; family Aristaeellaceae; genus Ventricola. The sequence continues at coordinate 15,381 of SFHU01000019.1, forward strand.
TACAACGCCATCTCCGACGCGCGCCGCCCCTGCGTGCGCTCCTGCCCGGTGGATGCGATTTCGGTCGACAAAAAGAACCGCCGCGCCTCCATTGATTACAGCAAGTGCATCTCCTGCGGCAGCTGCACCGCGGCCTGCCCGTTCAGCGCGATTTCCGATGTCTCCATGATCACCGACGTCATCGAGGCGATCCGCGACGAGAAGCAGGAGGTCTACGCCTGCTTCGCGCCCTCCATCGAGGGCCAGTTCGGCGGCGTGAGCGTGGGCGAAATGATCAAGGCGATTCGGATGCTCGGCTTTGACGACGCGATGGAGGTCTCCCTCGGCGCGGACGCGACCGCCTATTACGAGGCGCAGGAGGCCAAGGAGGTCGCGCGCGAGGGCGGCCACATGACGACCAGCTGCTGCCCCGCGTTTTACAACATGGTCATGAAGCACTACCCGCAGCTTGCCGACAAGGTGAGCCACACCGTCTCGCCCATGGTCGCGACGGCGCGCTTCATCAAGAAGAACCACCCCGGCGCGAAGGTCGCCTTCATCGGCCCCTGCGTCGCCAAGAAGAGCGAGGTCAAGCGCTACAAGAAGATGAACAGCGAGGGCGCGGACTTCGCGCTGACCTATGAGGAGCTTCAGGCGATGTTCGCGGCGAAGAATGTCGATCCCGAGGAGATCGCCGCCGCCAGCGTGCAGCAGGGCTCCATCTACGGCAAGAATTTCGCCGTCTCGGGCGGCGTCTCCGCCGCCGTGCAGCAGGTGCTCGTCGAGGACCAGTTCGACATGCCGGTGAGCTGCCTCAAGTGTTCCGGCGCGGCGGAATGCAAGAAGGCGCTGCTGATGCTGCGCGCGGGCAAGCTGAACGAGACGATCGTCGAGGGCATGGCCTGCGAGGGCGGCTGCATCAACGGCCCGGCGAAGATCACCGACATGCGCCAGAGCATCGGCCTGCGCAAGCAGCTGATGAAGAACGTCGACGACCGCAAGATCCATGAGAACCTGGAGAGCGCCGGCTTTGTCGATATCGACATGAAGGACGGACGCTAAGCCCCGGCATCAAAGCGGCACAGGAGGCTCCCCCAAGGACGGGGGAGCGTCTTCTGCGTTTTAAGCGCCGAACGGGGGCGTCGTGAAGAAGGAAGGAGCATCATGAAAAGAGCCAGAAGATTCCTGCCCGCCGCGGCCATCCTGCTGTGGGCGCTGCTGCTGCTGCCGTTTTTCCTCGGCGCGGGCGCCGCGCACCCTGCGACGGACGACTTCACCTTCGCCCTCTACACCCATCCGACATGGCTGCAGACGGGCAGCCTGCCGCATGTGATCAAGGACGCGATCAGCTACGCGCTGCGCACCTGGCGCGACTGGCAGGGGACGGTGACGGGCGTCATCCTGATGGCGCTCAACCCGGCTGTCTTTGACCTTTCGCATTACGGCGTGCACGCCGTCGTGCTGCTCGTGCTGATCCTCGTCTCGGCGCTGGTGTTTTTGCGGCACATGCTGGGCCGGCGTCTGGGCCTGCCCCGGCGGCTGTGGCTGCCGCTGGCGATGGCGCTTTGTGCCGTGCAGCTGATGTTCCTGCCGGACATGGTCGAGGGGATCTACTGGTTCAACGGCGCGTGGTTTTACATGGGCGCGCAGTCCGTCGCGCTGCTGACGCTGGTGCTGTGCGACCGACTGAGCGTCAGCGGCCTGCGCGGCGCGAAAAAGGGGCTGGCCTTTGCCCTGGCGGGCGTGCTGCTCTTCGCGCTGGGCATGGATAACTACATCACCGCGATGATGACCTGCGCGGCGCTGTTCATGATGGCGCTGCAGCGGGCGTGGGCCTGCCGCCAGGCTCAGACGGGCGAAGAAAAGGCGCAGCAAAAGCGCGCGGCCATCCGCACGGCGCTGCTGCTCGCGCCCATCGGCGCGGGGCTGCTGCTCTCTGTGGTCGCGCCGGGCAATGCCGTGCGCATGGAGACGGACGGCGCGCACCAGAGCGGCCTTTCCTGGCTGCTGCTCTCCATTGGCTGGACGCTGCGGGACGCGGCGGGCTACTTCGTGCGCTTCTCGATCAAGACGCCGCTGCTGGCGCTGCTGTGCCTGCTGGCCCCGATGCTCGCCCGGGCGTTTTCGCGCGTGGCGGCGGAGCGGCCGGAGATGGGCAGACGCTGTCCGCCGGTCTGGGCGACGCTGCTGGGGACGTATCTGATCCTCTGCGCGATGATCATCCCGCACATGTATTCCTCGGGCTACGCGGGCTCGGGGCGCGTGGTGAACATGTACCACAGCTATGTCGTTTTGGCTGTGCCCGTCGCGCTGTGCCTGGTGATTCTGCGCCTTGGCGGCGAGGGACGAGCGCGTATGGCCTCACCGATGGCGAAGCGGGCCTGCGGCATTGCGGCGGTCTGCGCGCTGGCGGCCTGCCTGGCGGGCGGGCAGTTGGGCAACTATGTGAAGCTCGTCTCGGATCAGCTGAACGGCACGCAGGCGGCGTATATCGCGCAGTTTGAGCGGGAATACGCGCTTTGCGAGGCGGCTGGGCCGCAGGACGGCGTCGTGCTGCCCGCGTGGACGGTGCAGACCGTGACCGGCAAGCCGACGGCCTATGAGGACGCGACGGTGTGGACGAACGAAGCGATGGCGTCGTTCTTTGGCGTAAAGAGCGTTCGCGTGGAGGAACAACCGTGAGAAAGAGACTTTTTGCCGCTGCGCTGGCGGCGCTGATGCTGATGATGACGGCGGCGATCTGCTCTGCGGAGGAGGAAATCGGCGAGGACGGCCTGTACCTGCAGACGCCGGTGCTGCAGCGCGTGCGGCAGGAGACGGCCAGCGAGACGGCAGAAGGCGGCGTGACCCTGCGGCGAACCTATCCCTCGACGGCCAACGCGCAGGTGGACGCGCAGATGCGCGCGCTCGTGGATGACATGACGGCGCGCGGCGTCGCGCTGGGCGAGGACGCGCCGCAGATGACGCAGCTCGACGTGGGCGCTGTCATCACGCGGACGGGCACGAAGTGGATGAGCTTCCTGACGCTCGCCGAGGCGACCGCAGGGACGACCTACCTGGGCGTCGAGGCGCAGACGCGCGTCTATGACATGGAGAGCGGAACGCGCCTTGCGCTGACGGACGTCTTTGCGCCGGAGAGCGAGGCGTGGGAGCGGATGGCGCAGGCCGTGCGCGAGCAGCTGACGGAGGCGTTCCCCGGCGAGGAGCCGGATGCGCAGGCGCTTGACGCGCTCTGCACCCGCGAGGCGCTCGAGGCGGCGGATTTCACCCTCGGCGCGACGCGGCTGCTGCTGACGTATCGCGCGGACGCCGTCTATCCCGGCAAGACCACGCTGCTGCATGTGTCGCTGGGGTATGACGAATACCGGCCGCTGATGAAGGAGCAGGCGCAGGCGCAGACCGACAACAGCCGCTGGCGTATGGCGGCGCTGACGTTTGACGACGGCGGCGCGGTCAAATACACGTCGGGCGTGCTCGACGCGCTGCGCCAGTATGGCGCGCAGGCGACGTTCTTCATCGTCGGCAACCGGATGGCGAAAAACGCCTGCGTGCTCTACCGCCAGCAGAACTGCGCCTACTCCCTCCAGTCGCACAGCTATACGCACGAGTACCAGCTGACGGGGGAGGAGATGCTTGCGCAGAAGGAGCAGTTTGCCGCCGAGATGGGCGCGATGATCGGTATCGTGCCGGCGCTCATGCGCGCGCCCGGCGGCATGGAGACGGGCTATGTGAAGCATGAGATCGGCTATCCGCTGATCCACTGGTCGCTTGCCAGCCGCGATTCCGGCAGCGAGGATTACAAGCGCATCGCGAATTACGTCTGCTACAACATCGAACCCGGCGAAATCGTGCTGATGCACGACCTCAACCCGTACAGCCCGCGCTACGCGGGGCTGATCCTTGAGCGCCTCTGCGACCAGGGCTATCTGTTTGTGACGGTGGAGGAGCTCTTCGCGCAGGCGGGCATCGAGCTCGAGCCGAATGTGGTCTATTATTCTCCCAATCGCGAGCCGGTCAGGCCGGAGGCGGAATGAGCCGGGTTTATCCCGAATGGCTTCCATCAATGCGACTCTCTTCTCCGATTCGCGCTTACGGCCCGCTTTTCTGAGGATGGAATCACCCCAGCGCAGGCTCGCTTTCAAGCGTCGCCTTCCCGAAGCGGCCCTCCGTCTCGACGATCAGCAGCTCGTTTTCGCCCTCGCGCAGCAGCGGCGCAGGGATGTACAGGCGCTTCTGCGGTCCGATCTCCCAGAAGCGGCCGAGCGTAAAGCCGTTGAGGAAGACCGTGCCCTTGCCCCAGCCGGTCAGGTCGAGGAAGGTGTCGGCGCACCGGTCGACCTCAAAGGACAGCAGATGGACGGCGGGACCCTGCACGGGCGCTTCGTTCTGCGGACGCAGGGCAAGCAGCGCCGTTTCGTCGAGGACGAACATGTCCCAGCCGTAGCGCTGATGGTTGTTGAGCACGACCGCGCCGTCGATGCCCTTGCGCTGCTGCTCGATCTTGTAGCTGTAATTGACGCGGCCCAGGTTCTCCACGAGGATATCGAGCACAGCGCCCGGGCGAACGGGCACCGGCGTCTCAAAGACATGCGCCTTAAGCAGCTCGCGGTCATAGAGCGTGACGATCGGCTGCCCGTCGAGGAAGACCTGCGCGCGGTCGTTCGCGCCGACGAGCTGGAGGATGCGCAGCTCGCGCTCGTTGACGAGCGTCGTGCGGTAGAGTGTGTAGCCGACGTCCTGCCCGAGGCGCTCCATGCTCTGCGGCGTCACATGATGATGCGCCGGGCGCGCGGCGGCCAGCGGGAGCAGCGGCGCGGCGGCGAGATGCTTCGCCTCGCCGTAGCCGGCGCGCGGAATCTCCGGAATCTCGACCGGCGGAACGGGAGCGCCCTGATGCGCCTCGATCGCGGCCTTGAAGAGGCGGTATTTTTCCGTTTCACGGCCGTCCTCGCTCAGCGGGGCGTCGTAGTCGTAGCTCGTCGTGTCCGGCGTCAGGCGGTCATAGTCGTTGCTGCCGTTCATCAGGCCGAAGCTCGTGCCGCCGTGGAACATGTAGATGTTGACGTGGCCGAGCGCGAGCAGGTCGGCAAAGTCCTTCGCGCAGACGGCGGCGTCGGTCGTGCTGTGCCTGCCGCAGCCCCAGTGGTCAAACCAGCCGCACCAGAACTCCATGCACATCAGCGGCTTGATGCCGTGCGCGGTCATGATGGCGAAGCGCTCCTTCGTCTGTGAGCCGAAGTTGCCGGTCTGGAAGACGCCCTCCGTGCGGCCGCAGGCAAGCATGTCGTCCTCCGGGCCGTCGGAGGTGAAGAGCGGCACGTCGATGCCACGCTCCGTCATCGCGTCGCGCAGCGCGGTCAGGTAGGCCTTGTCGTCGCCATAGGAGCCGTATTCGTTCTCGACCTGCATCATCAGCACGGGGCCGCCGTGGGTCACCTGCAGCGGTACCAGGCGCGGGATCAGCTCGTCGTAGTAGGCGAGCACGTGCTTCATATAGGCCGGATCGCTGCAGCGCAGCCGCATGCCGTCCTCCTCGAGCAGCCAGGCCGGGAAGCCGCCGAACTCCCATTCGCCGCAGATGTAGGGCGTCGGGCGGAGGATGACGTAGAGCCCGACCTCCTGAGCCAGGCGCACGAACGCGGCCACGTCGCGCCAGCCTGTGAAGTCAAACTCGCCCCTGCGGCGCTCATGGAAGTTCCAGGGAATGTAGGTCTCCACGGTGTTGCAGCCCATGGCCTTGAGCTTGAGGAGCCTGTCGCGCCAGTACTGCGGCACGACGCGGAAATAATGGATGGAGCCGGAGATGATTTGGAACCTTTTTCCGTCAAGGTAGAAGTCGTCGCGGATTTCAAACGTGCTCATACGTTGCCTCCCATAGATGATCGCCCTGAGTGCGGGACGAAAGAATGGCCGGAGCTCCTGCGCACGAGGGAGCAGACCGGCGCGAAAGGGATCTGATAGCAACAGCATAGCAAAGATTGGGGCAAAGCGCAAGAGCGCGGGCCTTTCCCAGCGGCTTTTTTTCAGAATGGTTAATTTGATTAACCAAACAGGCGAACTAAAGCCCCTCATCCCGGGAAGAATCCCCGTTCAGCGCGCCCAGAATGGCGTAGACCGAGGCCGAGGCGGCAGCGCGCGCCATCCGCGTCCGGCTGGCGGAGCTGGACATGCAGCAGAGCGATCTGGCCCGGCTGCTCGGCACGAGCGAGGCTTACATCACCTACCTGATCTACGGCGACCGGCGGGACGAGGCCTGGGGCGCGCGGATCTGTCAGGCGCTGGGGATGGAGGCGGAGCGCTTTGCGGGCGATGACCCGGGGCAAAAGGAGGTAGCGCTCCCGGCGAAAGTATGATACAATGCTGTCATCAGCAAAAGAGGGGATGACGGCTTGAAAAAGACGCGATTGGCTGTGCTGCTGCTCGTCTGTCTGGCGGCGCTTGCGGGCTGCCAGGGTGTGGAGCAGACGCTGCACGCGCTGGGCACAAAGATCGAGGATGCGCAGGTCTCCACGCCGCAGAACAACGGCGGGGATATCGACTGGAGCTTCGTGCCCATGGTGCGCGAGAGGGCCGTCTCCATGTTTGAGCAGGCCTTCCCCGAGGCGACCGTCAAGGAGACCGGCGTGGCCTGCAAGAACACGAAGACGGGCCGCGCGATTGTGACGATCACCTACGAGATGAACGGCAGAACCGGCACCTACGGCTTCGATTACGAAAAAAATGAAAACGGCGAATACGAACTCACGCGCTACGGCGACGGCGTCAGCTCAGACGATCTCTGAGCCGGCGCGCTTTTTTGAATCAAAACAGCGGCTCCGGGGCATGCCACCGGGGCCGCTGTCATAGATTTTCCCCAAAGGGGCGATGCAGGTGTACAGGATTCTGATGATCGAGAGCGCCGCACGCGGCGTGCTTTTCGTCAACGGCCAGTTCTGCGGGCCGCTCGAGGAGGGAGGTCAGGCGTTCCCGGCCTCGCCGGAGGCGGAGATCTATGTGCAGCTCTTCCCGTTTTCCGGGAAGGCCGCGCCGCTGACCGTCGCCATGCGCCTGCGCGGCGGGGAGATTGAGCGCCTGGAGCCGCAGGAGCACGCCTATGCGCTCCTCTGGCCGGACGGCATTCTCGAGCTGGAGCTGCGCCCCGGCTGGCCGGGGGAAGCGCCCGCGCCGCAGGAGACGCAGACCGCCGCCTCCGGTACGCTGCTGCGCTATCTGACGATGCGCCTTGCCGGCGACGCGGAGGCGGAGCTGCTGCTTCTGCGTCCGCAGGACACGCCGGAGCTGCCGCCGTATGACGCGGTCGTGCCGCTGCGCTTCGCGCCAATGCGCGCGGGCGAGCGCTTTGACGAGCGCGCCGGGCTCGTGCGCCGCCTCGCGCCCAACATCGCGCGGGTGGACGCGGCGCTGGCCGTGACCGTCCCGGCGGGGCAGGGCAGAAGGCGCATCGAGACGATCGAGGTTCAGCCGTTCTCCGCGCCCGCGACGATGCGGTAATACGTCCTCGAGGTGATGACATACACGACCGTGTAGAGCGCGGCGAAGAGCGCGAAGGAGACGAGCGTCGTCAGCGCGAGCAGGCGCGTGTTCGTCAGGCCGAAGGCGATGAGCAGCTTGCCGATCATCGGGAAGGCGAAGGCCGTGTGCACGCCGGAGGCGAGCAGCGGCAGGAAGAAGACCGTCAGCAGCTGCGAGTTGACGCTTTTGCGGATCATCTCCCGCGAGAGGCCGACCTTGCGCATGATGTCGTAATTGGCTTGATCCTCAAAGCCCTCGGTGATCTGCTTGTAGTACATGCTCAGCACGGCGGCGCAGAGGAACGCGGCGCTGAGCATCGCGCCCAGGAAGAGAAAGCTCGCGCAGCTGGAGAGGTAGTCCGCCCGGTTGTCCGCGCGGCAGGCGATGCCGGTGTCAAGCCCCTGCGCGCCCAGGGCGCCTGCCAGCTTCCCGGCCAGCGCGGACTGCGCCGCCTCGTCGAGCCCCGTGTCAAAGGCGTATTCGGCGGTGATATGGGTGGGCAGGCTGCCGTCGCCCAGCGTCAGGCGCCCTGCCTGAACGGCCTCAAGGTCGGCCATGCCGGGCACGACGAGCAGCAGGGAATCGACGACGTCCGGATCGACGAACGTCGGGGGCAGGGCGATGCCGGTCTGCGCGAGGGCGTAGGTGATCTCACCAAAGAGCGTCACATGGCCGGACAGATAGCGCGTCAGCGTGTCGCCCGCCAGCGCCTCGCCGGGGGAGAGCGTCAGCTGCGTGCCCATCAGCGCGTTGTAATCCTCAAGCGGCAGGAGCGTCACGACGCAGAGCCGGTCGTTTGTGTCATCGCCGGGGAGGACGGTGTCCCCGTGCAGGCGGCCTGCAAAGGTGAGCGTGCGCTGGGCGGACACGCGAAGAGGTGTCACGCCCTCCGCCTCAAGCAGCGCCTCGCAGGGCGCGGACAATGCGTCGGCGGGCAGCGCCTCGTCCGAATCGAGGCTGACGGTCAGCTCGCGCGGAAAGCGGGTTCTGAGCATGTCCTCCGCACCGACATACAGGCAAAGCACGCTCGAGAGCGTCACCAGCACCATCGTGGAGAGGATGCAGATGACGCAGAGCGACGCGCCGCTGCGCATCATGCGGTAGCGCATGCCGGAGACGGAGATGAAGTGGTTCGGCCTGTAGTAGTAGCCCTTGTTCTTCTGCATCAGGCCGAGCAGGAAGACGCTGCCGCTCTCAAAGCAGAGCGCCGTGCCGCCGATGACCAGCAGGACGGCGATGAAGAAGAGGGAGAGCGCCTCCATGGCGTTGCGCGTCGAGACGGCCATGACATAGCCCGCCACGAGCATCGCCGCGCCCAGCAGCGCGTAGAGCGGCAGAAGGCGCGGCGGCTTGTCGCCGGCCCGGCTGCTCTCCATCAGCCTAAGCGGGCTGGAGCGCAGGACATGGACGATTGAGCGCAGCGCGATGAGCGCGTAAATCGCCAGGAAGAGGAGCGCCATGTCCGCAAGCATGCGGGGCGAGAGGGAGAAGCTGCCCTCCGCTGCCTGGCCGCACAGGCGCAGCAGCCCGAGCTGAAAGAGCTTGGCCAGCAGCGCGCCCAGCAGCAGCCCAAGGGCGATGGAGACTGCCGCGCACAGCAGCGTCTCCCAAAGCACGACATGGGCGACGTGGCGCTTGCTCATGCCCAGCATGTTGTACAGGCCCAGTTCGCGGTTGCGCTGCTTCATCAGAAACGAGCTCGTGTAGAGCAGGAAGATCGCGGAGAAGAGGATCATGACCCAGATGCCGAAATTCAGCATCATGACCAGGCTGTCGCCGCCGGGCATCGAGCGGATGGCCGGGTCGCCGGTCAGGTAGGCGAGCACGGTGGTGATGGCGGCCATCGCGCAGCCGGAGAGCAGATAGGGCGCGTACAGGCGGCGCTGCTTGCGGATGTTGTCCGCGGCCAGGCGCGCATACAGCGAGAGATTCATGCGCGATCACCGCCCGTCGTCAGCAGCGTCAGCGTGTCCGCGATCTTCTGGTACATGGCCTCGCGGCTGATGTCGCCGCGGTAGAGCTGATGGAAGACCGCGCCGTCCTTGATGAAGAGGACGCGCGAGGCATGACAGGCCGCGCGGACGGAGTGCGTGACCATCAGCAGCGTCTGTCCGCAGGCGTTGATCTGGGAAAAGAGCGAGAGCAGCTCCTCGGAGGCGCGGGAATCGAGCGCGCCCGTCGGCTCGTCGGCGAGCACGAGGCGTGGATTGGTGATCAGCGCCCGCGCGACGGCGGCGCGCTGCTTCTGTCCGCCGGAGACCTCGTAGGGATATTTGTCCAGCAGCTCGCCGATGCCCAGACGGGCGGAAAGGCGCGCCGCGCGCGGCTCCATGTCCATCGGGCTCATGCCCGAGAGCACGAGCGGCAGCAGGATGTTGTCGCGCAGGGTGAAGGTATCCAGCAGGTTGAACTCCTGGAAGACGAAGCCGAGGTGCTCGCGGCGAAACGCCGCCAGCTCCCGCTCCGGCACGGACGCCATGTCCCGCCCGCCGAGGCGCACCTGCCCGCCCGTGGGCTTTGCAAGGCCCGCGAGGATGTTGAGCAGCGTCGTCTTGCCCGAGCCGGATTCGCCCATGATGGCGACGAACTCGCCCTCCTCGACCTGAAAGGTCACATCCGTCAGCGCCTGAACGGCTGCGCCGCCCATGCGCGTTCTGTATGTCTTTTTGAGCTGATTGACTTCAAGTATCGGCATGATATGCTGTCCTCCTGTATGGCTTTTCACACCGGGCGGCAGGGGCCCAAGCGAACGCCGCGCCGGCTGATGGGGATATGATAGCGCAAGGCGGCCTTGCAGCGCTATCGATCTGCCTTACAGTTTGGCGGCGCATGGCTTACACTTTTGTAAGATAGGGACAGGACGAAGCCGGCCCGCTTCTGCCTTGACAGAAACGGGCCGATGGCGTACAATGTAGGCAGGAAGGTTCACGAGCCTTCGGGGTGGTCTTCACCCACAGCAGCTCTGACTGGGGCTACAAAACCGCCGGCAGGTGAGCTCTGCAGGCGGTTTTTAAATGCTTATCGCTTTTTAAAGGATATACACAGCGCAATGACGCTGAGCGTAAATCCGGCGATTGTCAGCAACGTATTGAGCAACTCTACGTTGGTCATGACGCATCACCTCTCTTGTGGTTGTACGCTGCCGCAAGAGAGACCGTCCCGTTGGATACCTTCCTGCCTACGCATACCATCATAGCACCTTTTTGGGACGGAAGCAAGAAGGCGAGCGGCGCCTTTTCAGTTGGCAATCATTGGAGCAGGGGAGTCTCGGTTCGGGACTCCCTATTCCTTTTCCAGCGCCCGGCTGGAAAGACCGATCTCCATGCGCGTGCCCCGGCCCACCTCGCTTTGGCAGCGCAGCGTGTGGCCGAGGTTTTTGCACACGCGCCCGCAGAGGTAGAGCCCGATGCCGCTGGCGCGCTTGTCCGCGCGGCCATTGAGGCCCGTGAAGCCCTGGTCGAAGATGCGCGGGATGTCCTCCTTGGCGATGCCGATGCCCGTGTCCTCGACGCAGAGCGTCATCGGCGCGTCGAGGCCGATGTGCACCTCGCCGCCGGCGGGCGTGTACTTGACCGCGTTGGAGAGCAGCTGCTCCAGCACAAACGCCAGCCATTTTTCGTCGGTCAGCGCCTCCCCGGGCAGCGGGTCGACGCGCAGGCGCAGGCGCTTGGCGATGAACTGCGGCGCGAACTTGCGCGCGCAGCTGCGAACAAGCGGCTCCAGCGGCACGCGGGCAAAGACGTAGTCCGTCGCGCTGCCGTCCAGGCGCAGATAGCACATCGCCATCTCGACATAGCGCTCCACGCGCGAGAGCTCCGAGGCAAGCGCGCGGGCGTCGGCATCGTCCCGCCCGGCGAGCATCAGGCGCATGGCGGCGATGGGCGTTTTGATCTGGTGCGCCCAGATGGTATAATAGCCGATGCGCTCGCTGCAGCGGTCCTCTGTCTCGCTGCTCGCGGCCTCGCGGCTGGCGAGGGCGTCCAGAAGCAGCGCCTGCAGCGCGTCCTCGACGCCGTCCAGCGATGCGGGCAGGCTGTCCGCGCAGACGGAGGCGGCGTCCTGGCCGAGGTAGAGCCGCCTGCGGCGCTCATGACGATAAAAATCCGCCAGGAGCAGCGGCAGATAGACGACGGCGCACAGCAGCGCCGCATAGAGAAGCGCCCCGAAGGGCAGCGCAAACAGCGCGAGCACCAGGGTGAAGACCAGCACAAACACGGCGGGGAGCAGGACGACCCTTCGCCCGCGCAGATAGGCGAAAAACGCGAGCATACGCGGCCTCCTATTCGATGATATAGCCCATGCCCTTGCGGGTTTCGATCAGGCCGCTCAGGCCGAAGGCGTCGAGCTTCTTGCGCAGGCGGTTGACGTTGACGCTCAGCGTGTTCTCGTCCACGAAGCTGTCCGTCTCCCAGAGGCGCTCCATCAGCGCCTCGCGGCTGACGATCTGCCCGCGCCGCTCCAGCAGCGTCTGCAGAATCCCGTATTCGTTGCGCGAGAGCGGCAGGCGGCTGCCCGCATAGATGAGCGAGGCGTCCGACGCTCTGAGCGTCGCGCCACGCGCCGTCAGCGCGGGCATGCCGGAAAAGTCGTAGGCCCGGCGAAGCAGCGCCAGCAGCTTGGCGTGCAGCACGGTCAGGTCAAACGGCTTGGCGATGAAATCGTCAGCGCCCAGGGTCATGGCGGTGACGATGTTCAGGTTGTCCGAGGCACTGGAGAGGAAGACGACCGGCACGCCCGAGACGCGGCGGATCTCGCGGCACCAGTGATAGCCGTCAAAGAGCGGCAGCGAGAGATCCAGCAGCACGAGCTGCGGGTCAAACGCGGAGAACGTCTCCATGACGCGGGCAAAATCCTCGCAGGCGCGCACGGAAAAGCCCCAGGAGGCGATGTGGCGCGAGAGCTCCGCGGCGATGGCGGCGTCGTCCTCGACGATCAGAATGCGGTACATGGCGAATTCCCCCTCCCTGGGCCGGACAGGCCCGGCAGAGTCAGTATAGCAAAGCGCACGCCAAAAGGAAAGGGCTTCTTTGAACGCAGTGACGCGGCCCTTGCTTTTTGGCGGGCGAGCGGGTATAATGAAGCGGCATGGCAACCATGCGGACAGGAGGTTTTAGCGATGACGCCCGAGGAAATGGAAGAGCGCGACGTGGTGGAGTTTACCGACGAGGCCGGCAACACCCTGCTGCTCGAGGTGATGGACTATTTCTTCTACAACGGCGAGGAATTCGCCGCGCTGTGCGACGCCAAGGAAAACCCGTCGGACGACGATCCCGACGACGATCCGGTATATATCATGAAGATCAACGCCTTCACCGATGAAAACGGCGAGGAGATGGAGGAGTTTGTCCCGCCCGACGAGGCACTGATGGAGAAGCTCATCCAGATCGTCCGCACGCGCTTTGACGAGGATGGAGAAGACGGCGAAGAGGACGGCGAGGAATAAAACCGACGGGACGGGATACCGTCCCGCCCGGATTGCCGGTTAAAGCGCTTTCTCCCCCCCGAAGGGGGAGAAAGCATGTAAATCATTTCCCGAAAAGGGAGTATGGAAAGCACCGGCAGAAGCGGACAGACTGAGGACGGGACGGGAAATGCCGTCCCGCTTTTGGTTTGCGCGCGGGAAAACGAGGTGCGCATAAAGGAATCTTGAACCGGATGATGACCTCAGCCCACGGAGGTGAAAGCGGCCCCGGCCGCGGATGTGATGAACGATCTGCTCAGACTGAAAATCGAAAAGCTGCCGACCTGCCCGGGCTGCTACCTGATGAAGAGCGAGGGCAAAATCATCTATGTCGGCAAGGCGGTTAACCTCAAGAACCGCGTCAGCCAGTACTTTCATCAGAACAAGGATCACACCGTCAAGGTGCGGGCGATGGTCGCGCGCATCGACGACTTTGACATCGTGCTCTGCGACACGAACCTGGAGGCGCTGATCCTCGAATGCAACCTGATCAAGCTGCACAGGCCGCAGTACAACATCCTCCTCAAGGACGACAAGCACTACCCGTATCTGCGCATCGACGTCACGCAGCCCTACCCGCGCGTGGAGCTCGTGCGCCGCGTGCAGAAGGACGGCGCGAAATACTTCGGCCCGTACATGGGCGCGACGGGCGTGCGCGAGGTGCTCGACGTGCTGCGCGGGCTGTTCCCGCTGCGCACCTGCGCGATGGCGATTGCGCCCGGCATGAACAGGCGCCCCTGCCTGCATCATCAGCTGGGCGAATGCCTCGCGCCCTGCGCGGGGCTGACGACGCCGCAGGCATACGGCGAGGTTGTCGCCCAGGTCGTCGACTTTCTCGGCGGGCGCTGCGACGCGGTCGTTGACCGCCTGAGCGCGGAGATGACCCGCGCGGCGAAGGAGATGCGCTTTGAGCAGGCGGCGCAGCTGCGCGACCGCATCCGCGACGTGCAGAGCCTGATGGAGCGGCAGAAGGCGATCAACGTGCGCGGCGGCGACCAGGACATCGTCGCCAGCGTCAGCGACGGCATCGACGCGATGGTCGAGGTCGTCTTCGTGCGCGGCGGGCGGATGATCGGCACGGAGAACTACGCGCTGGAGGGCGCGGGCGACCAGACGCCCTCGCAGGTGATCGGGCCGTTCCTGCTCCAGTTTTATGACGACGGCCGCCAGCCCGCCTCCGAGGTGCTCTGTCTCGAGCTGCCGGAGCAGGCGGAGGATGTCGCGCAGGTGCTCTCCACTCGCCGCGAGGGCGGCAAGGTCACGCTGCGCGAGCCGCAGCGCGGAACCAAGCACAAGCTCGTCGAGCTCGCGCTCAAGAACGCGCGGGACGCGCTGGACAAGCGCAACGCGCACCTCTCCCGCCAGCAGGAGCGCACGACAGGCGCCTGCGCGGCGCTGGCGCAGGCCGTGGGTATGCAGACCGTGCCGCGGCGCATCGAGGGATACGACATCTCCAACACGCAGGGTGTGCTCTCCGTGGCGAGCATGGTCGTGGCCATCGACGGCGAGGCCGCGCACCGCGAATACCGCCACTTCCGCATCAAGACCGTCGAGGGGGCGAACGACTTCGCCTCGATGAACGAGGTGCTCACCAGGCGCCTGACGCGCGCGCGGCAGGAGCGCGAGGCGCTCATCGAAAAGGGGCAGCTCCTGCCGGACGGCACGCTGCCCGAGGGCGCGCCGCCGCTGACGGGCTTTGCCGACCTGCCCGATCTCATTTTGATCGACGGCGGCCCGCAGCAGCTGCGCTTTGCGCGCGAGGCGATGCTCGCCGTGGGCTTTGACATCCCGATCTTCGGCCTGGCCAAGCGGCTGGAGGAGATCTTCCTGCCCGATCAGGAGGAGAGCATCCTGCTGGATCGCAAGTCCCCCGCGCTGCACCTGATCCAGCGCATCCGCGACGAGGCGCACCGCTTCGGCATCACGCACCACCGGAATCTGCGCCAGAAGGCCGGGATGCATTCCTCGCTCGAGGACATCCCGGGCATCGGCCCGGCGAGGCGGCGCGCGTTGCTGACGCAGTTCAAGTCCATCGCGGCCATCGCGGCGGCGACGCCGGAGGCGCTCTGCGCGGCGGAGGGCATCGGCATGGCGCAGGCGCAGGTCATCTGGGCGCACTATCACCCGCAGGAGACGGCGGGGGAGGACGAAAACGCATAAAAAGGGGGCTGTCCGGAAGGGCAGCCCCTAAGCGATCAAAAACGATTTTGTTATCATCCTGTTTTGCAGCTAAACTGCCGGTTATCTCCCGGCCGGCCTGACCGCCCGAAGCTCGATATAGCCGCGCTCGCCGCGGGGCTCGAGCTGGATGCGGGGCTGGCTGTCGTCCCAGGCGTGGCCGATGAGCGCGGGATCGTAACGCGCCATCGCGTGCTGCACGGCGAGGATCGCCGCGCAGTAGTCCTCCTCGCGGAAGGGCTCGCCCTGGAACATCAGGTATTCCGTCTCGGGCAGGGTGATGACGTCGAAGCCCTCCGGCACGGGGCAGTCCCCCTCCGGGGGCACCTCCACACCCTGCACATAGACGGAAGTGCCGGGCTTGCGGTAGGACTCGGGCAGCCAGAGGCAGACCGGCTCGCCGCCGAGGGAATCCATGCTCATGAGCAGGCCCCAGACGTCGCAGCCGACCTCAGCGCAGTAGGCGAAATAATCCTCGGCCCGGATGCCGCGGCGGATGACCGCCCGGCGCGCGGGCTTTCTGACGAGCTGAACGAAGACGCTCTGCAACGCTTCCATGTCGATGACTTCCTTTCTCAGTTCCCGGAATTTGACGCCGTAGGGGATGAACAGGGGAATGGGCACCGGCGTGCGCGCATAGTCGCCGGGATTGCAGCCGAATTCCCGCAGAAACGCGCGCTGGAAGCCGTCCACGCTGCCAAAGCCCAGGTCGGCCGCGACGTCGACGACGCGCACGTGCTCCGCGCGCAGCCGCATGGCCGAGCGGGAGAGCCGCAGCCGGCGGACGTATTCCGCGGGCGTCAGGCCGAGATGGGCGCGGAAGAGCCGGTAGGAATGCCACGGCGAAAACAGCGAGGCCTGCGCGAGACCCGCGAGCGTGATCTCCTCCGACAGATGGGCCTCGATGTACTCCTGCATGCGCTGCACGGCGAGAATCTGCTCCTTCATGGGCTCACCTCCTGCGAGACTGTTTTGCATCAAAACCGGCATGATGCCGGTTGCATTTCCGACCAAGTGATGCAAGTCCCGGTGCTTTGAGGCCGAGTTCGGTGCTTTGCAGAAGGACTTTCAGAGTAAAACCGGCATGATGCCGGCTGC
>SFHU01000125.1 GCA_004555535.1 Clostridiales bacterium
CGCTTTTGCGGAAATCAAACCTCAACGAGCGTCTTCTCAGGCAGTTCCGCCTTTTCCGGCACGTCGAACACGATTTCGCTGTCCCGGACGCCCAGGCGCACATGATCCGCGATTCTGCCCTCGAGCAGCATGTCGCCCAGCGGCTCCTCCACGCGCCGGGTGATCTCCCTGCGCAGGTTTCTCGCGCCGCTCATCGGATCCATCCCCTCCCGGGCGATCAGCGCCGGCACGGCGTCCTCGTAATCCAGCAGCACACCGCGCGCGGCGAGTCTCTTGGCCGTCTGCTTGAGCAGCAGCGCGGCAATGGCCTCGCCGTCCTCCTGCGTCAGGCCGTTCATGACGATCATTTCGTCGATCCTGCCCAGGAATTCCGGGCGGAACGTCTGCTTCACCTTGTCAAGCAGCGCCTTGCGCCGGGTCTGGTCCGCATGGCCGGGCAGCCCGGCATCAAAGCCGAGCCGTTTGTCCATGTCAAAGGACACGCCCGCGTTAGAGGTCATCACGACGACCGTGTTGCGGAAGTTGACCCTCCGCCCGACGCTGTCTGTCAGCCGGCCGTCGTCGAGCAGCTGAAGCAGCAGGCTAAAGATCTTCGGATGCGCCTTCTCAATCTCGTCGAACAGCACGACCGCGTAGGGCCGCTTGAGCACGGCATCCGTGAGCTGTCCGCCCTCACCGAAGCCGACGTAGCCGGGCGGAGAGCCGATCAGGCGGGAGGCCGTCGCCTCCTCGCTGTATTCGGACATGTCGATGCGGATCATCGCCTCCTCGCTGCCAAAGAGCGCTTCGCTCAGCGCCTTGCACAGCTCGGTCTTGCCCACGCCGGACGGTCCCAGCAGCATAAACACGCCCATCGGCCTCGTCGGATCGTTCAGCCCGGCGCGGGCACGGCGCAGCGAGCGGCAGAGCGAGGCAATCGCCTCGTCCTGACCGATGACGCGGCGGCGCAGCTTCGCCTCGAGCCCCAGCACATCGGCGTTGTCCCCGGCGCTCATCCGCTCCACGGGAATTCCCGTCCATTGGGACACCACGCGCTCGACATCCGCCGCCCGGAGCTCCGGCATGCCCTCCGCGTTTTCCTTCCCGCGGCTAAACGTGCCGAGCCGGACCATGGAGGCCGCCTCGTCGATCAGATCGATCGCCTTGTCGGGCATGAAGCGGTCCGTCACATAGCGCGCAGAGAGCCCGACAGCCGCCTGCAGCGCTTCCTCCCGGATGGACACATGGTGGAACGCCTCGTAGCGGGGACGCAGCCCGCGCAGGATGGACATCGTATCCTCCCTGTCCGGCTCGCGCACGTCGATGCGCTGAAAGCGCCTCGCAAGCGCAGCGTCCTTCTCGATGTACTTCTGGTATTCCTTGTAGGTCGTCGCGCCGATGACGCGAACCTCGCCGCGAGCCAGCGCGGGCTTGAGCATGTTGGCCGCGTCCAGCGCGCCCTCCGAGCCGCCGGCGCCCACAATCGTGTGCATCTCATCGATAAAGAGGATGACGTTGCCCTGCTCTTTCGCGTCGGCGAGAATCGCCTTAATCCTCTCCTCAAATTCGCCGCGGTATTTGCTGCCGGCAACCACCTGCGCCAGATCCAGCGCGTAAATCTGCATCCCGGAGAGCATCTGCGGTACGCTGCCCTCGGCGATGCGCTGCGCAAGGCCCTCCGCCAGCGCGGATTTGCCCACGCCCGGCTCGCCGATCAGCAGCGGATTGTTCTTCATCTTTTTGCCCAGCACGCGGATCATCGATTCCAGCTCCGCCTTCCGGCCGATCAGCGGCTCAAGACTGCCCTCCGCAGCCGCCTGCGTCAGGTTGCGCGCATAGCTGAGCAGAGCGCTCTTCTTTCCGCTGTCCTTGCCCTGCTGCTCTGAATGCCCTGCCGCCTGGATTTCCTGCTGCGTGACGGGCGTATCCGCAGATACGATGCCCTGAGCCTTTGCGGGCCGCTCGATCTCGCCCACGGCATTGACCAGCGCCGTGCGCATGGAATCGACAGTCTTGCCCATCTCCGTGAGCACGTCGAGCGCCGTGCAGCCCTGCTCAAAGAGCAGCTCCTGCCAGATATGCGCCACGCCCGCCAGCGTCTTCTTCTCCGGATTGGCGTAAGCAAGCGCGCGCAGCAGAATGCGCTGCACATGCGCGCTCATCCCGGTGACCCGGGAAAAGCCGACCTCGCCGCGCCCGTAGCGCGCACAAATCGCCTCCTCCAACGCCCTGTCGCTCATGTCGCCGACGAGGCACCGGGTCAGCTCGTCGCCGCCGCGCACGAGCCCCAGCAGCAGATGCCCGCTGCCCATCCTCTCAAAGCCCATCGTCGCGGCGCTGAGCTGGGCCTGCACCAGCGCCTTGGACGCGCCCTTTGTAAAACCGTTGGAAATACTCAGCAATTCCTTCACCTCCGAAGGGACGTCACAGCGCCGGCCGCCGCTTGGCAAGCGAAAGGATCATGCTGCGAAGCGTCCCGGCGCAGAGCGCGTCCTTCATGCCCAGCGGCAGCGGGACGGCCTGCGGCGAAAGCGCCGCAAGCATCAGGCTCGCCTCGTCAGGCGTCACAATCTTTTCCATCTTCAAATGCTCCACGATCTTCGCCGCATCGGACGCGCTGATGGACATGCCAATGCGCTGGTACAGCGATTGAAGGAGCTCCTCCCGGCTTGTCGACGCGAGGCGGACGATGCGGATATACCCGCCGCCGCCGCGCCTGGATTCGATGACATAGCCGTGATCCGGCGTAAAGCGCGTCGCCAGCACATAATTGATCTGCGATGGCGCGCACTGAAAATGCTCCGCAAGCTCGTTGCGCCGCAGTTCGATTTCCATGTTGTCCCCTTCCATCAGGGCTTTGATGAATTCCTCAATCGAGTCGCTCAGCAGCCTCACGAGTCAACACCTCTCTCATACAGGATTGAACTTTCTTTGACCTTAATCATTATACGACATTTTCCCGCTTCATGCAACAGGCTGTCCGCCGAAAAATTTACCCACTTCTCCGCGGAAAGCCGGAAAACCACCCTGTCTGTATCCCGATTCAAAGGTATAATAAAATGGTGTGTGTATAACTTAACCGTCCGGCCGATTTCTGCGCCGGACGATGAACAGGAGCATGTTGATATGATCGTTCTTTCCGCGCAAAACGTCGCCAAATCCTTCGGCGTCAATGTCGTGCTGAAGGATGTCTCCCTCACCCTCCAGCAGGGCGACCGCATGGGGCTGGTTGGCGTCAACGGCTGCGGCAAATCGACGCTGATGCGCATTCTGGCGGGTCTTGAATCCGCCGATTCCGGCGAGATTTCCATGGTTCGGGGCACCCGCATCGGCTATCTCGCCCAGCAGAACATGGTCACCAGCGGTCTGAGCGTCTGGGATGAGCTGCAAAAGGTCTATGAGCCGGTCTTTGAGATGGAGCGGCGGCTGCGCGAGCTGGAGGAAGAGATGTCCCGGGCGCATGAAGAGCCTGCCCGCTTTTCCCGGCTCTCCTCGGACTACGACAAGCTGCTGCGTCGCTTTGAGGAGTCCGACGGCTATTCCTGGAAGAGCCTGGTCTCCGGCGTGCTCAACGGTCTTGGCTTCAAGCCCGCCCAGTACGACCAAAAGGTCGACTCCCTCAGCGGCGGCGAGCAAACACGCCTTTGTCTGGCCCGCCTGCTGCTGCAGAAGCCTGACCTGCTGCTGCTCGACGAGCCGACCAACCATCTGGACATGGAGACGCTGACGTGGCTGGAAAACTACCTGACCGCCTACAGGGGCAGCGTCCTCGTCATCTCGCACGACCGGTATTTCCTTGACCACGTCTGCACCTGCATGGTCGAAATCCTGATGGGCGCAAGCGAGCAGTACAGCGGCAACTACACCCGCTACATCGCCCAGCGTCAGGAGCGCTTTGAAACCCGGATGCGCGCCTACGAGCTCCAGCAGAAGGAGATCGAGCGCCAGCAGGCGATCATCGCGCGCTACCGCATGTACAACCGCGAAAAATCCATCCGCGCCGCGGAGAGCCGCGAAAAGGCCCTCGAGCGCATGGAGAAGCTCGACAAGCCCGTCGACGAGCGCGCGATCCGCTTTAGGTTTGAAGCCAGGCGGCGCACCGGCGAGGATGTGCTCATGCTCAAGGACGTCAGCAAGTCGTTTGGCGAAAAGCATCTCTTCGCCCATCTCGACCTGCACGTGCGTATGGGCGACCGCGTCGCGCTCATCGGTCCGAACGGCGTGGGCAAGTCGACGCTCATCAAGCTCATCACGGGCGACGAACCCGCCGATACGGGCGTCATCCGCTACGGCTCCAATGTCGATATCGGCTATTACGACCAGCACCAGAGCGCGCTGCACCCCGAAAAGACCGTGCTCGACGAGGTCTGGGATCGCTTTCCCCGCATGGAGCAGAGCGACGTGCGCGGCGCGCTGGGCATGTTTCTCTTTACCGGCGACGATGTCTTCCAGCCGATCAAAACGCTCTCCGGCGGCGAAAAGGGCCGCGTCGCGCTGACCGCACTCATGCTGCGCAAGGACAACTTGCTGCTGCTCGACGAGCCGACCAACCATCTGGACATGGATTCCCGCGAGGTGCTGGAGGATGCGCTCTCCGACTTCGGCGGCACGATCATCACGGTGTCCCACGACCGCTATTTCATCAACCGCATCGCCAACCGGATCCTTGAAATGCGTCCGGAGGGCGTCGTCGAGTACATGGGCAATTACGACGATTACATCGAAAAGAAAAACCGTCCTGTCGAGCAGGAGACCGTCGCGGGCAAGACCCGCACGGAGCTTGAAAAGGAAAAGCGCCGCGAAAAGCAGAGCAAGCAGGCGCTTCGCCAGCTCAAGGCCCGCGCGCAGGAGGCCGAAAAGGCGATCGGCGTCAAGGAAGAGGAAATCGCGCAGATGGAGGCGCAGATGGCCGATCCAGCGCTGTATGCCGACGCAGAAAAGGCGGCCGCCGTGCAAAAGAGCTACCAGCAGGCACAGCGCGACCTGCAGGCGCTGTACGAGGCCTGGGAGGAAGCGGAGGCTGCCCTGCAGGAAGCGGAGGGTTGATTATCCCCCGTCCCAGTGCATGCTTTATCAACGCGAGAAGACAACGGAAAAAGGAGATGGAGCCCTTGCTGTTTATCGGGATCTGCGGCGCCAGCGGCAGCGGAAAATCGACGCTCGCCGAGGAGCTGGCCACCATGGTCAACCGAAGCATCCTCATCATCAATCAGGATGCCTACTATCGCGATCATCCCGACCTGTCCTTCGAGGAGCGCTGCCGGCTCAATTACGACGAGCCCGGCATCTTCGACCATGATCTGCTCCTGGAGGATGTGCGTGAGCTGCTCGCGGGCCGGCGTGTCCCCAGAAAGCGCTACGATTACACGCGCCATTGCCGCGCCGATGTGCCGGACGAGTTTCTGGAGCCGCACGACGTCATCATCGTCGAGGGCATCCATGCGTTCTACGATCCCCGGCTCCGCGAGATGATGGATCTTAAATTGTATATGCATGTGGAATCCGATATCTGTCTGCTGCGGCGCATTCAGCGCGACATCAACGAGCGCGGACGCGCGATCGACAATATCTCCATGCAATACATCACAACCGTCAAGCCGATGTTCGACCAGTACATCCGCAACTATGAGCAATTTGCCGATGTGATCGTCGCCGGCGGCGGCAAGGACGCCAAGATCACGGAAATCCTTGCCGGCTATATCAACAACGACCTGCATCTGTACAGGGGCCATGCCCCAAGGAGGAAACCGTCATGCTGAAGCAGTACACCAAGGAAGAAAAGGGCTGGATCTTTTACGACTGGGCCAACTCCGCCTTTTCCGCCATCGTCGCCGCCATCATTCTTCCGATCTTCTTCAAGAGCATGGCGCAGCTGGGCGGCGTCAGCGACGTCAACGCCACAGCCTACTGGGGCTATGCCACATCCTTCGGCACGCTGATCTGTGCTGTACTTGCGCCCTTCCTGGGCACGCTCGGCGATTTCAAGGGCATGAAAAAGCGGCTGTTCACCGCCTTCATGCTGCTTGGCGTCGTGAGCACCTTCCTGCTGTCGATGACGGAGAACTGGAAGCTGCTGCTGGTGCTCTACGTGCTGGGCACGCTGGGCTTCAACGGCTCCTGTATCTATTATGACAGCTTCCTGCCCGACGTGACGGACGAATCCCGGATGGATCAGGTCTCCACCATGGGCTACGGCCTGGGCTACATCGGCGGCTCGACCATCCCGCTGGTCATCTCCCTGCTGCTGATCCAGTTCGGCGACAAGATCGGCATCCCCACCGTCACGGCGACCAAGTTCTCCTTCGCGCTGACCGCCGTCTGGTGGCTGGTGTTCACCATCCCGATGCTGCGCCACGTACAGCAGAAGCACGCCATCGAGCCGGAAAAGCGCATCATCGCGCACACGCTGCGCAACGTCGCCTCGACGTTCAAAAAGCTGCTGTCCTACAAGAGCGTACTGCTCTTCCTGATCGCCTACTTCTTCTACATCGACGGCGTCGGCACGATCATCCACATGGCCACCGTTTTCGGCGCCTCCTGCGGCCTTGACAGCATGGACATGATGGTCATCCTGCTCGTCGTGCAGATCGTCGCCTTCCCCTTCGCCATCCTCTACGGCAAGCTCGCCGGGCGCTTCGGCTCCCGGAAGATGATCCTCTTTGGCATCGCGACGTATGTCGTCGTTTGCGCGGTCGGCTTCAACCTGCAGAAGATGTCCGACTTCCTCGTGCTGGCCGTGCTCGTGGGCACCGCGCAGGGCGGCATTCAGGCGCTCTCGCGTTCCTTCTTCGGCAAGCTTGTCCCGCCTGAGAACGCGAGCGAATTCTTCGGCTTCTTTGACGTCTTCGGCAAGTTCTCCGCCGTCATCGGCCCCGCGCTCTTCGGCCTGGTCGCCCAGCTGACCGGCGTCACGAATTACGGCGCGCTGGCGGTCATGGGCATGTTCATCGTCGGCGGCATCGCGCTGATGCTGGTGCCCCGGAACATCGAGCGGATGAAGTAATCCCATTCCATTTTGCAATGAAGGCCCGGCAGGGATGCTTCCCCGCCGGGCCTTTCTCTTTGATTGTGTTGTGTTTTGCGTGAATCAGTCGGCGTAGCCGTTGGGATTCTGCGTCTGCCAGCGCCACGCGTCGCGGCACATATCCTCCAGGTTCTTCTGCGCCGTCCAGCCCAGGAGCTCCCTGGCCTTCTTCGGGTCGGCCCAGCACTCGGCGATGTCGCCGGGGCGGCGCGCCTCGATCTTGTAGGGCACCTTCACACCGTTGACCTTCTCAAACGCCTTGACGATGTCCAGCACGCTGTAGCCATGGCCGGTGCCGAGATTGATGATCTCCACACCGGAGTGCTTCATCGCGTAATCCGCAGCGGCAACGTGGCCCTTGGCCAGATCGACGACGTGGATATAGTCGCGCACGCCCGTGCCGTCCGGCGTCGGATAGTCATCGCCGAAGACATGCAGATAGGCCAGCTTACCCGCAGCCACCTGCGTGACATACGGCAGCAGGTTGTTCGGAATGCCGTTGGGCATTTCGCCGATGCGGCCGCTCTCGTGCGCGCCGATCGGGTTGAAGTAGCGAAGCAGAACGACGGACCAGTCCGGATTCGCCTTGGCGATGTCCGTCAGGATGCGCTCGTTCATGTATTTCGTCCAGCCGTAGGGATTCGTGCAGCTCGTGGGCATCGTCTCGTCGAGCGGCATGTGATCCGGGATGCCGTAGACCGTCGCAGAGGAGCTGAAGATGAACCGGTGAACGCCGTGGCGCTTCATCGACTCGCAGACCGTCAGCGTGCAGTCGAGGTTGTTGCGGTAGTACTCCATCGGCTTGGCGACGGACTCGCCGACAGCCTTGTACGCCGCAAAATGGATCACGGCGTCGATCTGGTTCTCCTCGAAGATCCTGTCCATCGCCGCGCCGTCGCAGGCATCGGCGTTGTAGAACTTCACGGTCTTTCCGGTCAGCTCCTGCACGCGCTCGAGCGATTTTTCGCTGCTGTTGTAGAGGTTGTCCACGACGACGACATCATGGCCCGCTTCAAGCAGCTCGACAGCCGTATGGGAACCGATAAATCCTGCGCCGCCAGTCAGAAGAATGTTCATTGGAAACGCTCCTCCCTTATCGTTCGTTCATGAATGAGGTAATTTGATTATACCACGAAGCCTACACAATAACAATCAGATTTGCGAATTTGACAAACGATGCAAGGCACATAGGGCAGGTCATT
>SFHU01000126.1 GCA_004555535.1 Clostridiales bacterium
GTTGTTAGCACTGTCAAGAGGTGAGTGCTAAAAAATTCTGAAAACAAAACGATTTGTTTATTTTGGTCAAAGTTGGTCAAAGTCTATTGTGCAGATTTTGCTCCTATCTTTCCCGCTTCCGCGCGCCTCTTCCTCCGGATGGATTGACAAAATCCCCTCCCGCCTCTATACTCGCCCTGAACGGATTTTTGGCAGCGGAGGGCAGGCACTTTTTTTCCGCCGCGGCACAGCGAAAGGAACGGGAGAAGCATGACAATCCGCATCGCGCAGGAGCGGTTGACCGCTCAGGAATACATCGCCTTTCTGGCGACCACCGATCTGGGGAAGCAGTATCCCCGGGAGCGCTTTGAGGCGCGCATCGCGCGCCTGGTTCAAAGCGCCTCCATCAGCCTGACGGCGCGGGAGGCGGACGGCACGCTCGTGGGCGTCTGCTTCGGCCTGACGGACTTCGCCTATTGGCTGATGATCACGGATTTGGGCGTCGCGCGCCGCTGCACGGGCCAGGGCATCGGGCGGCGGCTCATGCAGGAGGCGCTGCGCGCGGCAGGCGGCGAGCAGGATATCGCGGTGTATCTGGTAGCGAATACAAAGGCGGTTCCCTTTTATGAGAAGCTCGGCATGGAGAAGGCAGAGGACGTTATGCAGTACAATCACGTCGAATGGACGAAATTCGAGGTGACGGAGGGTTTTCCGCTGTGACGCAATTCGATTTCAAGTTAGGACGCTTACATCCGCGCAGTCCGCAAAGCGGCCTATGATTGAAACGGGTTTGCTCCGCAAAGCATGAATTCATACCGATCCAACTCCGAATGCCTTTTCCCCCTCGCGAGGGCAAGCATTCTGAATACAATCAAAGGAGCCCGGGGGATCGCCCCCAGGCTCCGTTTTTCGCTTTGTTTTCCGCTGATTCCCATGCCATTCTCAAATCAATCTGAGCTTTCCTTATGCGCCCTGTCAGGTAACGCTTCGCTCCCCGACAGCTTTGCCGGAATGGCTTCGCCATGAAGGAAACCGTTGGGCTGCCGCCCAAACCTGCCTGAGGGATCACAGTATCAGAGCGTCTCCCCGCGCTCAATCGCAGCAATCTGGTCGATGCGGCGCTGATGCCGTCCGCCCTCGAACTCCGTCGTCAGGAAGATCTCGGCGATCATCTGGCCAAGCTCGCTGCCGACCACGCGCGCGCCCATCGCGAGCATGTTCGCGTCGTTGTGCTTGCGCGTCATCTTCGCGGAGTAGCAATCCGAGCAGGCGGCACAGCGAATGCCCTTCACCTTGTTGGCGGCGATGGAGATGCCGATGCCCGTGCCGCAGCAGAGGATGCCGCGGTCGCATTCGCCGCTGGCGACGGCCTGCGCCGCGCGCTGGGCAAAGACGGCATAATCGCAGCTGTCCTCCGTGTAGGTGCCGTAGTCGTGGTACGGCAGGTTCATGCGCTCCAGCAGCGCGATGATCTCGCGCTTGAGCGGCAGACCCGCGTGATCCGATCCAAGAGCTATCATGTTCGTTTTCTCTCCATTCTATTTGGTCGTCTGGTTTTTGTCTGAATTCCTGCTTTGCAAAGCAAACCCGTTTCAATCATAAGCCGCTTTGCGGCCTGCTCTGAAACTACCTTTTTCGAATGAATTTGGAACCGTTGGGCTGCCGCCCAAACCTGCTTGGGGATTTCATCCCCAAACCCCATCATCGCTTCGCGCGAATACTCGATCTTTGAGCTGCGAAACCGTATTCCTCTGTAAGTTCATCTGCAAGGCTCCGGTCTCGGGCACAAAGCAACTGGACAACCATCACTTCGTCGGAAATGCAACCGGCATTATGCCGGTTCAGTCGACAAAGTCCTCCGGCCGCAGCGGCTCGCGCCGCCCGTCGCCCGTCTCCTCCTGCGCCAGCTGCTCCGCCGTGTGGTCGGTGAAGACGAGCTTGTGCAGGTCCTCCCGGCGCACGACCGTGTTCGTGCCCATGCAGGCGCTGCATCGATAGAGGCACTCCGGGCAGACGCAGCCCAGGTCGAGGCTTTCCGACTGAATCATGTACGTTCCGCACTGCGGACATCCGCATCTCATGGTGTTCCCTCCCGTGCCGCCTTCATGCGGCCCATGCCTCCGGTCAGATCAGACGCCTGTGCGTGAACGCGCGCCGTCCCTGCGCGAAGTCCGCGACGATGTCGCCGTGGCCGCGCAGGATGTACTTGTAGGTGCAAAGCCCCTCCAGCCCCATCGGGCCGCGCGCGTGGATCTTTCCGGTCGAAATGCCGACCTCCGCGCCAAAGCCGTAGCGGTAGCCGTCGGCAAAGCGCGAGGAGCAGTTCTGGTAGACGCCCGCCGAGTCGACGAGCGAAAAGAACGTCGCCGCCGCCGCGTCGTCGTCCGTCAGGATGACGTCCGTGTGGTGGGAGCCGTAGCGGTTGATGTGCGCGATGGCCTCCGGAAGCGAATCGACTGTGCGGATGCTGAGCACATTGCTCAGGTATTCCGTCCTCCAGTCCGCCTCCTGCGCCGCTTCGCAGCGGTCTTCGCCGATCGCCGCGCGCGCCCGCTCGTCCGCCTTCAGGGTCACGCCCGCGTCAAGCAGCGCCTGCGCGACGACGGGCAGCGCCCGGTGCAGCTCCGCGCTGTGCACGAGCAGCGTCTCCGCGGCGTTGCAGGCCGCGGGATACTGCGTCTTCGCGTCGACGGCGATCCGCGCCGCCATCTGCGCGTCGCAGCCCTCGTGCAGGTACAGGTGGCAGACGCCGTCGCTGTGCCCGAGCACGGGGATGCGGCTGTTTTCCATGATGGATCGGACAAAGGCGTTCGAGCCGCGCGGGATGATCAGGTCGATCTCCGCGTCCATCTTGAGCATCTGCCCGACGTCCTCGCGGGTGGTGAGCAGCCCTGCCCAGCCCGCCGGCACGCCCGCGCCCTCGCTCGCGGCGCGCAGCGTCTCATAGAGTGCCGCGTTCGTGTGCAAAGCCTCGCGCCCGCCCTTGAGCAGCACGGCGTTGCCGCTCTTGAGGCACAGCGCCGCGATCTGCACGAGCGCGTCCGGCCGGGATTCGAAGATCACGCCGATCACGCCGATGGGGCAGGAGACGCGCGAGAGCACGAGCCCGTCGGCCAGCTCCGTGCGCAGCTGCTCATGGCCGATGGGGTCCTCCATCGCCGCGAGCTGACAAAGCCCGTCGCAGACGTCCGCAAGCTTGTGCTCGTCAAACCGCAGCCGCTTTTTGAGCGGCGCGGCCAGCCCCTCCGCCTCCGCCGCCGCGAGGTCGAGCGCGTTGGCGGCAAAGAGAGCCTCCCTGTTTTTTTGCAGCGCCTCCGCGATGGCGGTCAGCGCGCGGTTTCTCGTCTGCGCGTCCGAGGCAGCCAGCGCAAAGCTCGCCGCCCGGGCGCACTTCGCGGCCTGCGCCGCGCCCGACTCACTCATAAACCTCCGCGAACAGGCGCTCGCGCAGCGCCTGCGTGTCGACCGTCAGCGGATCCCGCGTGAGAATCTGCTCTGCCTGCGGCAGATGCAGCTCGCGCCTGTCCTCGCCGGACATCACCGCCGTGACCAGCGTCACCGCGGTCAGCGGGTTGAGGTTCGAATCGACGCTGGAGAGCAGCTTCGTGCCCATCGAGAGCATGCTCATCATGTCCCCGCCCTTGACGCCCTGATACAGCAGCTGCATCAGCGCGTGATAGGCGCGGTTCGTGCCGGGCTCGTCGTCCTCCAGCTTGAGGCGGACATAGGCGAGCGTCTCCTCGCCGCCAAGCTCCGAGCCCTCGATGCCCAGCGCCTCCCGCTCCCGAGCCGAAATATCGAGCGTGATCGTGCCGACGGCGTCGACGATCGCGGGCAGCTGCGCGACGTCCAGCACGATGTAGGTGGCGATGTTGAGCGACAGCCATTCGTTGAGCGTCTTTTCGATCAGCACACCGCCGCTTTTGCTCGCCTCGTCGCCCATCGCGTAAACGTCGGCGAGCCTCGCCTCCCCGGCGCCGGGCACGCTGACGACCATCGCGCAGTCAAGGCTCGTCATCACGGCGCGGCCCGTCTGCGAGTTGATCGAGGCGAGGAGCATCGTGTCGGTCACATCGCCGTCCGTGAACAGGAAGACGATGTTGGTCACGTTCTTGTCAAGCGTCTCGTTGGCCGAGAGATCCTTCTTGTCCACGACGATGCCGCCGTCCGCCTGCGCCGCGCAGGCAAGGGCCAGCAGCAGGCAAAGAAGCGTCAGCAGCAGGGGCAGATGCTTTTTCATGCGGGTATTCCTCATTTCTTTTTAAAGATGAACAGCTTGGAGAAGATGTAGTTCGCGATGATCACCAGGATATTGACCAGCAGCTTCATCGCCAGGTCGTTGAAGTGGAGCACGTCGACCAGCAGCAGCATGAGCACGGTCTCCATGCCCAGGGAGATGAGGCGCATCGCGAAGAAGCCCGCCGCCTCGCGTGCAAGCGCCAGCGCGCTGTCGCAGTGCGTCTTAAAGACGAAGGCCTTGTTCGCCACGTAGCCAAAGGCCACCGCCGCGACCCAGGCCGTCCAGGTGCCGGGCACGGTCGTCATGCCCAGCATGCGCGTGGCGATGTAGTAGACGACGTAGTTGACCAGCGTCGTCGCCACGCCGACGAACAGATAGCTCACCAGCTCCGTGTTGTTCCAGAGCGATTCGCACAATCCGCCCAGCTTGGGCGACACCTTGCCGATCAGTTTGATGACGGCGCGCGCCAGCGCGTCAATCCCCCGCCAGAGGAGGGCACACAGCTTTTTCATAAGCACAGATTCTCTTTCTCAATTCAGGGTTGTCCCGGACCGCCGCCTTCCCCGCGCGCGCATCCGCCGCCGGGGAACAAAAGCCCAGTTTACGGCTTATTATAGCACGCCCCTCCCGCATGGTCAATCGCCCCGTCCGCCGGAAAACTGCGCAAACCGCTTCCATTTTGGCCGCCGGTATCGTATAATGCTGGGGAACACAACTCAAAAGCGGAGGATAGGACTCATGGACAATCCCGTCATCTCTTGGCTCTTTGAAACCGACGCCGTGCGCGTGTGCCCCGAGGGTCGGCCGTTCTGGTATACGTCCGGCAAGCTCGGCCCGTTCTACATCAACACCCAGTTCCTCTTCGGCAGCGAGCAGGCCGCGCTCGAGCTGCTTGCCGTGATCGAGGAGGCCTGCGCGGGCGACAGGCTCGCCTTCTATGACAAGGTCTGGGCGCACATCGAGGCGCAGCTCGCCTCCTGCCCGATCTACGCGCAGCTGATCGATCTGCTCGCGGACGCCGCCTCCCAAATGGACGCGGACTTCGTCTCCGGCGGCGAGCGCAGGGACTTCTTCTTCTCCATGCCCGTCGCGCGCAAGCTCGGCCTGGGCCATCTCTCCATCTTCAAGGATCTTTCGACCGTCTACACAAACGCCCAGGGCGTGAGCATGCCCTCCGGCCAGGCGGGCCTTGACGGCAAGCGCTCCATCCATATCGCCGACCTGATCACCGTCGCCTCCTCCTATGTGCGCGCGTGGATTCCCGCCGTCGAGGGGCTGGGCGCGAAAATCGCCCACTCCCTCGCCGTCGTCGACCGCGACCAGGGCGGCGCGAAGATCCTCGCTGACGCCGGCTGCCCGCTGACGACGCTCGTGGTCATCAAGCCGGAGCTCTTTGAGCAGGCGCGCGCGATGGGCCGCATCACGGACAAGCAGCTCGACCTCGTGCTCTCCTTCATCGCCGATCCCGACGCCTTCCTGCGCGACTTCC
This sequence comes from Clostridiales bacterium, assembly GCA_004555535.1. Taxonomy (GTDB): domain Bacteria; phylum Bacillota; class Clostridia; order Christensenellales; family Aristaeellaceae; genus Ventricola. The sequence goes on from SFHU01000126.1 coordinate 5,709, forward strand.
TGCTCGCCCATCCGGATTTCCTCGCCGGGGAGCTGGCCGCCGGCGGCAAGAGCGCCCAGCGCGCGCAGCTGTGCATCGACAGCGGCTTCGCCCCCGAGGCAGCGCTGCCCCGCGCATGATCACCCTCCAATCTATCGGAAAAAGCGCAGACGACCTGCGCTTTTTCATTCTTCTTGATGGCGCGCACGCGGGCGGCATCACCGTCCATAGCGTGCAGGGCACGTCGTTTTCCTATGGCATCGCCGTCGCGCCCGCGATGCGCCGGCGCGGCGCGGCAAAGGCGGCGCTGCCCCTGCTCTTTGAGCGCATGGCCGCGCGCGGCTTTACGCGCGCCGTCGTGCAGGTTGCGCCGCAAAACGCCGCCTCGCTTTCGCTGCACAGGCGTCTGGGCTTTTCCGTGACGCATGCGGATGAGCATGCCGTCACGCTTTCGCTCGCTCTCCCTTCGACACGCACAGCGCCGACGCGATGAGCGCCGTCAGCGGCGCGGCGGCGACGAGGCCGAAGCTGCCCACCAGCGTGCTGAGCAGCTGGCTGGCGACGTATTTGAGGTTGATGATGTCGATGACCGGCGTGCCCTGCCCCATGAAGTACATGAGCATGGAGAGGTAATTGCCCGAGTAGGCGAGCATCAGCGTCGTCGTCATCGTGCCCAGCACGCTGCGGCCGATCGTCATGCCGCTGCGCATCAGCTCCCGGCGCGGCACGTCCGGCCTGTGGTGGACGATCTCCAGGCAGCTCGCCGCGATGTCCATGCTAAGATCCATCAGCGCGCCGGAATTGGCGATGAAGATCATGCCGCAGTAGAGCGCCTTGGCGTCGAGCGTCATAAACGACTGCGAGAGCAGCGGCACGAGGTACGGAATGTCGCCGCCGTCGAGCTTCAGCGCGTCCGTCAGCACGATCGAGAGGATGCCCGTGATGAGGGTTCCGGCCAGCGAGCCGAGCACGGCGATGAGCGTCTTGCGCGTCAGCCCGCCGACCAGCAGGTCGATCATCACCGTCAGCGCCGTCACGGTCACAAATGCCGCGGCAATCGGGCTGACGCCCTCGAGCAGCAGCGGCAGCAGCAGCTTCCAGACGATGATGACGCTCGCCGCCAGCGAGATCAGCGCGCCGCAGCCGACAATGCCGCCATAGAGGATCAGCAGGGCCGAAAGCGCAAGAACGATCAGCGCCTCCGTGCCCGTTCGCGCATGGTCGATGAGCGTGACCGTCAGATGCTCGCCCATCTGCACCATCGCGTGCGCCACGTCGCCGGGCGCGTAGAGCTTGTCCTTATCGAGCGCCGAGTTGAGGTAGTTGCTCGCCATGGTGCTCTCCCCCGCGTGCTCGCCGCTGAGCACCGTCACGCGGCAGTTCTGCACGCCGGAATACACGATGCCGACCGGGTAAAGTCCCGAGTTGTCGACCTCCTCGATGCGCACGCGCTCGCGGGGGATGTGCGTCGAGGCGTTTTCATAGCGCTCCGGCAGCAGGCACAGCGCCGCGCAGAGAAGCAGCATCACGACGCACATCACGACGTTGGACCGTTTGAGTCGCTTCATACTTCCTTTGCCCCCTGGCACACAGGCGGAGCCGCTCCCCTTTGGAACGGCTCCGCTTTATTTCTTCCGCTTGATGCTTACTGGCTCAGGCCCAGCACCGCCATCGTGCGGTTGAAGATGTCGGTGTTGTCGTAGAGGCCGGAGAAGGTCTCCGCGCCCACGCCCATCGCGTAGACCGGGATCTGCAAGCCGGTGTGCGCGTAGGAGGTGTAGGACAGGCCCGCCTTGTTGTTCATGATGTGGCTGACCGCCATGGAGAAGGGCTCGTAGCCGCCGTAGAGCAGCTTCTCCTCGTCCCCCAGCTTGCGCTCGTCCGCAGGTACCATGCTCAGCTCAAACGCCGCCTTGAGCGTCTCGATATCGCTCTGCGTCAGGCTCAGCGCCTGGTCCGGCTCCGTCGTCAGTCCGTAGTATTCCTTGACCTTCGCCATCGCGTCCTCGAAGCTCGCGCCGTTCTCGCGCAGCTCGTCGATCACGAGGTCAAAGTTGGTGAAGGAGATCTTCTGGTGGGTCAGGTAAGTGAAGTGAGTGTCATAAGCGGTCGTCGCAAAGCCGATGGTCATGCCGCCGGTCTCGTGGTCGGCCGTCACGATGATGAGCGTCTCGTCCGGGTGCTCAGCAGCGAAGTCAACCGCGACCTGCACAGCGTCGGCGAAGGCCAGCGTCTCGTGGATGGAGGTCGCCGCGTCGTTCGCGTGGCCGGACCAGTCGATCTTGCCGCCCTCGCACATCATGAAGAAGCCCTCGTCGCTATCGAGCACGTTGATGCCGGCCTTCACGTAATCCGCCAGCGCAAGCACGTCCTCGCCCGCGGCGTTCTTGCGCTCACGGTCGATCTCGTAGTTCAGGGACTCGGCATCCGCGATGTTCGGGTCGATCGCCAGCACACGGCCGCTCTGCGCGTTCAGCGCGCGGATG
>SFHU01000127.1 GCA_004555535.1 Clostridiales bacterium
TTCTCAATTTTTCCCCGTGTACCGGCTGCACCGCAGGCGCCAGGGCACGGAGGGAAAAACCGGACGGTCAACGGCTTGCATTCACAGGCGGTTTCAGGTATAATACACACAGACTGAGTATTAACTGGCAATAGGAAAGGGAGCTTCAAGATGAAGTCTGTCAATATCCGCCTGACGATGATGACCGATCACGTCAAGAACTTTGTGAGCCTCGTCAACCGCTATCCGTATGATATGGATCTGCGCTCCGGCCGCTATGTGGTCGACGCCAAATCCATCCTCGGCATCTTTTCCATCGATCTCTCCAGGCCGATCCGCATGGATATCTACAGCGATGACTGTGACGACCTGCTCAAGGCGCTGGACAGCTATATCGTCAAGGACGAGCCGGCGGAGGAGTGATCCGACCAGAAGGGAGGAGCGTCTGTGTTCGACGTGCATGCCACGGAAGAAGAGGATAAGCTCGTGCTGCTCAGCGCGCTTCATCGCCTGGGCGGATGCACGCAGGAGCAGCTGCTTCGCTTTGTGGTGGAAACGTCGCTTCAGAGCCAGTTCCAGTTCTTTCTGGCGCTGGGCGGGCTCAAGGAGGCTGCGCTCGTGCGCGAGTCCCGCCGCCTGGAGGGCGTGCTCCTCTTCCTGACGCCCGAGGGCCGGCAGAGCCTGGAGCTCTTCGGCGGGCGCATCCGCGCCTCCCAGCAGGAGAAGCTCGACGCCGCCTGTCCCGTCTGGCGCAGACGGATTCAGGATGAATTGCAGATGCCAGCCGACTGGAAGGAGACTGACGCCGGCTTTATCGTCACGCTGCGCGCGCTCGAATCCGGCGCGGAGATCTTCAGCATGACGCTGACGGCGGCGACCAAGGCGCAGGCCAAGCGCTTCTGCGAGCGATGGCCCAGCCGCGCGCCCGGGCTGTATCAGACGATCATGGCCCGGCTGGGCGAAACGGAAAACGAAACAAACGACGGCGGGAACCGCGAATGACGGCGCCCGCTGCTTTTTGTATGCCTGAATGTTTCCCCGGTTCCTCCGCGGGAGAGGCGCCCTTTGCCCGGAACCGGTCTGCGCGCCGTGCGGACATTCCCGGGTCAGGGCCATGGCCCGCTGCGGCTTAACGCTGGTTCCGGTATTCCAGCGGCGTCATGCCGGTAATGCGCTTGAAGGTCGTGCAGAACGTCGAATCGCTGCCATAGCCGTAGCGGTGGGGCAGATAGCAGTCCAGCAGCACCAGCGAGCCGGTATGCAGCTCGACGCGCTGGCTGTCCAGATAGCAGTAGCCCCTGCCGCGCACGACGTAGAGGACCAGAAAGCTGTCGTAGGAGGCGCGACGGACGTCGAGGATGCGTTCCAGCAGATGTACCGCACGGGCTTCTACCGCGGCGGCCCCATCCTGACCAGCGCGATTTCGGGCATCGAGCAGGCCATGTGGGACATCAAGGGCAAGGCGCTGGGCGTGCCGGTGTATGAGCTGCTGGGCGGCAAATGCCGCGACCGCATCGAGGTCTACCGCTGGATCGGCGGCGACCATCCGCGCGACACCGGCAAGGCCGCGAGGGAAGCCGCCGCGCAGGGCTACCATGCCGTCAAGATGAACGGCACGGACGAGCTGCGCTGGATCGACAGCTATGACAAGCTCGAGAAAACGGTGGAGCACGTGGCGGCGGTTCGCGAGGCCGTGCCCTCCATGCGCATCGCGGTGGACTTCCACGGCCGCGTGCACAAGACGATGGCCAAGCAGCTGATCCACATGCTGGAGCCGTACAACCTCATGTTCGTCGAGGAGCCGGTGCTCTGCGAGAACGAGGACGAGTTCCTCGAGTTCGCGCGCACCTGCCACACGCCCATCGCGACGGGCGAGCGTAACTTCACGCGCTGGGGCTTCAAGCATATGCTCACCCGCGGCGGCGTGGACATCGTGCAGCCGGACGTCAGCCACTGCGGCGGCATTCTGGAGGCGAGGAAGATCGCCGCGATGGCGGAGGCGTTCGACGTGGCTGTCGCGCTGCATTGCCCGCTCGGCCCGATCGCGCTGGCGGCCTGCCTGCAGGTGGACTTCTGCTCGCCCAACGCCTTCATCCAGGAGCAGAGCGCGGGCATCCACTACAACGACGGCTACGACCTGCTCAACTACATCCGCAATCCCGGGGTGTTCACCTACAGGGACGGCATGTGCGAGCTGCTGACCGGGCCGGGCCTGGGCGTGGAGGTCAACGAGGAATACGTCCGCGAGATGGCGGCCAGGGGCCATGACTGGCACAACCCGGTCTGGCGCGACAGCGACGGCGTCATCGCCGAGTGGTAAGCTGCGGAAAACGGCGAAAACAAAGGCGCGGTCACCGGGCGGAAGCCCGATGACCGCGCAGGTCTTTTTGGGAGAAAATGTGCGGCTTCGCCCGAAGGCGGGATCACCTCAGACGCTTGCGGATCTGGCTGGTCAGCAGGTCGAGCAGGAACACCGTGACGACGACCGTCAGCAGGATGATGCCCACGCGCGGCCAGCGGCACGCCTGAATCGCGAAGATCAGCGTCGCGCCGATGCCGCCTGCGCCGACCAGGCCCAGCGTGGAGGCGCTGCGCACGGCGATCTCAAAGTGGTTGAGCACCAGGGACGCGTACAGCGGCAGCAACTGCGGCAGGCGCGCGTAGAACATGGTCTTGAGGCCGTTCGCGCCGACCGCGTGGCAGGCCTCGACGGCGGTTTCGTCCATGCGCTCCATCTCCTCGGTGAAGAGCTTGCCCAGCATGCCGATCTGGTGTACGCCGATGGCGAGCACGCCGGCGAACGGGCCGGGGCCGACCACCTTGATGAAGATGATGGCGTACACCAGCTCCGGGAAGGAGCGCAGCACGTCGAGGATGAACTTGCCCACACGCGGGAGGATGCGGTTGTTCCACAGGTTGGCGGAGGCCAGCAGCGTGAAGGGAACCGCCAGCACGGTGCCCACGGTGGTGCCGAAGAAGCCGATGGCGATGGTGACGAGCATCAGATGGAGGATATCCTCGCTGGTGCCGTTGTAGAAGTCGCCCCACGCAGGCTGGCAGATCCTGGAGAGCGTGGCCGCGAAGGAGCCCCAGGAGAAGCGGGAAAGGCTGCTCCAGTTGATGTCCATCGCGCACCAGAGCAGCAGGGCGATGACGGCGAGCGTGAGGAGCGGCTTTTTGAGCCGGGCTGAAATCTTCATGTCACTTCAGCCTCCTTCGGATCATTTCCGAGAGCGCGTCCACGACGACGACGACCGCGAAGATGAACAGGATGATGATGGACACGCGCTCGTACTTGAACAGGCCCAGCGCCTCGTTGAGCTTGACGCCGATGCCGCCCGCGCCGACATAGCCCAGCACCGTGGAGGCGCGCACGTTCAGCTCGAAGGCGTAGAACGTGTAGCTCGCCACGCTGGAGGCGATCTGCGGCCAGACGGCCCAGACAGCCGTCTTGAGCCGGTTGGCGCCGACGGCCTGCGCGGACTCGAGCGGGCTCATGTCGATCGTCTCGATGGACTCAAAGATCAGCTGGGAGGCCATGCCGAAGGTGAAAATCGCGATGGTCAGCACGCCCGTCGCCTCGCCGATGCCCACGATGGCCACCAGCAGGGAGGCCAGCAGCAGGTTCGGAATGGTGCGGATGACGTTGAGGACGAAGCGGACGGCGTTGGTGATCACCCGGTTTCCCGTGACGACGGTGGTCGCCAGGAAGGAGAAGGGGATGGCCAGCAGCATGCCCGCCGCGGTGCCCAGCGCCGACATCTTGAGCGTCTTGACCATGGGGGAGATCAGCTTGGGCAGGTAGGAGAAGTCGGGATGGGCGAGCTTTCTGAGAAAAACGCCCACCTGCCCGATGTTCCCGGCGAGCTGCGCGAAATCCGCCTGCGTGCAGCGAATGCTGCTGTACAGGCACAGCGCGAAAAGGAGAAGCACGAGTATGTGCTTTTTCCAGGCGTAGTGAACCGTATCCTTGATCTTCATGGGCGGCCTCGCCTGTCTTCCTGCAGGAAGGAATCTCCCTTGTAGACCATGCGCAGCACGTCGTCGTCAAGTGCGGCGGGCGGCCCGTCGAACACCAGGCGTCCATCCTGCAGCGCGAGGATCCTGTCGGAGAACTTGCGCGCCAGCTCGATGGAATGGATGTTGACGATCACCGTCTTGTCCATGCTCTGGTTGATGCTGCGCAGCTCGGCCATGATCTCCTGCGAGGTAGCGGGGTCCAGGGAGGCGACGGGCTCGTCCGCGAGGATGATGCCCGCCTCCTGGAAGAGCGTCCGCGCGATGGAGACGCGCTGCTGCTGTCCGCCGGAGAGGTTGTCGCAGCGCTCGTGGAGCTTGTCGGAGAGGTTGACCTTTTCAAGCACCTGCGTGCACAGCGCATAGTCCTCCCGGGAGAACAGGCCGAGGATGCTCTTGACGTTGGAATAATACCCCAGCTTGCCGGAGAGGACGTTGCGCTGCACGGTGGAGCGCTTGACCAGGTTGAACTGCTGGGAGATCAGGCCGATGGTGCGGCGGATGAGCTTGAGCTCCCGCTTGTTCGCGCGGGTGATCGACCTGCCGTCGATGAGAATTTCGCCCTCGGTGATGTCGTTGAGGCGGTTGATGGAGCGCAGCAGCGTGCTCTTGCCCGCGCCGCTCAGGCCGATGATCGAGACGAACTCGCCGTCGCCAATCGTCAGGTCGATGTCCACTAGGCCCCTGACGCCGTTGGGATAGGTCTTTGAAACGTGCTGAAAGGTAATCATGCTTTATTCCGCGGCCAGCTCGATGTACTCGGCGATGGTGTCGTAGTCGGCCTCGTTGGCCTCGACGTAGCCGTTGTGGTTCCAGGTGCTCATGATGGCCAGGCCGGCCTCATCCGCGGCCATGTCCAGGAACGCCTGACGGACGGCCTCGGCGGTCGCGTCGGAGAGGCGGGTGTTGACCGCGACGGCGTCGTTGGGGATGTCGCCGTCGGAGAGCTTGGCGACGGAGAGCTCGGTGTACAGGTCATACGGATTGCCGTTGTCGTCGAGCACGGCGCTGGAGAACACGAAGCGAGAGCCCTCGAAGGTGAAGCAGGCGTCCACGTCGCCCTTGATGACGGCGAGGATGGCGCTGGGCACAGAGGTGATGTTCACCCAGTTGCAGCTCTCAGTGTCGATGCCGGCCATCTTCATCTCCGCGACGGGGTAGATGTAGCCGGAGGCGCTGGAGGCGCCCAGGTAGGCGATGGTCTTGCCCGCGAGGCCCTCATAGCCGGTGATGCCGGAATCGGCGCGCACGAGCACCTCGGCCTTGAAGCTGCCCACGCTGGTGCCCGGCAGCAGCTGCTCCGTCTCCTGGTCGTAGTCGGTCAGCACGGAGGAGAGGACGGCCTTGGCGACGCCCATCTCACGGGCCTGCACATACGTCGCCGGCGGCATGATGCCCACGTCCACAGTGCCGGACTCCATGGCCTCCACAATGGCGTTGTAGCTGGTGGCGACGGTGACGTTCACCGGGATGCCCAGCAGGTTGCTCATGTAGGCGGAGAAGTCGGCGGTGGTGGCGTCGGCGGTCTCCGTGTTGGTCGGCACGAACTGGATGCTCAGCTTGTCCACATCCAGGCCGTCTGCCAGCGCGAAGGCGCTGAGCAGCACGAGAAGCAGAGCGAGCAGAAGAGCGGAAAACTTTTTCATGGGGATAGACCTCCTGTCAATCAGTATTCTGCTGTACAGAATCCACGTCCTATTATAAAAGCATACAGAAGGAAAATCAACGCGAAGTGCGCAGAAAATCATAGAGTTTTCGCCAGGATTCCCACGCAGGTTTGACACGGCGGCCCTGCTGCGGTATCATAAGCGGGACAAGAAGAAAGGGAGCGTGAACCGATGGAGCTGCTGTTTCTGGGGCGGGGCGCCGCGTTCAACACGTCGCAGGGCAACACGGCCGCCTGCATTCGCGAGGGCGAAAGGCTGATGCTGCTCGACTGCGGGGAGACCGTCTTTTCCGCGCTGAAGGAGCGCGGGCTGCTGGAGGGCGTGCGCGAGGTGACCGTAGCCGTCTCCCACCTGCACAGCGACCATTGCGGCTCGCTGGGCACGCTGGGGCATTATTGCCGCTACGCGCTGGGGGCGAAGATGCGTCTTGTCGTGCCGGAGCGCGGCGATTTTGAGGAAAGGCTGCGGATGCTGCTGCAGCTCTTCGGCATCGACGTTGGCCCGGACGGGGTCTGCTTTATCCCGGCGGGGCCGCTTGGCTTTGCGGCGTTTGAACGGCTTGACCTCGTGCCGACCCGCCATGCGGAGGGCATGACGTGCTATTCCTTTGTGATGGAGACGGCGGGCGGCGGCGTGTTCTATTCCGCCGATACCTGCACGGAGGCGCCGTTTCTCGACTTTGTGCGCACGCACCCCGCGTTTGAACGGGCCTATATGGATGCCACGAGCGCCGAGGGCCCGGGCATCCACCTGCCGCTGAGCAGGCTGGCCGCGGTGACGCCGCCGGCGCTGCGCAGCCGGGTGTACCTGATGCATGTCAACGACGCGGCCTGTCTGGAGCGGGGCCGCCAGCTCGGCTTTGGCTGCGCGGAGGTGTGAGGGCGCACTGTGGGGAAGACATGGATCCCTCGGACTCCCTTCTTCGCTTCTGCTCATGAAAGCGTTTTGAAATAAAAAAAAGAACGCCTGAAGACGACGGCCTTCGGGCGTTTTGCGTTGATCCGCTTGACGATCTGTTTCCTTTCGATGCTCCGCGCGGTCAGCGCGGGCTGTAGGTTTCCTTCACGCAGGCGAGCACCTGCTCCATCGGCACGACGCTGGAAATACCGCCGTGCTTCTGCGTGGACAGGCTCGCGGCGCAGCAGGCGAAGCGGACGATCTCCGTCATCTCCGCAAGGCTCAGCTCGTCGGGACGCTTGCCGAGCGCGAGGAAGCGGCTCATGGCGCTGCCGCCGAAGATGTCGCCCGCGCCGGTGGTGTCCACGACGTGAATGCCCTTCGGGGACGCAACCGTGATCGAGCCGTTTCGATTGGCGGCGTGGCAGCCCTTCGGACCGAGCGTGGCATAGACGAGCGAGACGCCGTATTCGGAGAGGAGCTTCTGCGCGCCGGCCTCCGGCGAAATCCCCCAGAGGAAGTCAATTTCCTCATCGCTGATCTTCACGATGTCCGCCTGCGCGAGGCTCCACTCAATCTGCGCGCGGGCCTCGTCCTCGCTCTGCCAGAGGGGCTTGCGCAGGTTGGGATCGAGGCTGATGAGCTTGCCCTGCGCCTTGGCGCGGGCGATGGCGGCGCGCGTGGCGCTGCGCACAGGCTCGTCCGTCAGGCTCAGCGTGCCGAAATGGAAGACGCGGCAGTCGTCGATCAGCCCGGTGTCAAGCGCCTCTGCCTCGGTCAGGCGCGTGTCCGCGCCGGGCTTGCGGGCAAAGCTGAACTCCCGGTTGCCGGTGCTGTCAAGCGTGACAAAGGCCAGCGTCGTAAACACGTTGGGATCCATGATGATGCCACGGGTGTCGATGCCGCGGCTCTCCAGCGTGCCGGTGAGCAGCTTGCCAAAGGTGTCCGCACCGACCTTGCCGAGCATGGCGGTGGTGCAGCCATAGGCCTGCAGCGCGGCGAGATAATTGCCGGGCGCGCCGCCGGGGTTGGCGGCGAGGGTCGGGTAGCCCGCCTCATCCTTCGAGGCACAGGCGAAGTCAATGAGCAGCTCGCCAAGGGCGACGACATCAAACATCAAAACACACTCCTTTGAAGATGGTTCTGGCTTGGTGGAGAAGCGATTATGTGACAGGCAGGGTGGTTCCGCCGTCTGCGTAGGTGACAGGCAGACAGATGAGCGAGGGCAGCCCCTTGAAGTCCGGGGAGAGTACCATGCTCACGCAGGCCTCCGCGATGTCTGCGACGGGCTGCACAATCGTGGAGCAGACATAGTCGAGATCGCCGAACATGCGAATGCCGTCAAAGCCGATGACCTGCACATCCTCCGGCACGCGCAGGCCCATGCCGCGCAGGATGCCGATGATCTGATAGGCCACCGTGTCCGTGCCGCAGAAAAGGCCGTCAAAGATGAGGCGGCCTCCCTCCATGTTGGCGCGCAGGAAGGTCTCAAACGCAGAGAGCGGCGTTCCGTCGTCCAGCAGCAGGCACTCGTAGGGCAGCCCCAGCTCCATG
>SFHU01000020.1 GCA_004555535.1 Clostridiales bacterium
CATCGGCTATGAGGGCCAGGACTACAACGAATACGGCGACATTCTGACCCCGCAGCTGCGCGCGATCGACGGCATCAAGCCGGGCGACTACGCCTTTGCCGAGGCTGCTGCTGCCGGCGTCACCTGCGTGTGCACCGGCCCGGGCAGCTCCAACGTGCTGGGCGGCACCTTCGCGGCGATCAAGACGACGGGCCGGCGCGTGGAGGAGATGCTCGTGCGCGCGGATGTGGCGATGAAGTGCGCGTTCGGCGAGAATCCCAAGCGCTGCTACCGCGAGAAGGGCAACTCCTCGCGCATGTCCACCGCCGCGAAGCTGCGCGAGATGCTCTTCAAGGCGCAGGAATACGACCGCAGACTCCGCGCCGCCGGCGACGACGAGAGCAAGCTGCCGCCGTTTGACATGAAGCTGAACGCCCTTCTGCCCGTCATCCGGGGCGAGATCCCGCTCAAGGCGCACGCGCATCAGGCGGACGACATGTTCACCGCCATCCGCATCGCGAAGGAATTCGGCGTCAGGCTGACGCTGGAGCACTGCACCGAGGGCCACCTCGTCGCCGACCTGCTCGCCGCGGAGCACATCCCGATGGCCGTCGGCCCGACCTTCGGCAATGCGAGCAAGTACGAGCTGCGCAAGAAGACCTGGGAGACCCCGGCGATTCTGGACAAGGCGGGCTGCACGATCAGCATCATCACCGACGCGCCGGTCACGCCGCTGAAGTATCTGCCGCTGTGCGCGGGCTTCGCCGTTCATGCGGGCCTCGACCCGTTCCACGCGCTGCAGGCCATCACGATCAACCCCGCCAGGCACATCGGCATCCAGGAGCGCGTCGGCTCCATCGAGGTCGGCAAGGACGCCGATCTGGTCGTCATGGACGGCAGCTGCTTTGAGATCAGCACAAGCGTCGCGCATGTGTACATCAACGGCGTCGCTCAGCCGGTCAACGTGCATTTCGAGGAAGCCTGATTTCATCCACACAAAAAGGGAGCCTGATGGGAAAAACCGTCAGGCTCCTTTTGGCTTTGTGCTCTCGCGGCGCATCCGCAGCGCTTTCATACTGGTTTATTTCTGCATCCACGCTTTGAGACTGCGTTTTCTTTTGAATATCAGACCTGCCGCCCTAAAACCTGCCCGGGGCGCTGCCCCGGACCCCGCAAGGGGCTTTGCCCCTTGACCCTTCTTCGCTTCGTGCCAATGAAAGCGTTTGGAGGCTGAATCCGGATCATTCTGTCAAATCGATCCTGCATTCCCACGCCCGCAGCGTGTCCGCCTCGCCCGCGCTCTGATAATTGCCCAGCAGCCGCTTCCCGCGCGAGGCCGCCTGCACGTCGAGCTTTGCTGGCGCATCCGAAAAGTTGCAGGCGACCAGCAGCGTGTGCTTGCCGTCGCAGCGCGTGTAGGCAAAGACCTGCTCGTCCTCGGGCATCAACAGCGTGAAGTCGCCGTCGATGACGACGGGGTTCTTCCGGCGCAGCCGGATGAGCGCCTTGTAAAAGGAGAGCACGGAATCCGGATCGCCCTCCTGCTGCGCGGCGTTGATCGTCACGTAGTTCGGGTTGACGGGCATCCAGGGCTGCGCAGCCGTGAAGCCGGCGTTTGCTTCTGCCGACCATTGCATCGGCGTGCGCGCGTTGTCGCGGCCCTTGCTGCGGATGGCCTCCATCATCTCCTGCGGCGTGAGCAGGTGCATCTCCTCCACCAGCTCGTGCCATGCGTTGATCGCCTCGACGTCCCGGCTCTCCTCGATGGAGCGCATCGGGTAGTTCGTCATGCCCAGCTCCTCGCCCTGATAGATGTAGGGCGTGCCCTGCATCATGTGCAGGCAGGCGGCGAGCATCTTCGCGCTGCGCACGCGGCTGGCCTCGTCCCGGTCGCTGCCAAAGCGGGAGACGCAGCGCGCCTGGTCGTGGTTGTCCCAGTAGAGGCTGTTCCAGGCTTTGCCGTGCAGTGCGGTCTGCCAGCGGGCGAGCACGGCCTTGAGCTTGGGCAGGCTCGCCCGGTTCGTGCTCCACTTGCCGAATCGCCCGCCGTCGACTTCCATATGCTCAAACTGGAAGATCATGTTCAGCTCGCCGCCGTCGAGGCTCGCGTAGCGCAGCGCCTCCTCAGGCGGCGTGCCGGCAGTCTCGCCGACGGTCATGATGTCGTAGCGGCTGAGCACCTCCCGGTTCATCTCGCGGATGTACTCGTGCTCCCTCGGGCCGTTGCAGATATCCATCTCCGCGCGTCCGTCCGCGATGAGCGCCTCCTCTGGCTTGCCGATCATGTTGATCACGTCCATGCGGAAGCCGTCGATGCCCTTGTCAAGCCACCAGCGCATCATGTCGTAGACGCCCTCGCGCACGCGCGGCTCGTGCCAGTTCAGGTCGGCCTGCTCGTTGGCGAACATGTGCAGGTAGTATTCGCCGGTCGCCTCGTCCTTTCTCCAGGCGGAGCCGGAGAAGACGCTGCGCAGCCGGTTGGGCGCGCCGCCCTCAAACGGCGCGCGCCAGACGTAGAAGCTGCGCTTGTCGTTTGTCTTGTCCCGCCGGGACTCGCGGAACCACGCGTGCTCCGTCGAGGTGTGGTTGACCACCAGATCCATGACGATGCGCAGTCCGCGCGCGTGCGCCGCCTCAAGCAGCGCCTCAAAGTCCTCCATCGTGCCGAATTCCGGCGCGATCTTCCGGTAGTCGCTGATGTCGTAGCCGCCGTCCACGCCGGAATTCTCGTAGACCGGGTTGAGCCAGATCACGTTTGCCCCCAGCGCCTTGATGTAGTCGAGCCGCTGCATGACGCCGCGCAGATCGCCCATGCCGTCCCCGTTGCCGTCCTGAAAGCTCTTGGGATAGACCTGATAGACGACCGCCTGTTTGAACCAATCACTCATCCAAAACCCTCACATTCTCCCGCCCGAAGGCGTCAAACACCCGGTTGAGGTTGGTCTGCGCCTGCTCCTTCGCCGCCTGCTGCGCAGCGAGCACGTTCTTGTCCGACTCGGCGACCGTGCCCTCAATGGCCGCGCGGAACGTGCAGACATAGCCTGCCGCCGCCGTGAGCGCCTCGGCGACCTGCGCGTTTTTGTCCTCCATGCTCAGCAGCTTGACCGCCATCGCGCCCGAGCCCTGCGGGAAGACGACCGTAAAGCAGCCGTTTTCCGCCGTCGCCAGCCGTCCCTCCTTCACAAAGCCGAAGATCATCGGCTTTTGCCGGATCTGCCTCACGGCCTCCTGCCAGATGCGCTCCGCCTCGGGCGCGGGGCCCTGCGGCGCGCTGGCCGGAGCCGGCGCGGCCTCCCTGGGCGCTTCATCCACGGGCGTCGTCCTCTCGGCGGCCCTGACCCGCTTCGCCGGCGCGGCGGCGACGGCGCCCTCGCGCAGCTTGCGCTCCAGCTCGCCCACGCGCGCGACCAGCGCCTCGACCTGCACGCTCTCCTCCGGCGCGCAGGCGCGGATGGCCGCCGTCTCCAACGCAAAGCGCGGCTGCGCGGCCCACTTCATGTCCGTCTCCCCCGCCAGGAAGAGATCGAGCATGCGCATGAGCCGCTCGCGCGAGGTGCGCTTCGCCTGCGCGGCGTAGGCCTGCGCGTCCTCCTGCGTCGTGTCCAGCAGGTCAGCCGCCTGCTCCGCGCCGCAGATGCCGGCGAGCATCAGCGCGCGCAGATGAGCGCTGACGTCGCGCGTGAAGACCTGCACCTCGCGCCCCGCGCGCATCATTTCATCGATCATCGCAAGCGCGCCGGGCGCGTCCGAGTCGATGAGCCTGTCCGCGAATTCAAAGAGGAAGCCCCTGTCCGCCGCGCCGAGCACGCGCAGCACGAGCGCCTCCGTCACCCCCTGCCCATCCTCCTGCGCATAGGAGAGGCACATGTCCAGGATCGACCATGCGTCGCGCATGCCGCCCTCCGCCGCACGGGCGATGCGCGTGAGCGCCGCATCCTCCGCGGCGATCTGTCCCTCCTCAAGCGCCACGCGCAGCCGCGCGACGATCTGCCCGGAGGGGATGCGCCCGAAGTCAAAGCGCTGGCAGCGGGAGAGGATCGTCGCCGGGAGCTTCTGCGGCTCCGTCGTCGCCAGGATGAAGACGACGTAGGCCGGCGGCTCCTCCAGCGTCTTGAGCAGCGCGTTGAACGCGCCCGCGGAGAGCATGTGCACCTCGTCGATGATGTAGACGCGGTAGCGGCCCGTCTGCGGCGGATACTTGACCTTCTCGCGCAGGTCGCGAATCTCGTCGACGCCGTTGTTGCTCGCCGCGTCGATCTCCAGGATGTCGAGGCTGCTCTCCGCCGAGAGCGCCCGGCAGGTCGGGCAGACGCCGCAGGGCTCGCCGCGCTCGGGCTGCTCGCAGTTGACCGCGCGCGCGAAGACCTTCGCCGTGGAGGTCTTGCCCGTGCCGCGCGTGCCGCAGAAGAGATAGGCGTGCGCGATGCGCCCGCTCATCACCTGGCTGCGCAGCGTTTTGATGATGGCCTCCTGCCCCACGAAATCGTCAAACCGCGCCGGGCGGTAGCGGCGATACAGCGCCTGATAGCTCATGTCTTTCCTCCATAATCCGGATTTGCCCCTAGCATAGCACAAAAACGGCGGCTTTACAAGGCTCGCCTGCCGGGTGTACAATATCAGAAAACACTCGCTTCCGGAGGCCTTCCCATGAATCTTTCCGCCGTCATTTCCCAACTCGCCGCGCTCTTTCTGATGATTCTGGCGGGCTATATTTCCGCCCGCGCCGATCTGATCTCGCCGCAGTTCCGCCAGAAGCTCTCCTCCCTGGCGCTCAACACCGCCGCCCCCTGCATCATCCTTTCCTCCGTGCTGGAGAGCGAGAGCGGCAGCGCCGACATGGCGGCCGCCGTCGGCGTGGGCGTGTTCTTCTTCGCGCTGATGATCGCGCTGGCCGCGCTGCTTGTGCGCGTCTGCCGCGTCCCCCGGGCGCAGCGCGGGCTGGATCAGCTGATGCTCGTCTTCACCAACGTCGGCTTCATGGGCATCCCCGTCGTCCAGTCGATCTACGGGCCCACGGGCGTGGCGCTCCTGTCGATGTTCATCCTGATCTTCAACCTCTGCTTCTTCTCCTACGGCGTCCTGCTGATCTCCGGCGGCCTGTCGCTCAACCCTCGCGCGCTGCTGAACACCTGCATCGTCGCCGCGCTGCTGGCGCTGCTCTTCGGCCTGACCGGCTGGCACCTGCCCGCGCCGGTGGAGACCGCGCTCTCCGCCATCGGCGCCATGAACACGCCGCTGGCCATGATGATCATCGGCGCGTCCATTGCCCACAGCGACCTGCGCGCCGCCTTCTCCAGCCCCCGCCTCTACCTCGTCAGCCTGCTGCGCATGGCCGTCATGCCGCTGTGCATCCTGGGCATCGTCGCGGTGCTGCCCATCCCGCGGATGCTCGCGGGCATCTGCGTCGCGCTGGCGGCCATGCCCGTCGCCGGCAACTGCGCGATGATCTCCGACCTGTATACGCCTGAGGACATGACCGCCTCGCAAGCCGTCATGCTCACCACGCTCCTCTCCGCCGTGACGCTGCCGCTGATCTGTGCGGCCATGCTCGCCGTGCTTGCCTGACCCGCCCCCCTTCCAAACCCACGCGCGATCTGCTATAATGAAGTATCGCTTTCCCTTTTATATTTCAACGATCAGAGGAGATGTTATTTATGCGCGCCTGCGAACGCTTTCTGAAGTACGTTCAGGTCTACACGACCTCCGACCCCGATTCCACCGCCGTGCCCAGCTCCGCGCGCCAGCTCGACCTGGCGCGGATGCTCGAAGCGGAAATGAAGGCCCTCGGCCTTGAGGGCGTCCATGTCGATCCATACGGCATCGTCTATGGCTGGCTGCCCGCGACGCCCGGCTGCGAGGACGTGCCCGCCCTCGGCTTTATCGCCCACATGGACACCGCGCCGGACTTTTCCGGCGAAAACGTGAAGCCGCAAATCATCGAGCACTACGACGGCGGCGACGTGCTCCTCGCGGGCAGCGGCGACGTGCTCAGCGTCGCGGCCTTCCCGTCCCTCAAAAAGCTCGAGGGCATGACGCTCATCACCACCGACGGCACGACGCTGCTGGGCGCGGACGACAAGGCCGGCATCGCGGAGATCCTCACCGCCGTCGAGGCCGTCCTCGCCTCCGGCGCGCCGCACGGCAAACTCTGCATCGCCTTCACCCCGGACGAGGAGATTGGCTCCGGCGTCGACCACTTCGACGTGGAGAAGTTCGGCGCGGCGGCGGCCTATACCCTTGACGGCGGCGAGGAAGGCGAAATCGCCTATGAGACCTTCAACGCCGCCGACGCGAGGGTGACCTTCCGTGGCTTGAGCGTCCATCCCGGCTCCTCGAAGGACACGATGATCAACGCCTCGCTCGTCGCCATGGAATACAATGCCCTGCTGCCCGCCGGCGAGACGCCGCGCCTGACCGAGGGCTACGAGGGCTTCTACCACCTGCATGGCATGGAGGGCGACGTCGAGCAGGCCTCGCTGCACTACATCATCCGCGACCACGACCGCGCCTCCTTCGAGTGCCGCAAGCAGACGATGCGCCACGCCGCCAAGACGATCAACGAGCGCTACGGCCGCGAGGTCGTGACCCTGGCGATCAAAGACAGCTACTACAACATGGCCGACAAGCTCGTCGACCACATGGAGCTCATCGAGAACGCCAGGCGCGCCGCCGCCCTGGCGGGCATGGAGCCCTTCACGGCGCCCGTGCGCGGCGGCACGGACGGCTGCCGCCTGTCCTATATGGGCCTGCCGACGCCCGACCTGTGCACCGGCGGCTTCGCGTATCACGGCAAATTCGAGCACATCGCGATGGAGAGCATGGACCGCTGCGCCAGGATGGTCGAGCTGCTGATGACGAGCGTGCGCTGAGCCCTCGTTTTGTACGTCCAGCACAAATACACCCCGAAAACTTTGTGCCGGGTAACATGTACAAACCCGACTGACCGACAGTAAAATAGAGTCAATTCTTCCCGGAGGGGCTGTTTCCGGGAAATCACAAAGGAGGGACTCGTTTATGTCCGGTCTCGCTCTCATCATCGTGTTCCTGCTGGCCGTTGTCGTCATGATCGTGGCGATCAGCAAGTACAAGGTCCATCCGTTCCTGGCGATCATGGGCATCTCGCTCATCCTCGCGCTGCTGGCGGGCATTCCGCTGACCAAGATCGCCGACGTGATCGGCTCCGGCTTCTCCGGAACCTTCACCTCCATCGGCATCGTCATCATCCTCGGCGCGCTGATCGGCACCATTCTGGAGAAGACCGGCGCCGCGCTCAAGCTGGCTGACCTCGTCGTGCGCATCGTCGGCCAGAAGAATCCGGAGCTGGCCGTCGAGCTGATGGGCTGGATCGTCTCCATCCCCGTCTTCTGCGACAGCGGCTTCGTCATCCTCAACCCGATCCGCAAGGCCATCGTCAAGCGCACCGCGACGTCCTCCGTCGCCATGACGGTCGCACTCTCCGCCGGATTGTACATCTCCCACGTCTTCATCCCGCCGACGCCGGGCCCGATCGCCGCGGCCAGCACGCTGGGCATCGGCGACAACCTGCTGCTCGTCATGGGCCTGGGCGTCGTCTGCTCCATCATCCCGCTGATCGCGGGCCTCATCTACGCCAAGGCCATCGGCAAGAGTGTCAAGAGCGCCGATGAGACCGCCGGCAAGGACGAGGTCGTCAAGACCTATGAGCAGCTCGTCGCCGAGTACGGCAAGCTGCCGGGCGGCGCGAACGCGCTCGCGCCGCTGGTCGTCCCGATCATCCTGATGGCCCTCGCCTCCATCTCCTCCATGGCCGGCTGGACCGGCTTTGGCGCCGACCTGCTGACCTTCCTGGGCAAGCCGGTCATCGCGCTGACCGTCGGCACGCTCTGCGCCATCGTGCAGCTCGCCACCGCGGACAAGCTCGATGATCTCTACACCATCACCAACGACACGCTCAAGACCGTTGGCCCGATCCTCTTCGTGACCGCCGCGGGCGGCGTGCTGGGCAAGGTCATCGCCTCCTCCTCCATGGTCACCTACATCACCGACCATGCTGCCGCGCTGCAGACGATCGGCATCTTCTTCCCGTTCATCCTCGCCGCGATCCTCAAGAGCGCGCAGGGCTCCTCCACCGTCGCCATCACGACGACGGCGGGCATCGTCGCTCCGCTGCTCGAGGTGCTGGGCTTTGCCTCTCCGGCGCGCGCTGCGCTGGTCGTCATGGCCATCGGCGCCGGCGCGATGACGGTCTCCCATGCCAACGACTCCTACTTCTGGGTGGTCACCAACTTTGGCGACATGACGCCGGAGCAGGGCTACAAGACGCAGACCGCGATGACCCTCGTGCTGGGCGTCGCCTCCATGGTCGGCATCTTCATCCTCTCCCTCGTCCTGTGACCGGCTGACAACGATATCCGCCCGACGGGATCGCTTGCGGGAAACGCCTTTCCCGCGGCGATCCCTTTTTCATTCCTCAATCACTGCAAAGGGAGGCTGCTTCATGAACAAAGCGCTTCGTCAGGATGCTGACGAGATCATCAAAAGCGCGCTGCGCGCCGTCCGCCCGGATGAGGCCGTGACGCGCGCCCTCCGGGATATCGCGCCGCGCGGCCGCGTGCGGCTCGTCGCCGCGGGCAAGGCCGCCTGGCAGATGGCCAAAACCGCCCGGGACTGCCTCGGCAGCCGCATCGAGTGCGGCGTCGTCGTCACCAAATACGGCCATGTGATGGGCCCCATCGAGGGCGTCGACTGCTACGAGGCCGGCCATCCCGTGCCGGACGAAAACTCCTTCCTCGGCACGCAGGCGGCGCTCGACCTCGTGCAGGGGCTCACGGCGGAGGATACCGTGCTCTTCCTGCTCTCCGGCGGCGGCAGCGCGCTGTTTGAAAAGCCGCTCGTCTCCGGCGCGGAACTGCAGGACATCACGGGCCAGCTGCTCGCCTGCGGCGCGAACATCGTCGAGATCAACACCATCCGCAAGCGGCTCTCCGCCGTCAAGGGCGGCCGCTTCGCGCAGCTCTGCGCCCCGGCGCAGGTCTTCGCCGTCGTCCTCTCCGACATCCTGGGCGATCCGCTCGACATGATCGCCTCCGGCCCGGCCTGCCCGGACTCGAGCACCTGCGCCCAGGCGCTCTCCATCGCGCAGAAGTACGGCCTGCGCCTCTCGCAGGAGGCGCTCGCGCTGCTGCACAAGGAGACGCCCAAGGCGCTTGACAACGTGACGACGCAGATTACCGGCTCCGTGCGCGAGCTCTGCCGCGCCGCCGGGGAGACCTGCCGCGCGCTGGGCTATGAGCCCGTGCTGCTGACCGATCTGCTCGCCTGCCAGGCGAAGGAGGCCGGCAGCTTCCTTGCCTCCATCCTCAGGACGCACGCGGGCGGCGGTAAGCGCCTCGCCTTCATCGCGGGCGGCGAGACCGTCGTCGTGCTGACCGGCAAAGGCAAGGGCGGGCGCAACCAGGAGCTCGCGCTCGCCGCGGCCGAGGGCATCGACGGCCTTGACGGCGCGGCCGTCTTCAGCGTCGGCAGCGACGGCACGGACGGCCCGACCGACGCCGCCGGCGGCTACGCGGACGGCTCCACCGCGCAGGCGCTGCGCGAGCAGGGCATCTCGATCAGCCAGACGCTGCGCGACAACGACGCCTACCACGCGCTTGAGGCCTGCGGCGGGCTGATCATCACCGGCCCGACCGGCACGAACGTCAACGACGTCGCCGTCGCCCTGCTGCGCCCCTGACCCATCCAGTTCCGACGGAGAGCGACAGACCATGAAGATTTCAGCAACGCTTGCCCAGAACATCATCGACGGCCTCGCCAGCGTTTTGCAGCAGCAGCTCAATTTCTTTGACGAGAACGGCACCATCATCGCCAGCACGTCGCCCGGCCGCATCGGCAATTACCACGGCGGCGCGGCAAAGCTGCTGCGCGAGGGGCTCAGCCAGCTCTTCGTCCATGAGGATGGCGAATACGAGGGCGCGCTGCGCGGCTGCAACTACTCGCTGGATATCGACGGGAAGACCGTCGGCGCCATCGGCATCACGGGCGACAGCGAGGAGGTCGACCGCTACGGCAAGATCATCAAGCGGATGACGGAGATCCAGCTCGCGGAAAACGACGCGCAGGAAAAGAAAAAGATCGCGGACAGGATCCGCGACCGCTTCTTTGACGACTGGATTCTCACGGAGATCAACGTCTCCGAGCCGGACTTCGTGCGCCGCGCCGGGATTCAGCGCGTCGATCTGCACGTTCACCGCCGCGTCGTCGTCTTCCAGCTGCGCAAGCTGCATATCTACCGCGACACGCCGGACGGCCAGCAGCTCATCGACGCGATCAACCGCCGCCTGCGCCAGCTGACGGGCGACATCCCGGACGCCGTCTTCAGCAAGACGCCCTCGCAGATGATCTGCCTGCTCCCCTTCATGGAGGATGAGCGCCTGCGCGCGTTCATCCGCGCCGCCTTTTCCGCCGTCGAGGCGGAGTTCGGCGAGGAGCTCATCGCCGGCGCGGACAGCCTCAAGGACTTCGGCCGGGTCAGCATGCATCAGGCCTATGAGAAGGCGAGCCGCGCGCTCAGCTCCTGTGAGCAGACGCTCCAGCGCGTGCTCTTCTACGACGAGGCGACCTACGAGCTGCTCATCGGCGAGATCTCCGGGCAGTCGCGGGAGGACTTTGTCCGCCGGGTGTTCAACGCCTGCTCGCCCGAGGAGATCGAGGATTTCAGCACGCTGATCCTCGCCCTCTACAAAAACGACGGCTCCATCCAGCAGACCGCGGCCCAGCTCTACCTGCACAAGAACACCGTGCTCTACAAGCTCAACCGCATCACGGAGATCACCGGCCTCAACCCTCGCCACTGGCTCAATATCCCGCTGTTCTATCTGGCGATTCTGTTTCATAGCGGGAAATGAGCCGAATGGCTATATCAGGCGCGAAGCGAACATGGGGTCAAGGGGCGAAGTCCCTTGCGGGGTTCAGGGGCAGCGCCCCTGAGGCGGACTTGGGCGGCAGCCCAACGTTCCTCGTAAGCAGAGCATGAAAAAGCAGGAATCGCAGCGGAGCCGAAGGCGACAATTGCGATTCCGCTAACGCCGCTTTCAACAGGCCCGAATTGAATTGACAATTGTTACCGACGCTTTATAGACGCCATGCAAAAGCCCGCTCCCGGATAGTCCGGAGGCGGGCTTTTTCTTACGCTGGATCAGGCGTTCTTGCTCTTGATGTACTCGTCGATGGCCTTGGCGGCATGCTTGCCCGCGCCCATCGCGAGGATGACGGTCGCCGCGCCGGTGACCGCGTCGCCGCCGGCGTAGACGCCCTCGCGGCTGGTCAGGCCGTCATCGCCGTTGGTGATGATGCAGCCGTGCTTGTTGGTCTCCAGGCCCGGGGTGGTGGAGCGGATGAGCGGGTTCGGGCTGGTGCCGATGGACATGATCATCGTGTCGACGTCGAGGACGAACTCGCTGCCCTCCTTGACGACCGGGCGGCGGCGTCCGGAGGCATCCGGCTCGCCGAGCTCCATCTCGACGCACTTCATGCCGCAGACCATGCCGTTCTCGTCGCCGAGCACCTCGACCGGGTTGGTCAGGGTCTTGAAGATGATGCCCTCCTCCTTGGCATGCTCGACCTCCTCCTTACGGGCGGGGAGCTCCTCCATGCCGCGGCGGTAGACGATGTAGACCTCCTCGGCGCCCAGGCGCTTCGCGGAGCGCGCCGCGTCCATCGCGACGTTGCCGCCGCCGACGACGGCGACCTTGTGGCTATGCTTGATCGGGGTCTTGCTGTCCTTCTTGTAGGCCTTCATGAGGTTGATGCGGGTCAGATACTCGTTGGCGGAGTAGACGCCCTTGAGGCTCTCGCCCGGGATGCCCATGAAGCGCGGCAGGCCCGCGCCGGAGGCGACATAGACCGCCTCGAAGCCCATCTCAAAGAGCTCGTCGATGGTCAGCACCTTGCCGATGACCATGTTGCACTCGATATCCACGCCCATCTGCTTGAGGCCGTCGATCTCCTTCTGCACGATGGCCTTCGGGAGACGGAACTCCGGAATGCCGTAGACCAGCACGCCGCCGGCCAGGTGCAGCGCTTCATAAATGGTGACCTTGTAGCCCAGCTTCGCCAGATCGCCCGCGGCGGTCAGGCCGGACGGGCCCGCGCCGATGACGGCGACCTTGTGGCCGTTGCTCTCCGGCACGACGATGCTCTCATCGGAGTGCTCGCGGTGCCAGTCGGCGACGAAGCGCTCCAGACGGCCGATGCCGACCGGCTCGCCCTTGACGCCGCGCACGCACTTGCCCTCGCACTGGGTCTCCTGCGGGCAGACGCGGCCGCAGACGGCCGGCAGCGCGGAGGAGGCGGAGAGCACCTTGTAGGCGCCCTCGAGGTCCTCATTGGCGACGCAGGCGATGAACGCCGGGATATCGATCTGCACGGGGCAGGCGCTCTGGCAGGGCTTCTTGGGGCAGTTCAGGCAGCGCTTGGCCTCGTTGATGGCCATCTCATAGGTGTAGCCGAGGGCGACCTCGTCAAAATTCTTGTTGCGGACATTGGGGTCCTGGGAAGGCATCGGGCACTTCTTCGGATCCATATTGCGCTTCACGGCCATGTTATTGGACCTCCTTGTTCATCAGGTTGCAGTTGGCTTCGCGGGCATGCTGCTCAAAGTCGCGGTACATGCTGCCGCGCTTCATGGCCTCGTCGAAATCCACAAGGTGGCCGTCAAAGTCCGGGCCGTCGACGCAGGCGAACTTGGTCTCGCCGCCGACGGTCAGGCGGCAGCCGCCGCACATGCCGGTGCCGTCGATCATGATCGGGTTCATGGAGACGACGGTCTTGACGCCGTACTTCTTGGTGACGGCGCAGACGAACTTCATCATGACGAGCGGGCCGATGGCGATGACCTCGTCATACTGGTTGCCCTCCTGGATGAGGCGCTCGAGCGCGGCGGTGACCAGGCCCTTCTCGCCGTGGCTGCCGTCGTCGGTCATCATGATCATCTTGTCGGAAGCGGCCTTGAACTCGTCCTCCAGGATGACGAGATCCTTGTTGCGGAAGCCGACGACCGCGTGCACCTCGCAGCCCAGCTCATGCAGCTTCTGGGTCACGGGCAGCGCGATGGCGCAGCCGACGCCGCCGCCGACCACGGCGACCTTCTTGAGGCCGTCGGTATGGGTCGGAACGCCCAGCGGGCCGACGAAATCGTTCAGGTACTGGCCCTCTTCCATCTGGTCAAGCTCCATCGTGGAGCCGCCGACGATCTGGTAGATGATCGTGACGGTGCCGGCCTCGCGGTCATAGCCGGCGATGGTCAGCGGGACGCGCTCGCTGTCCTCATGGGTACGGAAGATGATGAACTGGCCGGGCTGCGCCTTCCTGGCGATGAACGGCGCGTCGATCACCATTTTCGAGACCGTCGGATTCAGACGCTCTTTCTTGATGATTTTAAACATAACTGTCCTCCTGCTTCAGCATTCCCGGCGCCGCCGGCGTTCCGGCTTGTCCCCCGGGCATATTTCAATACATAATTCGACGTAAACCGACGCAAACCTGCTGCAATCCACATGTTTTTTTGCCGATGTGCGAAAAAAATTTCACAAACAGACGTTTTTTCACCCCAGCAAGATAAAGGGACGCCGCAGCGCGGCGTCCCCATGACAGTGACGCTTAGAAGTCGACCTCGGTGTCGTAGTAGCAGCACTTGAGCAGCTTCTCCATCTCCTCCTGGCTCGGCTGGCGCGGGTTGGAGCCGGTGCAGGCATCGCCGATGGCGTTCTTGGCGATCTCCGGCAGGCGCTCGAGGAAGACCTCCTCCGGCACGAAGCCCTGCTCGCAGGGATAGCTGTCCGCGCCGTAGAACTTGATGCCGTGCGGGATGTTCAGGTCGTCGTTCATCTTGCGCAGGTAGGCGATGAGCAGCGCGACCTTCTCATCGTCGTCCTTGCCGCCCAGGTGCATGTAGTCGGCGATGACGCCATAGCGCTTCTTCGCCGTCTCGTCCTTCGCGTTGAAGGCGATGACCTTGGGCAGATACATGGCGTTCGCCGCACCGTGGATGATGTGCGCGCCATAGTCGGCAAACGCCGCGCCGGTCTTGTGCGCCATGGAGTGGACGATGCCCAGCAGCGCGTTGGAGAAGGCCATGCCGGCCAGGCACTGCGCGTTGTGCATGCGGTCGCGGGCGGCCATGTCGCCGTTATAGGACGGCACGAGGTCATTCATGATCATCTCGATGGCATGGATGGCCAGCGGATCGGTGAAGTCGCAGTTCGCGGTGGAGACATAGGCCTCGACCGCGTGGGTCATCGCGTCCATACCGGTGTGGGCGACGAGCTTCTTGGGCATGGTCTCCGCCAGATCCGGGTCGACGATGGCGACGTCCGGGGTGATCTCGAAGTCGGCGATCGGGTACTTGATGCCCTTGGAGTAATCGGTGATGATGGAGAAGGCCGTGACCTCGGTCGCGGTGCCGGAGGTCGAGGAGATCGCGCAGAACTTCGCCTTGTGGCGCAGCTCCGGGATGCCGAAGACCTTGCACATATCCTCAAACGTGCAGTCCGGATACTCATACTTGATCCACATCGCCTTCGCGGCGTCGATCGGGGAGCCGCCGCCCATCGCGATGATCCAGTCCGGCTTGAAGGCGAGCATGGCGTCCGCGCCCTTCATGACGGTCTCCACGGACGGGTCGGGCTCAATGCCCTCGAAGAGCTGCACCTCCATGCCAGCTTCCTTCAGATAAGCCACGGCTTTGTCAAGGAAGCCGAAGCGCTTCATGGCGCCGCCGCCAACGCAGATCATCGCGCGCTCGCCCTTGAAGGACTTGAGCGCCTCAATCGCACCCTTGCCATGATACAGATCGCGGGGAAGCGTAAAACGTGCCATAATGAGATTCCTCCTGTACGTTCATTGCAGTCACCTTGTCCCGAGATTGACTTCCTTTTGTCAATCTCTGCGCACATTATACGCCAACGTCCCGGTTTTGTAAAGCAAATCATTCACAATCTTTGACAATAATTTTTGTATTTTTATGTAATCACGCAGGCCGCCTCAGTCCCCCTCGATCATCCTGTAGCCGACGCCGACCTCGGTGAAGATGTACTTCGGCTCGGCGGGGTTTTTCTCGATCTTGCGGCGAATATTCGCCATGTTTACCCGCAGAATCTGGTTGTCGCAGGTCTTGTTGGGTCCCCAGATCTCGCGGATCAGATAGTCGTAGGTCAGCACGCGCCCGGCATAGCGGCCCAGCAGCGCGACGAGCTTGAATTCGTTCTGCGTCAGGTTGGCGTCCTTTCCGTCGACGTAGACGCGGTATTTGTCGTAATCGATCGTCAGCCCCCGGGCGGTGAAGCGGTTGTCCCGGGCAATGGCCTCGTTGGCGCTGGTCGTGCGCGTGTGGCGGATGGCCGTGCGGATGCGCGCGAGCAGCTCGGAGGTGCCAAACGGCTTGGTGATGTAGTCGTCCGCGCCCGCGTCAAGCGCGCGCACCTTCTCGCGCTCGTCCGTGCGCGCCGAGACGACGACCACGGGCATCAGCGACCAGCTGCGCAGACTCCTGAGCACATCCATGCCGTCCATGGCCGGCAGGCCCAGGTCCAGCAGCACGACGTCCGGGCAGTGCGACGCCATCATGCTGATGGCCTCCCGTCCCGTGCCGACGATGACGGCCTCATAGCCATTGGCCTCCAGCACCCGCCGGATGAAGCTGCAGATCGCGCGGTCGTCCTCCACGATGAGCACCTTTCCTCTGACTGTCATACGCTCACTCCTCTCCCATCGGCAGTGTAAAGGCCACGCGCGCGCCGCCCGAGGGCAGGTTGCCCGCGGACATGGTTCCGCCGTGCGCGCGCACGATGCTCATGCACACGGACAGCCCGATGCCCAGGTTCCGCCGCCCGTCGCCGCGAAGCTCCTGCGCGTGCGGAAACATCTCCTCAAACAGCAGCGGCAGCACCTTCGGGTCGATGCCCGCGCCGTTGTCCTCCACGGCAAACTCCGCCAGCTCGCCCTGCCGGCGGATGCGCAGGACGATCTCCGTCGCCGTCTGTGCGTGCAGCACGACGTTCTCCATCAGGTTGATCAGCACCTGCTCGATCAGCGTCGCGTCCATCGGCACCATCAGCAGCTCGTCGGGAACGCTCACGCGCACCAGCATGCCCCCGAAGCGCTTTCTGAACTTGGCGACCGCCTCGGCGGCGATCTCCTCGGCAGCCTCGCTCTCCTTGGTGATCTGCACAACGCCCTCCTTGATCCGCGTGATGGAGAGGATGTTCTCCACCAGCCGCACCAGCCATTGCGCGTCGTCGCGCACATGGCCGATCAGGTCGCGCTTGACGTCGTCGCTGAAGGCGTCGTAGTTTTCCAGCACGGCGTTGGTCGAGCCGATGATCGTCGTCAGCGGCGTGCGCAGGTCGTGCGACACGGCGCGCAGCAGGTTCGCCTGCATCCGCTGCTTTTCAGCCTCCGCCTCGATGCGCCCCTGCCGCTTGACCTGCTCGGTCAGCATGCCGACAACCAGCGACACGGCCAGCATCGTCAGAAACGTGAGCGGATAGCCGGTGATCGTGAAATCGACCTCAAAATACGGATAGGTGAACGCGAAGTTGACGCCGATGACGGAGATGATCGAGGCGACGAAGCTGTAAAAGTATCCGTCCGTCATCCTCGCGATGACGAGCACGGCCAGCACAAAGACCAGCGGCACGGCGCTGTCGCTGTTGCCGATGGAATTCATCATCAGCAGGCACACAAAGGACGCCGCGCCCAGCAGTAGCAGCGTGATGCCCAGGTTGCGCAGGATCTGCCGCCCGCTCTGCCTGCGCGGCACCATGAGTTCCCTCATGCGGGAGAGCAGGCGCGAAAGAGCGCCCTTCACGTTTTCCATCCGCCGATGCATCCGCCGTCCTCCTCTGCGCAGCCCAGCCGGGCTTTTGAGGTATTATAGCATGACGCCGCATCAAAAACCTGTTAAGATTCCCTCCGTCCCGCGGCGAAAGAGTTTACGGATTTGTAATACTTACCCCCTGTTCTTTTCGCCTGTTTCGTGGTATAATGGCCCCCGTTTCCGCTGCGAGGCATGTCCCCCGGCAGAAGCGGCCCGCGGCTCTTCCTCCGGCGCGCATGCACGAAAGCCGGCTGCCAGGACGGCCGCAGGGTGAAGCAACGACTCCGGGCCGGAAGCTGCCGCGCCCTCTACGCATGAAAAAGGAGCATCATTCGTCTATGCCGCTGATTATCGTCACCGTGTTTTTCATTCTGCTGTTCACCGGCGAGGGGTTCTGGCACCTGGCCGGCATTGCCGAGGAGGAGCGCAAGCTCGACCGCTATCAGTCCGTCGAGCATCCTGATCACCACACCACCGATCATTACCTCGACATTCTCTGCTGAACAGCCTCCCTCGCCAGAGGGGCGCGCCGCGGCAATTTGCCGCTCGCGCTTGACTTTGGCGGGAAAATCCGATATACTGGTTAAGGTTATTCCTGTCATTTCCCTGCCGGCGTGGTGGAATTGGCAGACGCCCGGGATTCAAAATCCCGTGTCCGTGAGGACGTGCGGGTTCGACCCCCGCCGCCGGCACCAACGCAGCACCCATGCTTCGATCCAAGGCATGGGTGCTTTTTTTACCCATCCGGGCGGATGAAACAGCGCGCCTCTTCCCGGCCCTCATCCGTCTTGACACCGACTCGTTTCGAGCTTATCATGGATGCGGAATGTTTTTTTTAACGCCGGCCCTCCATCCGCGATATGATCCGTTCATCAGAAGAGAACCTGGCGCCATGAAAGAGGAGGCGATGCTATGTCACTTAAAAAAACCAGCCAGTTCATCAGCCTGATTCTTCGCCACAAGCCCGAGGTCATCGGGATCACCTTGGACGAGCACGGCTGGGCCAGCACCAGGGAGCTTATCGAGGGCATCGCCAGACGCCGGCCCTTTGACATGGCCATGCTCGAGACAATTGTCGCCACGGACGCCAAGCAGCGCTATTCCTTCAATGAAGACAGGACGCTGATCCGCGCCAACCAGGGGCACTCGGTGCCCGTCGACGTCGAGCTTGAGCAGAAGACGCCGCCCGAGCAGCTGTACCACGGCACGGGCGAAAAGTATGTGACCTCGATCGAGGCGCAGGGGCTGATTTCCAAATCGAGGCTGTACGTCCATCTTTCGGCCGACACGGATACGGCGCGGAAGGTCGGCGCACGGCACGGGCGGCCCGTCGTGTATGTTGTCTCTGCCGGGGAGATGGCCCGTGACGGCTATGCGTTTTATCAGTCCGTCAACGGCGTCTGGCTGACCCGCGCGGTGCCTGCCAAATACCTCAGGCGCAGCGGCCTTGAATGACCCCGACCTGCCCGCGCCCAAACAGCTTCCACATCACACGATCGTAAACAGCATGGGCTATATCTGCCATTTTCCGGGCGTGGACGAGCGGGCCGCCGCCTGCGTGAACCCCTCCTGCCTGAAGCCGATCATCCGCTTCCGGACGGATTTCTCGCGGCAGGAGGATGGGCGCATCCGCATGGTCTGGAAGGTCCAGCCGGATGGGCGCTACTGGGAGGATGAGGACGGCTTCGGCGGAACCAACGACGAGGAGATCTCCCTGTATACCTTCATTGATGAAAACGGCCGCTTTACCAGCCCGTTCAGGCTGTACAAAACGGGCTCCCGCTATCACGACAGATAGAGCCTGCACCCGGTCGGAAGGAAGGAATTTACATGCAGGAACAGTATGACATGCGGCTCGCCGCCGCGTATGTGCGCGGCATGGCGAGGGAAGGAAGGCTCGTGTCAGCCTCAGCGCTGACGGACGCGCCGCTGCACGCGCTGACGTCGGAGGAGCAGGCGCAGCTGATCGAGGCGGGCCGCGCGCGAGCAGGCAAGGGTGCATCTTCGGGCAAAGCAGCCGTTCATCTGGAATGCGACGGGCGTCGCCCCGATGACGCGGGAGAAGCAGCTCCGCCTGTTTGAGGAATCCTTCCATCTGAACGTCGCCTATCCGGAGCTGTTCGCGGCGTCGCTGTTCGTCGGCAGCCAGTGGGACAACAGCATCCTCGACGCGCTGGAGGAGGATAGCTTCTTCTATATCGTCTCCGCCGGAGACGACAAGGCCTCCACCGGCCAGACCGGCCTTAAGGCCGTCTTTGACGCGGACGGCGTCGCCTATGCCAGCGCCGAGTGGAGCGCGCAGGACGACATCGACGCGCAGAACGCCGCCGTCGAGGCGCTCATCGCGCAGGGCTGCAATGCAAATTTCGTCACCTTCACCAAGGGCACGACGCTCGCGGAGGGCCAGGGCGGCAGCGAGCATCTGACGTCGTTTGACTACGCCTATCAACTTGAGGCCGTGCGCGACTGGCTCTTTGAGCAGAGCAGGTAATCAGAATTCATGCTGATTTCAACCCAAATTGCTTTCATCAGCGCGAAGCGAAAAAGGGGCAAGGGGCATAGCCCCTTGCGGGGTCCGGGGCGGCAGCCCTGATAAAGAAATAAGGCGTCGCCGCCGCGGAGCGCTTGCTCCGCGGCGGCGATGCCTTGTCTGTCAGTATACATCCAAATCGTGCCCGTTGACGACCGGGCCGTCGTAGCCCGCCTCGCGGATCTCGCGCAGGATCGCGTCGCAGCGCCGGGCCATCTCGGCTTCGAGGTTTTTTCCGTTGTCCAGAATGTTCATGTGGTAGATGCGGTGTGTCGTGACGAGGAGCTTCGGGCGCGCCTTTGCCGCGACACCGGCCAGATCGACGCTCAGCGTGTGCACGGCGCGGTGATACGTCTGCCATTTGGGCTCCCGCGCGCTGATGCCGCCCGTGTATTCGACCTCGTGCAGCAGCACGTCGCAGCCCGCGGCCATCTCGGCCACGATGTCAAGCGGCGCGGTGTCGCCGCTGATGACGATGACACGGTCGGCCGTCGTGAAGCGGTAGCCGTAGCTCTCCAGCGTCCCGTGGCTGACCGGGAAGGCCTCGACCCGCACGCGGTCGTCCTCGTAGACGACGCCGGGCGAAATCTCCGTCGCCTCAACCCGGTAGCCGACCTCGTTGGCGCGCTCAAAGCCATGCAGGCGGAAGTCGATGTCCGTCCCGTAGGCGGCGAGGATGTGCTCCGTCATGGCGCGGATGCCCCTGGGGCCAAAGACCTTGAGCGGCTGCGCGCGCTCGAGCACCCAGGGCGTGAAGATCAGGTCGGGATAGCCGGTCGTGTGATCCGTGTGCAGATGGGTGCAGAACGCGTGGCAAAGCAGATCGGGGCGCAGCGCGTCGATGCCCGCGAAATAGGCCTTGGAGGCCTGGCGCACGACACCGGGGCCAAAATCGACCAGATAGGCCCTGTCCCCGACGACGACGGCGCTGGCCGGGCCGCTGGCATTCGGGCAGGCGTTGGGCGTGCCCGTGCCGAGCAGGACGAGCTTCGTTTCGAATTTCTCCATATCAGGCGCTTTCCCCTTCCGGCTTGACGTGCTTGATAGAGATGCCGGTGAAGCCGTAGAAGATGCTGAACACAGGCGTCAGGTACAGCAGGAACAGATACGGGAAGAACGCCGCCCAGGCGACACCCAGCGTGCCGGACATGTAGACGCAGTAGCCGTGCCAGGGGATCATCGGGCCGGCGAGCGTGCCGGCGTCCTCCAGACTGCGGGAGAGGATTTCCGGCGCGATGCCGCGCTCCTTGAACAGCGGGGCCATCAGGCGGCCGGTCAGCACGTGCGCCATCGGCTGGGAGCAGCTGATGATGCTGGTGACATAGCCAACGATCAGCGTCGCCGTGATCAGCGCGCCGTCGCTGTTGATCCTGCTGGTGATCGCACGCAGGATGATGTCGAGCACGCCGAGCTTGTCGAGCATGCCGCCCATGCCGACGGCGAAGCTGATGATGGCGACATACTGCATCATGCTGCTCATGCCGCCGCGGTTGAGGATGGACTTGAGCAGCCCGACGTCGATGCCGGTGGTGTAGCCGTTGTAGGCGACGCGGATGACGTTGGCCAGGCTGACGTGCTGCACGAGCATCGAGACGGCGCCGGCGCAGACGGCGGAGAGGCCAAGCGCGACGACCGCCGGCACGCGCAGCAGAAGCAGCACGATGATGACGACCGCCGGGATCAGCGCGAGGAAGCCGATGGAGAATTCGCCCTCGAGCGCGGCGATGTAGCCGGTCACGTCGCTCAGCTCATAAGCGCCGGAGGTCTGCTGGATGCCCAGGATCGTAAAGAGCACCAGGCTGACGACAAACGCCGGAATCGTCGTGTAGAGCATGGAGCGGACGTGGTCGCCGAGCTTGGCGCCCGCGACAGCCGGGGCAAGGTTGGTCGTGTCGGAGAGCGGGCTGAGCTTGTCGCCGAACATCGCGCCGCAGATGACCGCGCCGGCGACCATGCCGGGGTTAATGCCCATGGCGTTGCCGATAGCCATCATGGCGACGCCCGCGCTGCCGACAGAGCCGTAGCTCGTGCCGGTCACGAGGCTCAGCGCCGCGCAGAACAGCAGCGTCAGCGGCAGCAGCCAGGTCGGGTTGATGAGCTTGAGGCCGCCGACGATGATCGTGGCGATGGTGCCGCTCTGCAGCCAGGTGCCGATCATGACGCCGATGGCCATGAGCAGGCAGAGCGTCGGCACGACGACGCGGATGGCGTCATACGCGCCCGCGATGACCGCGCTGTAATCGATTTTCAGGACTTTGCAGAAGGCGTAGACCCACAGCCAGCTGGCGAACAGGCCGATCATCGGGCCGCCGGTCTTCAGGCGGATGCACACCGCGACGGAGGCGATGATCAGCAGCAGCAGCACGACGGACTGAAGGACGTTGAGCGTCTTCTTCTCTGCATTCTTTTGCATGGTTGTTCCTCCCCAAGCGCTAAAGATGGGCCCCGGCGGATGCGCCCGCGCGGAGCAATGCTGCAATCATTATACGCCCGCCCCTCTCAAAAAGCAACAAAGAATCAATGCCTTTTTCCGGGAAAAATGCGCTTTCCCAAAGAAGTCCAGATATTTTCCGGAAAGCTCTCTTTTTTGCGCCTTCCTTCGTTTGACGCATTGTCAATATGCGATCCGGTTGAAATGCTGCGCGCATCATGGTATACTGGGCGCAGCGGGCGCGCCGCCGCAGCAGCACAGGCGCGCCGCAAAGGGAGGACCCGTCATGCGCGTTTCGCTGATCATCCCCACCTGCAACGGCGCGGCGTACATCGCGCAGCTGCTTTGCCGCATGCGCGCGCAGAGCGTGCCGCCGGATGAAATCCTCGTCGTGGATTCCGCCTCGGAGGATGGCACGGCACAGATTGCCGCGTCCGCGCCGGGCGTGCGCGTGCGCTCCATCGAAAGGCGCGCGTTTGACCACGGCGGCACGCGGGACATGGCGCTGCGCGAGGCCCGGGGCGACGTCGTGCTCTTCATGACGCAGGACGCCTTACCCCTGGATGACAGGCTGATCGAGCGCCTGCTCGCGCCGTTTGCCGATGCACGCGTCGCGGCGGTCGGCGCCCGGCAGATCGCAAAGCCCGACGCGCGCCCCTTTGAGCGCGCCGTGCGCGCGCACAGCTATCCCGCGGAGAGCCGCGTCTGGACGGCGGCGGACATCCCGGCCCTCGGCGTGCGCGCGTTTTTGATCTCCGACGTCTGCGCCGCGTACAGGCGGGAGGCCGTACTCGCCGTCGGCGGCTTTGACCGGCCCGTGCTGACGAACGAGGACATGCTCATGGCGGAAAAGCTGCTCCATGCGGGCCATGCTCTGGCCTACTGCGGCGAGGCCGCCGTCCTTCATTCGCACAGGCTGTCGCTGCGCGCGCAGTTCCGGCGCAACCTGCTCATCGGCCGGACGATGAAGCGCTACGAGGCGCGCTTTGAGTACGCGCAGGAGCTGGGCGAGGGCGCCGCGCTCTTTGGGGATGTTTCTCGGCAGCTGCTTGGCGAGGGGCTGGTCGGCGAATGCTGCTGCTTTGCGGCAGACTGCGCGGCACGGCTGCTGGGCAACCGCGCGGGGCGGATGATCGAGGGGATGCGACGCGCGAAGCGATAATACAGCGCCGCACCGGTTTGGAGCCGGTGCGGCGTTTTTTTGTTTTGTTGCAGAATCAAACCTGTTTCAATCGTAGGCCGCTTTGCGGCCTGCCCTGAAACCTCCCAATCAGCGCTGCACCCCATCCTCCTCATACACGAGGATATTTCCCGGCTGGCAGTCAAGCGCCCTGCAGATGGCGTCAAGCGTCTCCAGCCGCACAGCCTTTGCGCGCCCGTTCTTGAGGATGGACAGGTTCGCGATCGTAATGCCCACGCGCTGGGAGAGCTCCGTCAGGCTCATCTTGCGCCGGGCGAGCATCACGTCAAGATCGATCCGTATCATGTGTATCCACCTCCTCAGATCGTCAGCTCGCTCTCCTGCTGCAGCGCCGCCGCGCGCTCCGTGAGCACGCCGAGCGCCTCGCACAGCAGCGCAGCGCCCAAGCAAATCAGCACGAGCAGCAGCGAATAAATCATGGGCAGGAGCATCTCGCCCATGATCACCGTCAGCCCTGCGACGGCAGCGGTCAGCACCGCGCCCGCCCCCAAGAAGCAGCGTGCGATGCGCCGCATCGCCTCCGCGTTCTGCACTGTGAACGCGCTGCCCCGTGCCAGCCGGCCGCACAGCCGCAAGAAGATCGTCAGCGCCGCATAGGCGCAGACGCTCACGGCGGCGACTGCCGCCAGCCCAACGACTGAGGCCGCTGTCCAGCAGGGGATATTCTCCTCCAGGCCCGCCCTCAGCACGTCGATGCCGATGGCTGCCAAAAAGAGGGCCAGCGCCGTGCCCAGGAGGCCGGAAGCCACTGTCGCCGCACGCAGCACGGGGAAGACCGTCTGTGCCGTCAGGAATCTGCGTTCATGCTTCATTTTCTCTCACCTCGGGAGAATGATACCATGTTGCAGATCGTTTGTCAATGAATTTTTATCGATTTTCGATAAATACCGTCTGCAAAACAGCAAGAGCCCCCGGAGCGTTTCATGCTCCGGGGGCTGCTTTGCAGAAAGGGCTTATTTGGCCTCCGTGACGAGGAAGGCGCGGGCGACGGGCGCCTCGATCTCCTCCCCCTCTTCGGTATAGCGGCCATCCGCCGGGAGGGTCGTGCCCTCCGAGATGATGTAGAAGGTCAGGATGCTGTCGACGGCGACGTCCTCCGTGCCGTCGAGCACGATCCAGACGGGGTCATACCAGACGCCGACGGAGGCGTTCCTCGCGCAGACAAGCGCGCAGGGACTGCCGTCGTAGTCGGTGAACTCCATGACCCTGCCGCGGATCTTGAACTGCTTGCCCTCGAAGCGTGCCGGTTCCTTGAGGATGCTCGCGTAGTCAAAGTCGATCATCTTGACGCGGAACGCGGTCAGGCGCTCGCGCTCGGTCAGTTCGCGCGTCAGCGTCACGTCCATCTCGGTATCCTGATAGCCCTTGAGTGAGGCGCGCAGGCTGAAGGCCTGCGTACCCGCGTCCTTGAAGGTGACGCGGATGCTGTACACGCCGCTCTTGTTCGCCTTGACGTTGGTGCTCACGCCCGTGCCCTTGAGGTAGACCGTCGCCTCGGGCGCGGTGACGCCCTTGATCGTCACGGTATCGCCGGTAAAGACCGGCTCGGCGGGATCCGTGACCGTCAGCGGAATGGGCGCCATCTCATAGCGCAGGGAGAGCATCTGCTCGGCCTCGTCCGTCATCACGGCGAGCACGAGGTCGCCCTCCTCGGGCAGGGAGACGGTCAGCGAGAAGGTGCCGTCCTTGCGGGAGGTCGTGCGTCCGAGCGTCGTGCCGTCCACGGCGGCGCGCACCTCGACGGAGGCCGTGGTCTTTCCGGTGAGGGTCAGGGAGGCGTCGTTCGTGTAGGCCGGCACGCCCTCGACCGTCAGCTCGCCCTCCGAGGCGATCACCTGCGCGACGCCGGGCGTCGGCTCAGGCGTCGGCTCGGGCGTCGGGGTGGGTGTGGGCGTCGGCTCGGGCGTCGGCTCCGTGCGGGACTGCAGCAGCTTCATGCCGGCGAGCACCTGCGCCACGCGCGCGTCGTCGTTTTCATCGGGCGCGCGGCCAACGACCGTCTGCGTCAGCAGGTAGAGCTGGCCCAGGTGCAGCGTCGCGTAGCGCAGCGTATACACGGGCATCGAGGCGACCATCGCCGAGGAGGTCATGCGCACGCAGACGGGCTCCGTCTGCGTCAGCGCGCAGGTCTCGTACAGCCCGCTGTTTTCAAACTGCGCCGCGAAGGCGGAAAGCCGCTCGTCGCTCAGCTCTGCCATGTTCTGCACGTCGGCAAACGCGCCTGCGCTCACGACGCTGACGGCGATCTGTCCGCCGTCCTCGGGGATGACCTCCATCACGATGCCGGAGGCGATGTAGCTCGCCAGCACGGCCTCCTTCGTCGTGCCCAGCGAGGTGAGCAGCGCCTCGTGCTCCTCCAGGTTGGTCTGGGTGAGGACGGTTTCGCCCTCCTGCTGCGTATAGCGGAAGCCCTCATAGGGGAAGACGTAGGTCGTCTGCTGGGCCAGAGCGCCCGTGGGCAGCGCCAGCGCCGCGCACAGCAGGGCCGCGCACAGCAGCGCAAGCGTCGGATGTTTCATTCAAAATCCTCCCTTCGGAGTTTCAACGCGCGAAATTCATGATAAGGGAATTATACCACAAAGCCCTTCGGTTTTACAAGGCGGGCGCCTCTTCCTCCCGCGGCGCGGCGAGGATGCCCAGCGCGAAGAAGAGCACGACGTTCATCGACGTCATTTCGCCCAGCGGCGCGCTCTCCATCAGGCCCGTGATGAGGATGGCGACGACGGCCATGCCCAGCGACAGCCTGCCGTCCGGACGCCGGCCCGCGGCAAAGAACGCGCGCAGGCAGGGCACAAGGATCGTCAGGAAGAACAGACACATCAGCGCAAGGCCGACGAGGCCGAAATCCGCGATAAACTGCAGATAGGTGTTGTGCATCGTGATCCCGCTCAACTGATCCCAGGAGATATTTTCCACGACGATGCTGCCCGTGCGGCCGACGCCGTTGCCGATCAACAGCGCCTTCGGGTTGCTCTTAAAGAAGGCAAAGAGGCCCTTCCAGATCGTCACGCGCCCGTTGAAGGAGGTATCCGTCGCCTTGCGCGCGGTGAGCTCCAGCGGCGTTGCCTCGGGCGTGGGCTCCGCTTCGGGGGTGGGCGCAGCCTGCGGCGCGCTCTCCTCCTCGGCCGCGGCCACAGCCGTGAGCTTCGGAAGACCTCCCTCCTCCGGCTGCTCCATCGCCACACCCGCGCGCTTGTTCTCCACGCGCATGTAGTGCTCAAGCGCCGCGCCGCTGAGCAGCGACGTGCCCGCGTAGCAGATGACGGCTGTCAGCGCGGCGGCGAGCAGCCCGCAGAGCAGGCGCACCGGCAGGCGGGCGCGAACATGGCCCATCACGACGCTCAGCGCGCCCGCAGCCAGCGCGGCGATCATCGCGTAGCGCGCCGTGCGGCTCTGCGTGAGCACGACGACGACGGCCATCATCAGCGCGGCAAGCAGATGCACGAACCTCGCGGGCAGGTGCTTTCTGCGCGCCGTGCCGGACAGGCTCATGAACATCGCGGAGAGCGCCACCATGGCCGTCGTGTTGTAGTGGATGCCGCCGCAGAGGAACATGTTCTTGTAAAAGCCGAAGCCGTAATCGCCCTGGTCGGCGGCGAAGGTCTGCACGGTGACGGCGCAGTAGAGCAGCGCCGCGCCATAGAGCAGCGAGAACACGCAGAAGGCGCCGCCGGCCCAGTCGAGCATGCGGCCCCGCCGCTCGGGCGCATCCTCCCTCAGCAGCGCGTAAATCCCAAAGAAGACGATCGCGTAGCCGCACCAGCTGTTGATGTTGTTGTACGTCAGGCCGAAGCGGTAGGCAAAGGGCACGACGATCCACACAAGCAGCACGAACAGCACGCGCACATCCGCTCCGACGGACCCCGCCAGCTGCTGGCGGCGGATGAGCCGCAGCAGGCACAGCGCCATGCCCCAGGGGATGAGGATGAAGCTGAAGTAGTTCTGCACCTGATCCTGAACCCAGCGCAGGGGGCTCGTGATCAGCACGCCCATGAACAGGAAGGACGCCAGGGCGTACAGCCCCACGTTGGAGGCCAAGCTCAGCAGCAGAGCCCGGATCCGGCGCTCAATTCGTTCCATCATGAGGAGCTCCTTTCTCTTGCGGCAGCCAGAGCCGAAAAAAGGGGCGGGAGAACCCTGTCTCCCTGCCCCGGATGCTTTTATCCTCCTCCCGGATGGGGAAGGCTCAGGCTTCCTCATTCACCTGCTGCGGCGCGGGCTCCTGCGGCGCGGGCTCCTGCGGCGCGGGCTCCTGCGGAGCGGCCTCCTGCGGGGCGGCCTGGGCTTCCTGCGCCGGCGCGCCGGCAGCAGGGGCATGCCGTCTGCCGCGGCGGCGGTTTCTGCTCTTGCGCGCGCCCGCGGGCTTGTCGCCCTTGCCCTCGGCGGCGGGCTTGCCGCCCTGCGCGGCGCGCTCGGGCTGGCTGCGCAGCATGATGACCACGCGGCGGTTCGGCTCCTCGCCCTCGGAATGGGTGGTCACAGCCGGATGATTCTGCAGCGCGGTGTGCAGCACGCGACGCTCGTAGGGATTCATCGGCTCGAGCACGACGCTGCGGCCGGTCTTCTGCGCGCGGTTGGCCATGCGCTGCGCGAGACGGCGCAGGCTGTCCTCACGCTTGGCGCGGTAGTTTTCGGTGTCCAGCGTCACGCGGATGTAGCCCTCGCGGCCCTTGTTGACCTGCAGGCTCGTCAGGTACTGCAGCGCGTCGAGCGTCTCGCCGCGGCGGCCGATGAGGATGCCGAGCGTGTCGCCGATCATGTGGATATAGAGGCTGTCCTCCTTGCCCGCGTCGACGTAGACGTCGACCTTGACGCCCATGCGCGCGGTGACATCCAGCAGGAAGCGCTGCGCGCGGCCCGCGGGCGTGCTCTCGTCGTGCATGACGGGCGGCTCGGTCGGCTCAAACGGCTGCGCCGGGATCATCGGCGCGTTCTCGCGCTCCTCGATGGCCTGCTCGAGCGTCCCGGCGGCCTCTTTGGGCTGCGCTTCCGGCTTGGGCGCACGCGGCTTGGGCGGGCGCGGCGGGCGCGGATTCCTGGGCTTGGGCGCGGCGGCCTGCGCGGCCGGCTCGGCGGCAGGCTGCGCCTCGGCCTTCGGCGCGGGCTTTGCTTCCGCTTTCGGCGCAGGCTGCGCCTCGGCCTTCGGCGCGGGCTTTGCTTCCGCCTTGGGCGCGGGCTTTGCCTCTGTCTTGGGCGCGGGCTTCGCCTCCGCCTTGGGCGCGGGCTTCGCCTCCGCCTTGGGCGCGGGCTTCGCCTCCGCCTTCGGCGCGGGGCGCTGCTGCGGCTTCTTGCGCGGCTGCGTGTCGCCCAGGCTGAAGCTGCCCAGCAGGTCGCTCAGGCCGTGGTCGTCCTCGCGCTCGTCCTCCATGACGGTCAGGCGGACGCGCGCGGGCTTGCTGCCAAAGAGGCCGAAGAGGCCCTTCGCACCCTCCTGCAGCACGTCCACATGGACGTCCGCGATGGTGACGCCCAGCGCGGCGAGGCCGGCGTCAATGGCTTCCTGCGTGGTTTTTCCGGTGAATTCCTGGCTCCTCATCAGATGCCAACCTCCTCTGCTTTGGCAGCCTTGCGGTCCTGCAGCTCAAAATACTTGTTGAAGCCGATCTGCTCGACGATGGCGTAGATGTTGGATGCGACCCAGTAAAGGGCGAACGCGGAGTTGTAGCTGGCGCAGAAGTAGAGGGACATGAAGGTCATGACCCAGATCATGGTCTTCTGAGAGCCGGCCTGGGAGGGATCCATCGGCTGGGCCTTCATCGTCAGCTTCTGCATGAAGATCTGGGAGACGACGGAGAGGATCGGCAGGATGAACCAGCCGTTGCCCTCCTTGTAGATGGAGAAGCGGATCAGGCCGAGCAGGCTCAGGTTGCCCAGGCCGGTGACGGGCGCGATATACGGCGCGTAGGCCTCGGAGGAGACGAACGGCGTGACGACGTCGGTGATATAGGCCATCATCGCGTTGCGGTCGACGAAGCTAAGCGCCTCCGGAATGGTGCCCGCGGCGGCGAGCTTCGCGCTCACGTCGTTCCAGACCTGGTAATCCACCAGCTGGAGCGAGGAGATGTCCGGCATGAACGTGGCAAACGGCGTGTCCGGCATCCAGAGGTTGCGGATCCAGAAGAAGGAATCCGTCAGTGTGTGCGGATCGATGTCCGGATGATGGTAGAAGGTGAGGAACTGCGTGACGAGCTGCTCGTTGGCGAACGTGCGCAGCGCGTAGAACATCGCAAAGAGGATGACCATCGAGATGATCATCGGCAGGCAGCCGCCCATCGGGCTGACACCCTCCTTGCGGTAGAGCTCCTGGAGCTTCTGGTTGAGCTTTTCCTGGTCATCCTTGTATTTTTCCTGAAGCGCCTGCATCTTGGGCTGGACGCTCGCCATGCGCATGGTCGAGCGGCGGCTCTTCAGGTTGAGCGGCATGACCACCAGCTTGATGAGGATGGTGAAGACGATGATCGTCAGCGCATAGTTGTTGATGAACGAATGCAGCGCCTTCATGATGGTCAGCAGCAGCGAATTGAGAAAACTCATGGACCCGGCGTCCTCCTTATTCGTTTTGGGAATGCTCTTGTTTCATCCGCCCTCGCGGCGGATTCCGTTCAGCCGCCCGCGCACCCGGCGCTTTCGTCAGGGTACGGGGTCATAGGGATCTCCCTTGTAGAAGGGATGGCAGCGCATAATGCGCCGCACGGCGAGGTAGCCGCCCTTGAGCGCGCCATATTTGGTGATCGCCTCAAGCGCGTACTGGGAGCATGTCGGCGTAAAGCGGCAGCAGGGCGCGTGCATCGGGCTGATGCAGCGCTGGTAAAACCGGATCATGGCGAGAAAGAGGCGCTTAATCATGAGGAGATGCGCCCTCTTCCTTCTCCTGTGGCTCCGCCTTCAGCAAGAGGTTTTGCCTGCGCAGCAGACTCTGCATGGAACGGCACAGCCTGTCAAAATCAGCCTGTGCAGCCGGCTGGCGGGCAATGAAGACATACAGCCCCTGCTTCATCCGGGGCAGCAGGGGGGCGACCGCCGCGCGGAGGCGGCGCTTGACGCGGTTGCGCTCGACGGCGCAGCCGAGCTTCTTGCCCACCGAGAACCCCACCTTGAGGGTATTGGCGCGCACATACAGAAGGACGAGCTCATGCGAGCCGCCCGAGGTGCCGCGCCGGTGGACGTATTTGAACTGCGCGTTCTTTTTGAGGCTGTACCTTCTCTGCAAGACGAAATCGCTCCCCTTAAAGCTAAAGAAAAAGGCCCGCTCCCGGTCTTTGCCGGGCCGGACCGAACGCCCCTGCGCGCGCGGCGAAGGGGCGGGTTCCGCCGGATTGGCGGAGACTGATGCGTGCGCCGGGGCGGACCCCCGGGCCTGTCATCAGACCGGATTGGAAACGGTCAGCTTCGCGCGGCCGCGGGCGCGGCGGCGGGCAAGGACCTTGCGGCCGTTCTTGGTAGCCATGCGGGCACGGAAGCCATGCACCTTCGCGCGCTGGCGCTTCTTGGGCTGATACGTTCTGACAGACGATGCCATAGTGAACACACTCCTTATGATGAAAGATTGAAAATTGATGTGAGCCCCTGCGGGCTGCGCCGCCTGCGCGGCGCATTGTTCCATGCGAAAGCGATTATAGTATACTTCACAGTCAATGATGAAGTCAAGTACATTTTCCCTCCAAAGCGCCAAAAAGCGGAGGACTTATGCGCTTTGCCTGCCAAACCGGCATGATGCCGGTTGCTGGAGCTGATCCGTACAAGCCAAAAATTCCCCTGCGGCCGGTTTTCCCTTCCGCCGGGGAATGCCTTGCGTTTCCCTTTTTACTGCCAGGCCTGGTCGAGCGTCACGCCCGCGAAGTAGTGCGTCACGATCTCCTCCGCGCTGCTCCCCTGTTTGGCCATCGCATAGGCGCCCCACTGGCTCATGCCCACGCCGTGGCCGTAGCCCTTGCCGCTCATGACGACCTGGCCGTCGCTGAGCCGGAGGCTCTCGATCAGGCAGGAGCGCATCTTCGTCGACCCGATGGCAATGCGGAAGGCCGGCGCGGAGACCTCCTTGCCGGAGATCATCAGCGTCGTCGCGCGCCCGGATTCGCCGCGCTGGCCGATGGAGATG
>SFHU01000128.1 GCA_004555535.1 Clostridiales bacterium
GATCTTCCTTAAAACGTTAGGGCTGCCGCCCTAAAACCCGCCTGAGGGATTTCATCCCTCAGACTCCCTTCATCGCTTCGCGCAAGTTCTCAGACTTTTGGCTGCAAAACAAGATCCGCCCACAAAAAAACGCCCCGTCCCACACCTGGGACGAAGCGGCGCTTCGCGGTACCACCCGGCTTGGCATATACATGCCCACCTCAAGCCCTTAACGCGGGCAGTCGGCGGCGTTCTTGGCGCCGCGGCTGATGGGGGCCGGAGCCGTTGAGCATTCCCTCCGCGCGGCTTTCAGCCCCGGCCGCGCTCTCTTGAGAAGGAAATGCTCCGCTTTCCCCGTCTTCGCCGGATATCGTCGTTATTATAAGCAAAGCGCGCACGAAAGTCAAGAGCCGCCGCGCTTTTCTTCGCGCTCAGGCGCCCAGCAGCGCCGCCATCTCGCGAACGGCCTGCGCCTCGTCCGGGCCCTCGGCGCGGATGGTGA
Organism: Clostridiales bacterium; assembly: GCA_004555535.1. Classification (GTDB taxonomy): domain Bacteria; phylum Bacillota; class Clostridia; order Christensenellales; family Aristaeellaceae; genus Ventricola. The sequence continues at coordinate 482 of SFHU01000128.1, forward strand.
CCGCCATGTCGTCGTGCAGCCCGAGCGTCACCACGCCCATCAGCGATTTCGCGTTGACCGTGATGTTCTGCCGGCACAGCAGCACGCGCGCGTCAAACCGCTTCATCCTCTCGGCGATGTCCGCCGCGCGCCGCGCCGTCATCATGCTGTCAAGATGTGCCCGAACCGTCAGCTCCATGCGCGTGCCTCCTCCTCTTCGATCTCCTGCGCCATGGCCTCCAGCCTGCGCAGCCTGTGGTTGACGCCGCTCTTGCCCACCGGCGGGTCGAGCAGCCTGCCCAGCTCCTCCAGCGACACCTCCGGATACGCCAGGCGCATCTTCGCCGTCTGCAGAAGCGCCGGCGGCAGGCTCTGCTCGCCCATCGCAGCGAGCACCCGCTCGATCGCCTGCGTCTGCCGCGAGGCCGCCGTCACGGCGCGCTGCACGTTCGCGCTGTCGCAGTTGACGGCGCGGTTGGCGTTGTTGCGCAGCTCCTTGCGGATGTAGGCGTCCTCCATCGCAAAGCGCGCCGTCTGCGCGCCCAGGATGCTGAGCATGTCCGTGATCTCGCTCTGCCCCTTGAGGTAGACGATGGTCGTCTGCCGGCGCGTGATCGTGTGCGCATTCAGGTCAAAGCGGCCGATCAGCCGCTGCAGCGCAGCGGCGAACGCCTCGTCCTCCAGCGCGAACTCCAGGTGATATTCCTTCTCGGGATCGGTCACGGAGCCGCAGGCGAGAAACACGCCGCGCAGAAACGCCATCCGGCAGCACTTGCGCACGGTGATCTCCCGGGGCACGCCGCGCCGCTGCGAAAGCTCGATGCCGCAGCCCTCCAGCACGAAGGAGGCGTCCTCGCCCTCAAGCTCGACGCGGTAGGCGTTTCTCCCGCCCAGGCGCGCGCGGTGCAGCGTCACCAGCTCCGGCTGCACGTCAAAGACCTCCTGCAGCAGGCGGAAGGCGCGCCGGGCGACTGCGCTGTTCTCCGTCTCGACGGAAAGCCGCTTCTCGCCGCCGCCGCGATAGATGACCGAGCCCGCCGCCGAGACGATCCCGCTCAGCTCCGCAAGCAGGCAGCAGACGCTGTCCGGCTCAAAGCGGCAGAGCTCCTCCTTGGTCTGCGATGAATAGGACACGGGCGGCGCCTCCCTTCTGCCCGGATGCGTTTTCGGGCGCTCAGTCGTCCCGACGGCGGCTATTTGCCAGCAGCACGAGCCGCAGCAGCTGCAAAATCGCCTGGAGCGCCGCCGCCACATACGTCAGCGCCGCGGCGGAGAGCACCTTTTTGACGCCCTTCACCTCGTCATCCGGCAGGTAGCCGGAGGAGAGCAGCGCCACGGCCCGGCCCGACGCGTTGAACTCGACCGGCAGCGTCACCACGTAGAACAGCACGGCCAGCGAGAAGCAGAGGATGCCGATCTTGAGCAGTGGCTCCCAGGAGAAGATCAGCCCCAGCATAAACAGCGGAATCGCCGCGCTCGAGCCGATATTCGCCACCGGCACCAGCGTCGCGCGGATGCGCATGGGGCCATAGTCGGTCGCGTCCTGAATCGCGTGGCCCGCCTCATGCGCCGCGACGCCCAGCGCCGCGATGGAGCGGGAGGCATAGACCTCCTCCGACAGGCGGAGCACGCCGTTCTCGGGGTCGTAGTGGTCGGTCAGGCTGCCGGGCACGCGCTCAATGCGCACGCTGCCGCAGCCGTTCGTATCGAGAATCTGCCGGGCGATCTGCGCGCCGGTCAGCCCCGTGCCGGAATGCACCTTCTTGTAGCGGGCATACGTCGAGCTGACCTTAAGCTGCGCGTACAGCGCGAGGATCAGCCCGGGGATCAGCAGCAGATAGGTCGGATCGTAATAATAGAACATAAAAGCCTCCATCGCCTCAGGGCATATCGCCCTCAGGGTATGTTCATCATACCCGTTTTATGTGCCGGAGGCAAGGGGAAATGGACAAAAACTGAATTTTGGCGTGTGAAATGTCATCGCCGCCCGCCGACAGCACAAAAAGGCCCCTCCCCGAAGGGAAGAGCCGTGGCTTGCCGACATAAGCAAAGCTTTTTTATTCCATGATTTGCCTTCAGGGAATGATTGAATGCTTTCTCTCCCCTTTCGGGGAGAGAAAACCCCTTTGCCGACTGTCCGAGGCCCTTCTCAGAAGGGAGGAGCCGGTAAAGCTTTTTACACCATGCCGTTGAAGATGAACCCCTGATCGGCGTCCACCGTGACGAACATGCCGCTCTTGAGCATGTGCACGGCCTGATACGTCCTGTCCATGAACAGCGGGATGCCCAGCGCCTGGCAGGCGACGGCGGCGTGGCAGTTCTCGTCCGTGCTCTCCACGACGACGGCCGACGCCTTGCGCAGGTAGGGCAGCATGTCGCTGGTGGTCATCTTCGTGACGATAATCTGACCGTCCTTGAAGGTGCTCTCCAGGTCGCTGAGCGTGTTGACGTTGCAGACCTTGCCGCTCGCGCTGCCCGCGCCGATGCCCTTGCCGCGCAGCAGCACATTGCCCACGATATGCGCCTTGATCAGGTTGGTCGTGCCGGAGACGCCCGTGGGCACGCCGGCGGCGACGATCACGACGTCGCCCGTCTTGACCATGCCGGAGGCATGCGCCACCTCGACCGCCGTGCTGATCATCTCGTCCGTGTTGGCGCTCATCTCCATGCGCGCCGGGACGACGCCGTAGCACAGGCCGAGCTGATGGAAGGTGTGCTCGCTGGTCGTCGGCGCGATGATCGGGCAGCCGGGATGGAAGCGCGCGACCATGCGCGCGGTCGTGCCGGAGTTGCTCGGCGTGATGATCGCGGCGGCCTCCAGGTCCTCCGCCATCGCGCAGCAGGCGTAGGAGACCGCGTTGGCGACGGTGCGCATCGGCGAGGCCTTGACGACGTCGTGCTCGATGGTCTCCCCGTCCTTGCGCAGGCCGCTCGCCTCGATGAAGGAGGCGATGCGCACCATCGTGTTGACGGCCTCAATCGGGTATTTGCCCGCGGCGGTCTCGCCGGAGAGCATGATCGCGTCGGTGCCGTCGATGATGGCGTTGGCGACGTCGCTCGCCTCGGCACGCGTCGGGCGCGGATTGCGAATCATCGAGTCGAGCATCTGCGTCGCCGTGATGACGGGCTTCGCCGCGACGTTGCACTTGTGGATGAACTGCTTCTGCAGCACGGGCACCTCTTCCATGTCGACCTCGACGCCCAGGTCGCCGCGCGCGACCATGATGCCGTCGGAAACCTTGAGGATCTCGTCGAAGTTGTCCACGCCCATGCGGTTTTCGATCTTGGAGAAGATCTGCACGTGGCTGCCGCCGTTGTCCGCGCAGAGCTTGCGGATGGTCAGCACGTCGCTGGGCCGGCAGACAAACGAGGCGGCGATCAGGTCGATGCCCTGCTCGATGCCAAAGAGGATGTCGCTGCGGTCCTTCTCGCCGATGGAGGGCATCTGCAAATCGACATCGGGCACGGAGATGCCCTTGCGGCTGCCCAGAACACCGCCGTTGGTCACGCTGCAGACGATGTCGGTGCCGTTTTCGATGCGCACGACCTCCATCGCCAGCAGGCCGTCGTCGATGAGCACGCGCGTGCCGGGCTTCACCAGCTCGACCATCTTCGGATAGGTGATGGAGACCTGATGGGCGTCGCCCTCGATCTCGCGGCTGGTCAGGATGAATTCGGAGCCAGCCTCCAGCGTCACCTTGCCGCCCTCGACGGTCTTGGTGCGCACCTCCGGGCCCTTCGTATCCAGCAGGATCGCGACCGGGATGCCCTTCTCCTCGCGCAGGCGCTTGATGCGCGCGATGCGCGCCCCCTGCTCCTCATAGCTTCCGTGGGACATATTCAAACGGCAGACATTCATGCCCGCGTCCATCAGCTTGGAGATCATCTCCTCGCTGTCGCTGGCAGGGCCGAGCGTGCAGACGATTTTGGTCTTCCTCATCAGGTTTCCTCCCTCACACGGTTTTCTTCATGAAACAGCAAGATTGTACCCTGAAATTCCGTGCATGTCAATTCCCCCGGCGGCAGGCGGAAACAAGTTATTTTCTTCACGATTTTTCCTGATTTTTACAAGAAAAATCGAAGGCGGGCCCGCGTGCCTGTCTCCCTGCGGCAGCCCGCCTCCCCGGCGCGTCAGCGCTTGGTCACGCTGTAATCGACGAAGCAGGCGAACGTCTGTCCCGCCGGGAGCACCATCAGGCCGCTCTCGTCGATGAGCCCCTGCGCGTGCAGGTTGATGCAGTTGGTCGCGTTGGTCTGCGGCTCGATGCAGAAGCCGGGGCGGTCGTGCGGCGTGAAGACGACCGCGTTGCGGAAGCAGTCGGAGGCGCGGATATGCAGCACGACGTCCTCATACTGAACCTGCGATTCCAGGTCCTGCGTCATGCCGCGGTAGACGGTATCCAGATAGAGGCTCTCGACGCTGCGGAAGTCGTCGGCGATGGCCTTGTCCTCCCCGGCCGGCACGATCCTGCCGGTGGGGATGAGCGCGTCGTCGGTCTCATAAATCCTTCTGCACGGCACCTTGATGAACACGCGGTTCGCGTCGCCGCGCTTGGAGAAATACGGATGGACAGCGACGCCGAAGGGCAGCGCCTCCCTGCCGTCGTTGCGCACGCTCAGGTCCATGTGAACGCCCCTCGCCGTCAGCGTATAGCGGACGGTCAGCGTGCTCGGGAAGGGATAGCCCTCCGTGAGCGCGTCGCCCTCTCGCAGCGCGATCTCCGCCTCGCACAGCGCGCTGCTTTCGTCCACCTCAAGTCGCGTGACCGTGAAGGGCTCGTCCATGACCAGGCCGTGGCGCAGGATCTTCTGCCCGCGCTTGGTCATGACATAGGTCTTCCCCTGCCAGGTATAGGTCGCGTCCTTGATGCGGTTGGGCGTAGGATAGAGGATCGGCATGCCGTATTTACTGCCGAATGCCGTCAGGTCGGCAGGCTTCATGAGGAGCTCCTGTCCCTCGAACGTCCAGGCAAAGAGGTTGAAGCCGTTGACAGGCAGAATCTGCACCTCGTGGCCCGCGCCCGCCAGCGTCACCACCTCATAGCCGTACTCCTTCAGAATGCCCTTTGTCGCCGTAAACATGTGGTTCCCTCTCCTTTTCCTCTGTTTTTTGATGTCGTGCCGATAGGATATGGCGGATGTTGTACGATCAATTCTGTTTGCAGTGCGCGCCGCTAAGACCGGCTTTGTAGAAAGGAACCCATCTCAATCGTAGGCTGCTGCGCAGCCTGCTCTGAGACTGCCTTTATTCCTGATGATTTCAGGGGGTACGATAGGGCGGCCGCCCTATGACCTGCCCGGGGCTCTGCCCCGGACCCCGCAAGGGATTTCATCCCTTGACCCTTCTTCGCTTCGCGCGATAAATTCAGCTTGATGCGTTGACGCCGCTGAGGTCGAAATCGGGAACGTATTCGCCCGAGGCCGCCTCCAGCTCCTGCCGGTAGCCGTCGAGCCCGATCATCTGCATGTGCGCCTTCACGCGGTCATATTCCCGCTTCGTGACGCGCCGGTTCATGCCGGGGATGTCCCTCGCCCGCCCGCAGGGCACATACTGGCCCATCAGCGAGACCGGCGTATCCGGCAGCTCATCGCGGATTCTCGTGAGGATGCGCATAGCGTCGCCCGTCAGCCCGGGCAGCAGCAGGTGCCGGATGAGCGTGCCGCGCGTCATCATGCCCTGATCGTCATAGACGGCCTTGCCGGTCTGGCGGCACATCTCGGTAATCGCCGCCCAGGCAACGTCGGGATAATTCGCCGCGCCGGAGAGCAGCCTCGCCATCGCAGGGTCGATGTATTTATAGTCGGGCAGGTAGACGTCGATCACGCCGTCAAGCAGGCGCAGCGTCTCCATGCTCTCGTAGCCGCTCGAGTTATAGACCAGCGGAATCCCCGGCCTGTACAGCTCCAGCGCGTCCAGCACGGCGGGGATGAAGTGCGCCGCCGTGACGAGGTTGATGTTGTGCGCGCCCTGCTCCTCAAGCTCGCGGAAGATATCCGCCAGCCGCCGGATGCTGACGGCTTCGCCGCATCCGCCGCGGCTGATCGCCTCATTCTGGCAGAACGCGCAGCGCAGCGCGCAGCCGGAGAAGAACACGGCGCCGCTGCCCCTCGTGCCGCTGATGCAGGGCTCCTCCCAGCGGTGCAGCGCCGCGCGGGCGATTCTAGGCAGCGTGCCCTCGCCGCAGACGCCGCTGCCCGCCGTCTCTGTGCGCGCCGCGCCGCAGCGCCGCGGGCAAAGGGAGCAGATCATAGGTCGATGAACTCCTCAAACCGGGGCAGGATACCGATGCCATCCGGGAAATGCGCGGCGAACTGCGGAATCGCGTGGCTCGGGAAGGAGTTGCCCTCGATGAACACAGGCCCCTCGGGCGTGATCGCCACATCCCAGGCGACGAAGCGCACCTGCGGCACGACGTGCATCGCGTCAAGGCACATCGCTTTGACCTCATCCCAGTAGGGGATCTTTGTGCCGGGGATGTGCGTATTCGTCATCGGATGGAACTCGAATGCCTCGCCGGCCTTGTTCGCACCGACGCCGCTGATGACGCCGCTCTCCAGGTCGACGGGCGCGGCCATGCCGCCGCAGTCGACGTTGTCCATGACCTTGCCGTTGCCAATGCGGATATAGGCGTAAACGATGCCCTCCTTCTTATCGCCCAGCAGCGTCGCGACGCGGATCGTATTGACCGACGTGGGGCAGAGCGCGGCGATATCCGGATGCTGGATGACCTTGTCCTCCACGATGCCGATGCCGGCCGCCTTGAGGCGCGCGTAGAGCGCCGCGGGATCGGCGTAGTCCTCCGGCGTGCACTTGAGGATGCCCTGTCCGCTGGAGCCGTCGATGGGCTTGCAGATGATATCGCCGCGCCCCTGCAAAAAGGCGGCGAAGCGCGCCTCGTCCGCCGTCGTCAGGTTCAGCCATTCGCGCCTGACCTGGTCGCGGAAGAGCTCGTTGAATTCGGTCTTGTTGTCGAAGAAATGCCAGAATTTCTTGTCGTTCATCCGCGCGACGATGCTGTTGGAGATGCCGCGCGTGATCTGCGTCGCGCGCTGCGCATCACTCAGGCGATACATCTCCGCGATCTTGTAGTCAATGTAGCCCGCGTTGTACTTCGCCGCGCATTTGGCCATGTCCGCCATCAGCCACACGCGGCTCTTGCCGGTCTTTTGATGCAGCATATTGGCAGTCTTGAGCATCGCGCGATAGTCCATCTTCGCGGCGCGCCTTAGCATATAGGAGAGCCTGCTCATGGTTTGCTAGCCTCGTTTCCTCTGATTTCACTCAATTTTTCCAAAAACGCGAAAGGGCATACCTCCGCATTTTCATGCTCCCATTGTATTCCATTTATCGGGTTTTGGCAAGCAAAAAGCGGCCAGCAGGCGGCCGCGGAGCCATTTCCGGGCGAAAAAAAGGGAGCCCCCGCAAGGAGACTCCCTCTCTGTTCATTTCTGAGCGCCCGAAGCGTATCACTCAATGATCTTGGTGACGACGCCGGAGCCGACGGTGCGGCCGCCCTCGCGGATAGCGAAGCGCAGCTTCTCCTCCATGGCGATCGGGGTGATCAGCGTGCACTCCATGTCGACGTTGTCGCCCGGCATGACCATCTCAACGCCCTCCTTGAAGAACGGCGTATGACGGCCGCCCTCCTCCTTCGTCAGCACGTACACCTGGCCCATGTAGTGGGTGTGCGGATGGATGGTGCCCGGCTTGCACAGAACCTGGCCGCGCTCCACCTCGTTGCGCTGGATGCCGCGCAGCAGCACGCCGATGTTGTCGCCCGCCTCGGCGAAGTCGAGCAGCTTGCGGAACATCTCGACGCCGGTGACGACGGTGCTGCGGGGCTTCTCCTGCAGGCCGACGATCTCGACGGTGTCGGAAACCTTGACGATACCGCGCTCAACACGGCCAGTCGCGACGGTGCCGCGGCCGGTGATGGAGAACACGTCCTCAACAGGCATCAGGAACGGCTTGTCGGTGTCGCGCTCCGGAGCCGGAATGTAGCTGTCAACAGCGTCCATCAGCTCGAAGATGCACTGGCACTCCGGCGCGTTCTTGGGATCGGTGCCGCCATTCTGCACGTACTCGAGCGCCTTGAGCGCGGAGCCGCGGATGATCGGAATGTCGTCGCCCGGGAACTGATAGGAGTTCAGCAGCTCGCGGATCTCCATCTCCACCAGCTCGAGCAGCTCCTCGTCGTCCATCATATCCGTCTTGTTCATGAACACGACGATGTAGTGAACGCCAACCTGACGCGCGAGCAGGATGTGCTCACGGGTCTGCGGCATCGGGCCGTCCGGCGCGGACACGACCAGGATCGCGCCGTCCATCTGCGCGGCGCCGGTGATCATGTTCTTGACGTAGTCGGCGTGGCCGGGGCAGTCGACGTGCGCGTAGTGGCGGTTCGCCGTCTCGTACTCGACGTGCGCGGTGTTGATCGTGATGCCGCGGGCCTTCTCTTCCGGCGCCTTGTCGATGTCGTCATAGCGCATCGCCTGCGCCTCGCCGAAGGTGGACAGCACCATCGTGATGGCCGCCGTCAGGGTCGTCTTGCCGTG
>SFHU01000129.1 GCA_004555535.1 Clostridiales bacterium
CATCCTCTGATTTCCCTTCATCTTTATGTCCTTTGTGGTACAGTTGCCTTGTTCCCTCGCCGTCCCTGCCGCAGCGCGGCCATGGGGCTCACCGCGTCATGGGGCTCCTTCTGGCGTTCACGCCGCCGAACACGCGCAGATTCGGAGCGCAGCAGTCAAAGGCCAGGTCGCTGACCCGCGTCGTCGTGGGCATCTTGACAAACGAGAGCCGCGAGCAGCCAAAGAACGCCATCCGCCCGACGCTGCCCGTTCCCCAGGGGAGGGTCACCTGCGTCAGGCTTTCGCAGCCGGCGAACGCGCTGTCGCAGACGCGCTCCAGCCCGCGCTCAAAGTTGACGCTGACCATGGAGCGGCAGCCGAAGAAGGCGCTCTCCCCGATGGTGCGGACATTGCCGCCGATGACGAGCTGTTCGAGCGTGCCGCAGGCGAAAAACGCCTTGGGCGCGATCGCGCAGACGGCCCGCCCGCAGAGCTCCCCGGGGATCTCGATGCGCACCGGGCGCTCCTCCCGGGGGCCGAGCACGCGCAGCGAGCCGTCCTCCATCTCCTCCAGGATGAGCGCTTCATCCTCCCGCCAGCTCTCGGAATCGTAGGCGATGCCGTTGAGCTGCGCGTACTGCCGGGCCGGCGCATCCTCCGCGCCGTGGATGACGAGCTGCCTGCCGCAGCCGAAGAACGCGCCCCCGCCGAACTGCGCGACGCTGGAGGGCATGTCCACCCGCTCCAGCGAGGAGCACTTGGAAAAACACGACGGGCCAAGCGCCTGCACGCCCGGCTCGATGCGCACGCGCTCCAGGAAGCTGCATTTGGCGAACGCCAGCGTGCCCACCCGCACGACGCTCCCCGGAATCGTCAGCCGGCTCAGGCGCGAGCAGCCGGAGAAGGCCATTTCGCCGATCTGCCTCAGGCCCTGCGGCAGCGTCACGCGCCGCAGCGCCGTGCAGCCCTCGAACGCCCGGGCGGCGATGGCCGTCACCGGGCAGCCGCCGGCCTCAAACTGGATGTCCAGATCGTCCGCCGCCTTGTCGATGCAGCGCACGACGGTCAGCGTTCCGTCGCCGTTGTCCGCCAGCTCGAGCACATGCCGCGCGGCCATCGCATAGGCCGCGCCCGTCTCCCCGGGCCGCGGCGCGCTCTCCCGCGCGGGCGCGCTTCCCTGCACGCTGGCGCTGAAGCTGTCCTGCCCCAGCGTCTGCATGTCCTCTTTGTTTCTCGTGATGAGCATGCCCAATCTCCTTGACTTTCCGCCGTATTTCGACACATTTCGCTCTATTATATCATTGCCCGTCGGGATTGGCAATCGGCCCGGGAGAACATCACGCGAAGTTTTTCCCCGCTTTTTTTCGGTTTCTCTTGACAGTTGTACGCTTCCGTTGTATCATCATGATATCAAAAAGCTATCACGCAATTCCAAGAAGGAGGCTTCATCATGGAAAACCGCATCGTTCAGCTGCCCGAGGAAAAGACCGCGCCGCATACAAACGGCTTTGCCGTGCTGCCCGTCGTGCTCGTCGGCCTGCTCGCCGCCATTGCCTGCTTTGTGCTGGGCTGCATCCGCCTGGCCGGCGAGTTTTATGTCATCGGCGGCGTGCTGCTGGGCGTGGGCATCGTCGGCATGGTCGTCTTTCCGATCATGATGGCGGGCTTCCGCGTCGTCGGCCCGAACCAGGCCATCGTGCTGACGCTCTTTGGCAGGTATTTCGGCACGCTCCGAAAGCCCGGCTTCTACCACGTCAATCCCTTCGCCGCGGCCAATGCGCCCACTGCCGCCGTCGGTGAAGCCGCCGAGCCCGCCGTGCGCAGGAGCGCCAATGGCATCGAGTTTTCCTCCGTCCCCCGCGCCAGCAAAAAGATCTCCCTGAAGACGCGCACGCTGGACAACCGCAAGCAGAAGGTCAACGACGCGCTGGGCAACCCGATCATCATCGGCTCCGTCGTCATCTGGCGCGTCGACAATCCGACCGCCGCGGTCTTCTCCGTGGAGAACTTTGAGCAGTACCTGTCCATCCAGTGCGACTCCGTCATCCGCAACATCGCGCGCCTTTACCCCTATGACACGATAGAGGACGACACGGACGAGAAGACCCTGCGCGGCTCGAGCAGCGAGGTCTCCGAAATCATGCAGCAGGAGCTCGCCGCGCGCGTGCGGGATGCCGGCCTGATCATCGAGGACGTGCGCATCACGACACTCGCCTATTCTGACGAAATCGCCGCCGCCATGCTCCAGCGCCAGCAGGCGACCGCCATCATCGCCGCGCGCCAGAAGATCGTCGAGGGCGCGGTCGGCATGGTCAAGATGGCCATCGACCAGCTCGGCGAGGACGAGGTCGTCGTGCTTGACGAGGAGCGCAAGGCTGCGATGGTCTCCAACCTGCTGGTCGTCCTGTGCGGCAACAAGGACGCGCAGCCCATCGTCAACAGCGGAAGCCTCTACTGATCTCCGGGGGAGGTGATTCCTTGAACGAAAACGAACTCCGGGAGCGGGAGGCGCAGCTTGAGGCGCGCCTTGCCCGCATCAGCGAGCTGGAAGCCGCCATTCTGCAAAAGGAAAAGGCCGTCAAGGACAGAGAAAAGGCGAAGAAGCAGGTGCTCCTTCGCCTCTCGCCGTCCCTCTGGGATGAAATCGCCGCATGGGCGGAGGACGACTTCCGCTCCATCAACGCGCAGATTGAATACCTGCTCAGCGAGGCCGTCCGGCACAGAAAGAAACGGTAACGGGCGCTTCCCCATCCCCTGCCCGGAACACACCGATGCGCTTCCCCCCAGAAGTCCTCCGCCCGCCGGAGGGTTTCCCTGGTCGGCGTGACCGTCGCCTCATAAACCGACGCGCCCGTCTTTTTCAGGTAGTGCCTGATGAGAGCGTATCCGCAGGCATAGCCGCCGCAATAGGGCATCCCGACGGGCCTGCCTCCCCGCAGCGCCATGATTTCATCGCCGTAAAGATAGGAGGAAAGCGTCCCAAAACGCTCATCCCGAGATGGTTCCGGACGAGCGGCCTGACGATATCCCGAAGCGTCTGTGGCGACGTCTCCCTGACCCATCTGCCGCCCCTGCCCTCGCCGAACATGTCCGCTGATGAACCCGTAAATCCCGCCGTCGCCGCATAGTCGCCCGCCATCCCGGTCATGGGGCTCTGCGGATCGCTCAGCACGACCGTGAACACATACTCCTCATTTCAGGGATGCTCTCCTCACCGCAAAGCCGGAAAGGGAGCCCGGAGGATTTCGTTCTCCGGGCTCCCTTTTTATTTGTATTGAAGCAGCGCCGAAGCCATCCCCGCCGTTCCGGGAGAGCCGGGCTCCCCGGTCAGCCCCTGCGGATCAGCCCTTCCGGCCTTTTCCCCGCTTCCGGCTCCGCTTTCTCCCTGTCATGGGCTTCGTCACCCTCCTCCTTGCGGATGCAGGTGCCGACAGCCAGCCCGATCAGCATGCCGAGCGCGATCCCCATGCCGCTGTTGTCTCCAAAGGATACCTCGAGGCAAAGCCCCAGGCAGATGCCCAGGCTCATTCCCTCTGCGCCGCAATCCGCGTTCTGCCCGTCCTTCTTTTTCATCTCCGCTCTGATGGTGAACATCACGGCATACAGCAGACCCACAACGATCCACGGCGTCGCCGCGCGAAGAAACATATTGATCCTGTCCATTGATTGTCCCTCCCGGTCAGCAGATTCCAAAGACGCCCATGCGGCAGCGCACGTCGACGCACGACGTGTGCGTCACGCCCAGCAGCCGGTCCATTTCCGCCGCGACGGATGCATAGCGCCCCTTGGTGTGGTGGACGAGGATGTAGTCGGCCTCGCGAACCTGCCCGGCAGCCTGCCGGCAGAATGCCCGCACGGGCGAGGCCAGAGAGAACACCCAGATCGGGGTGCAGATCGTCACATGCTCATAGGCCGTCAGGTCAACCGGAATGGGCTCGATGGGCATGGCCCAGCGGTGCATGGCAAACCGTCCGCACCACCAGAAGCCCGCCGTGCCCGCAGTGCGCTCAGCCGCCCTAATTTCATAAACCTGCGCGCCGGTGCGGTTGGCCGCCTCATAGGCCTGCTTCCTCACATAGCCCATCCGCGAAAAGAAGACCACCAGGCGCGTGCCGTCCGTCCCGATGTTCGGATAATCCGAAAGCTCTGCGCGGAACGCCTCCTGCCTGCAGAACACCCACGTCATATACCCCGTGACGGCCTGGCAGAGGCCGAACACAAAGTAGATCGTCGACATGAAATTCAGCGGAAAGATCACAAACTGGATGCAGATCCACAGCATCAGCGTGACGCCGAACACCCCGCCCAGCACGACGCCAATCCGCTTTTTCTTCAGGAGCAGGACTGCTGCCGTCAGATTGGTCAGCCCGTTCACGATCAGCAGCGCGATGCCGGGGAACACGTAGTCCTGATACAGGTACTTTGCCAGCGGCATCACCTGAAAATACGGCAGCATGGCATCCATGCCCATCGCCCTGCCGCTGGGATCCATCAGCATCCCGCACGCCCCGGCAACGGCGCCGAAGCCGATAAACAGCGTCCAGAAGAGCAGCCACCGCCCAGCGGTCTGCGATCTCATGCGCTTCCTTGTGCTTCTCTCTTCGGTATTCCTCTTCATGGTATCCTTTTCCTTCCCGTTTCAAGCCCGGCACGGCGCCGGCTCTTTTGCTGTATATGCCAGAATGGCCCGCTTGGCGGATTCCCGTGTCAGACCCGCGATCAAAGCGCCTTCCCTTCCATCCTGCGTTCTCCCCGCAGGGGCTGAAGCCTTGCATCCGTTTCCCGACTGCATCTGTATTGTACAGGAAACGCCCGGCTGAATATAGGAAGCTTTTGCATCTGTTTGTGTCCGTTCTATAGATATGCGCGCCCTTGTCCCTCCGTTTGCCGCCGAACGAAAAAAAACGCGGCCCCCGGCGGATGGATTGCCGGAAACCGCGGTCTTCCCGATTCGGGGAATCCCTGTTCGTTTGTCATGCTGCCGTGTTGTGCTCCCGGCCAGCCGCGCACGTCCTTCTGCGCTTACAGATACCGCCCGATCGCCTCGACGACCCGGCCGTTTTCCGCAGTCACATCGTCCGCGCAGCAGAGCGAGTTGAGCACGGCCTCCTGCGTCGCCTCGGCGATGGCGCGGAAGGCGAGCTCGAGCGAGTGCTCCGTGACCACCTGCTGCGTCAGCACGCGATGCATGCCGCCGTGGGGCATCCGGTTGGCCGTCGAAAAGCCGATCATCACATCGCCGCTGCCGTGGCCGAAGTAGCTGCCGCAGCGCGCGAGGCCGACCGAGCAGCGCTTGAGGATCCGCCTGAGCTGGCGGTCGCTGACGGGCAGATCCGTCGCGACAATCATCATGATCGACCCGCGGTCATTGGGCTCCTCCTGCGGCGCGGCGTTCCTTCTCGCGAGGATCTCCTCGCCCAGCCGCCGCCCGCAGACGGTCAGCTCCTCCAGGCAGCCGTGGTTGCTCTGCACGAGGACGCCGAGGGTGTAGGTCTTCCCCGCAATCGTCAGCAGGCGCGAGGCCGAGCCGATGCCGCCCTTGAGCCCGTGGCAGACCGTGCCCGCGCCCGCGCCGACGTCGCCCTCGTCAAAGTCCTCCGCCGCCTCCGCAATCGCCTGCATCACGTGCGCAGCGGTCACGGGCCTGTCCTCAATCGCGTTGAGCGTCGCGTCGTTGCATTCGCCGACGACAGGATTGATCGAGTGCATCTCCACCCGATCCTCCCGGCACCGCGCGGCCATGTAGCTGACCATCGCGTCGTGGACGATGCCCACGTTGAGCGTGTTGGTCAGCGCAATCGGCGTCTCCAACGTACCCAGCTCGTCCACCTGAACGAGTCCCTGCGTCTTGCCGAAGCCGTTGAGGACGAACGACGCCGCCGTGAGCTTGCTTCTGAACATGTTGTCTTCGCAGGGGAGAATGACCGTAACGCCGGTATGATGCCGCGCATCGCGGATGGTCGCGTGGCCCACGCGGACGCCCGGCACGTCGGTGATCTTGTTGAGCCTTCCCTTCGGCAGCGTGCCGACCTGGATGCCGCGATCCGCGGCGCGTTTTGCGTTCATGCTTATCCTTCGCCCTCTTCTTCCCTCTGGGATTGTCCTGTGATGTCGCGCACGGCCTGCGCAGCTTCCTGCGCCGCGCGCTGTTCCTGTGCGCTGAGCGCGGACAGCGCGGCCATGTTGTCCGTGTCGAGGACGCGGTACACCGTCGCCGTGTCCATCCGGTCGCGCGCGATGTACACCGGCGTACAGACGAGCTCGCCCAGCGTAGCGCGCCGGACGGCCGGGTCGTAGGTCACGGACAGGTGCGCGATCATGCCTGCCGTGTTCTCCGCGGCGCGCGCGTCCGTCAGCAGACTGCCCAGCGAATAGCAGACCACCGTCTCATAGTCAAGCCCGTCCGCCCGCGTCACGCGCAGTCGCTCCGTCTCCAGCACGACGTTGGGATGCGTGCCCAAAATGATGTCCGCGCCGGCCTCCGCCAGCGTCACGGCCAGCCGCCGGATCTCCGCCGGGGTCTCCTGCTTGTTTTTTGTCCCCCAGTGCGGCAGCACGATGACGACGTTCGCGCCCGCTGCGCGCGCCTGGCGGATATCGTCGACCATCCGCTGCTCGTCGATTGAACAGACCGCCGCGCGCTCCGCCTCCCGGGTCTGCTGCTTGCCCTCGTCGCTGAGCCCGTAGGTGTAGGCCAGCACGGCCACCTGGATGCCATTGACGCCAAAGATGCTGCCATTCTGCGCACCGCCGCCCAGCGACACGCCAGCGCTGGCCAGGCCGCGCGCCGTCAGCTCGCCGACCGTCAGTGTCAGGCCGTCATAGCCCTTGTCGAGCGCCCGCTCCGTCGCCAGCGACACGAGGTCTGCGCCCACAGCGCGCAGAGCGTCGAGAATCTGCGGCGGGGTGTTGTAGGTTCCGTAGCCCTTCTGCGCGCCGGCCGTCGTCGTCTCGAGCGTGACGATGGCCAGATCGGCGGCGCTGAGCGTGTCCCCCAGCCCCGCGAAGACGGGCTCGAAGTCGTAATGGTCGTTTCCCTCCATCGCGCTCTCCCGGATCGCCTTGGGGGCGTAGACCGTTCCCCCCGCCGCGAGTGTAAAGGAGCAGACGGCGGGCGCGGGCGTCGGCGTGCTCTCCGCTATGGAGGCCGTCTGCGCCGGTGCGGGCGCAATCTCCTGCGCTCCGGGCACAGGCGTCGGTGCTTCCGGCGCCCTCTCCTCCCCTGTCGGCAGGGAGAGGAAGAGCTCGCTGCGCGCGCCGGCGCCGTTTCCGGCGATCATCGCCAGAAACACGCCGCACAGAATCAGGACGGCAAGCGTCAGCAGCAGCATCAGCAGCGTTCCCAGCGACAAACGCCGGCGCTCTGCGCGCTTTTTCACATGCCATCCCTCCTCTGTCGTTTCTTATTTGAAAAGGCGGCTTCGGGCAGTCCTTCACGGTCTCCCGCCGTGCCGCCTGATCATGCAAAAAAAGATGCACCCGGAAAAGCTCCGAATGCATCCGCAGTCACAAGACTCAGGCCTGAGCCGGGGCGCCCACCGGGCAGTTCTCCGCGCACGCGCCGCAGTCGATGCAGGTATCCGCATCGATCACGTACTTGCCATCACCCTCGCTGATCGCGCTCACCGGGCAGTTGCCAGCGCAGACGCCGCAAGAGATGCAATCGTCAGAAATCTGATAAGCCATACTTTTCACCTCCCGGAAAGTCTTTGGGATTGTCCCGTTTCATTTTAGCACGGCGCATAGGGTTTTGCAAGGTGATTTTCGACTTTTCCCGCACAATCCGCGCTTCGCTCAGAGCAGATCCTCCGGTTCGCCATTTTCCGCGATTTCGATCTCTCCGGCATCCATCTGCCCGCCGCCTGCCGTCTCCTCCGTCTCTTCCTCTCCGGTGACCGGCTTCACTTCGGTGACCGTCTTCTCTTCGGTGACCGCCTTCTCTTCGGTGACCGCCTTCT
>SFHU01000021.1 GCA_004555535.1 Clostridiales bacterium
AAACTCCGGCGAGTCGAAGACGACCTCCGGCGACCCCTGCTTGATCACCGTGCCCTGCATCAGCACGACGCGGTCGGCATAGCGCTCCACGACGCCCAGGTCGTGGGAGACGAGCAGAATGGCCATGTGGTTCTTGTGCTTGAGCTCGTCGACCGTCTGATAAAACGCCTCCAGGCCGTTCTGGTCGACGCCGGAGACCGGCTCGTCGAGGATCAGCAGGTCCGGCTGCGGCGTCAGCGCCAGCGCGAGCAGCACACGCTGCAGCTCGCCGCCCGAGAGCGCCCCGAGCGGGCGGGCAGCCAGCTGCTCGCAGTGCGTCCTCGTCAGCGCCGTCATGACCTTTTCCTTCATCCTTTTGCTCACACCCAGGAAGACCGCACGCGGCGTCAGCGCCGCCGCGACAAAGTCCATCACCGTCACCGGGGAGGAGCGGTCAAACTCCAGCTGCTGGGGAACATAGCCCGTGCGCAGATCGGCCGCCGGCCTGCCGTCGCTGGTCAGGTGGCGCACCGTTCCCTTGTATTCGACCTGCCCGAGCAGCGCCCGCAGCAGCGTCGTCTTGCCGGCGCCGTTGGTGCCGATGAGCGCTGTCAGCTCCCCGCAGTGGATGTGCAGGCTCACGTCCTTGAGCAGCACCTGCTTGCCCATCGTGACACTGAGCTTGTCCACCTCGATGCGGCACAGGCGGCAGGGCGCGTTCTCCGGACAGGGCACGGGATGCGGACAGTGCGCGTGGCCGTGCGTCATTTTGCTCTGCGTCATCTGGCAAGCGCCTCCGTCAGCGTCGCGGCGTTCTGCCGCATGATGCGCTCATAGCTGTCCGCCGCGCCGTCGCCCGTGACAACCGGGTCAAGCGTGTAGATCGCAGCGCCCGTCTCCCGGGCGATGGTCTCTGCTGCCCGCTGGGGATACTGCGGCTCGACGAACAGCGCTGCAATGCCCAGCTCCCGAACCAGGTCGCAGGTCTGCGCGATCTCCCGCGTGCTCGGCTCCTCGCCCGCCTCGTGCTCGATCGTCCCGGCGACCACCAGGCCATATGCCTGCGCAAAATAGGCAAACGCCTCGTGGAACGTGATGATTTCGCTGCCCGAGAGCGGGGCGAGCTGCGCGGCAAGCTCCGCATCGAGAGCCGTCAGGCGCGCGATATACGCCTGCGCATTGTCCTGATAGGCCCGCGCGTGGGCGGGATCCGCCTGAGCAAGGCCGTCTGCGATGTTCTGCACCTGAACCATCGCCAGCTTCGGGTCGAGCCAGACGTGCGCGTTCATCACCTCGCCGTCGTGGTCGTCCCCTTCCCCGTGCTCATGCGCGTGTGCCTCGCCGGAGGGCAGCAGCTCAATGCCCTCGCTGGCGTTGATGACCGGCAGATCCTCGCGCAGGGTGAACACCTTGTCCATGAACTGCTCCATGCCCCCGCCGCAGATGACCAGCGCGGAGGCGCTCTCCAGCGTCACCATGTCGCGGGTCTGCAGCTGATAATCGTGCAGGCAGCCGACGCTCTGTTCAGCCATGCTGCTCACGCTGACGCCCTCGATGCCCGCGCAGACGTTCTGCGTGAGCACGTACATCGGATAGAACGACGCAACCACGGAAAAGCCCGCTTCCTCCTGGGCTGCGCAGCCCCCGGCCAGCAGACAGATGACAAGCAGCGCCGCAAGCGCCGCCAAACGCTTTCTCTTCATTGAACCATCCTTTCGCAAGGGCAAACCCCTACAACTATGTTCTTTTCGTGCCTGTTTCCGCTTTTCCTGCCTGCATCCATGAAAAAAGCGTTTGTCGAACGGTTTTTCTTGCCTGTTCCGCCGGATTTTGTTAAGCTAGAGACACAGACCGCTATTAGAATGGGAGGATTGCTCATGAACGCTCCGCGAACGCCCTTGATCAATACCCGCCAGGGACTGGCCCTCGTCGGCAATGACCGCGAGCTCTACCTGCTCTTCCTGCGCCAGTTTTCTCAGGACGACACGCTGCGTTCCCTCGCCGCAGCCCTGCGCGCAGGCGACGCACCGGCGGCCTATCTTCACGCCCACTCGCTCAAGGGGCTCTGCGCCCAGCTCGGCCTGGACGCCCTCTTTGAGGAGGCCTCGCTCCTGTGTACGCTCCTTCGCGAGGAAAAGCCGGAGGCGCTTCCCGCGGCGGCGGCGCCCTTTGCCCGGCTCCAGAGCGTCTACGACGAAACCGTGGCGGCCATCGCCCGCTGCGACGACCCCGCTTCCCTCTGATGCGCGCGCAAGCGCGCATTTGTATTTTTCCCCGCTTTGTGATATGATAGGGCTATCCGCAGCACCGCTGCCAGCAAGGAGGGCCCGTCTATGCCCGAAACCTTTGTCATCGTCGACGGCAACAGCCTGATGCACCGCGCGTTTCACGCGCTGCCGCCGCTGACCAACGAGGACGGCATCTACACCAATGCCGTCTTCGGCTTTTTGTCCATGCTCCTCAAGGTCATCGGCGACGAGCAGCCGCGCTATCTGGCCGTCGCCTTCGACATGCACGGCCCCACCTTCCGCCACAAGGACTATGCCGAATACAAGGCCGGAAGAAAGCCGACGGCGCCGGAGCTGCGCCCGCAGTTTGACCTCGTGCGCGAATGCCTGACGGCGATGGGCATCCGCCAGCTGACCTGCCCCTCCTTCGAGGCGGACGACATTCTGGGCACGATGGCGCGCCGCTGCGAGGAGGCGGGCATTCCCGCGCTGCTGGTGACGGGCGACCGTGACTCGCTCCAGCTGGTGAGCGAGACGTCGAGCGTGCTCTACACCAAGCGCGGCGTCAGCGACGTCGTCCGCTACACGCCCGAGCGCGTGCTCGAGGACTTTGGCGTTACCCCCGCGCAGATTCCCGATCTCAAGGGGCTCATGGGCGACGCGAGCGACAACATCCCCGGCGTGCCGGGCATCGGTGAAAAGACCGCCGTCAAGCTGCTTTCCGCATACGGCACGCTGGAAAACGCCTTTGCCCACGCGCCAGCCGACCTCAAGGGCAAGCAGCGCGAAAGGATGATCGAGGGGCAGGCCTCCGGCCTGATGAGCAAGCAGATCGCGACGATCACGCGCTTCGTCCCGCTTGACGACATCTCCCTCGAGGACTGCCGCCTGGGGGACATGTCCGGCGCGATGGAGATCTTTGCGCGCCTGAATCTGCGCTCGCTGATGACGCGCCTTGCCCAGCTCTGTACGCCCGCGCAGAAGCCGGCCGCGCCGGCTGCGGTCTGGCAGGAGGAGGCGGAGCTTTCGGACGATTCCACCCTGCAGCGCTGGCTGGGCAGCCTGGCCAGCGCTGCGCGCGTCGCGCTGATGATGACCGACGCGGGCATCACACTCGCCGCCGACGGCGGCCTGCGCGCGTCCGTTCCGTTTGCGCAGGGACTGCTCGGCGGCGGTCTGGATCCGCAGGCAGCCATTGCGATGCTCGCCCCGCTGCTTGGCGGAGGCCGGACGCTCATCCTCTGGAACGCCAAACGTCTCAAGACAACGATCGCCCCCTGGGGCGCGCAGCTGACCGCGCCCTTTGAGGATTCCCTGATCGTCGCCTATCTGCTCGCGCCGCAAAACGGCAAATATGAGGCGCCGGAGAATGCCTCCGCGCTCTTTGAGCGCTTCGACGCGGATTATGCCGAGCTTGGCCGGCAGGAGATGGTCGCGCTCTACCGCGACATCGAGCTGCCGCTGCTTCATACGCTCTACGACATGGAGTGCGAGGGCTTCCTCGTCGACCGCGACGAGCTTGCGCGCCTGGGCGCGCAATACAACACACAGATCGCGCAGCTGCGCGAGGAGATCTTTGACCTGTGCGGCGGCACGCCCTTCAACCTCAACAGCCCGCAGCAGCTGGGCGAGGTGCTCTTCGGGAGGCTGGGGCTTCCGGCCAAAAAGAAGACCGCCCGCGGCTATTCCACGGATGCGGACACGCTCGCGGAGCTGGCCCCGCTCCATCCCGTGATCGACAAGATCCTGCTCTACCGCCAGGTCTCCAAGCTGAACAGCACCTACATCGACGGTCTGCTCAAGCTGACGGGCCGCGACGGACGGATTCACACCTGGTTTGACCAGACCATCGCCGCCACCGGGCGCATCTCCTCCAGCGAGCCCAACCTGCAGAACATCCCCGTGCGCACGGAAATGGGCCGCGAGATCCGCCGCGCGTTTATCGCCAGGCCCGGCTGCGTGCTCGTCGATGCCGACTATTCGCAGATCGAGCTTCGCCTGCTGGCCCATCTTTCCGGCGACGCGGCCATGTGCGAGGCCTTCACCCTCGGGCAGGACATTCACGCCCGCACGGCCGCGGAGGTCTACGGCGTGCCGCTTGAGGAGGTCACGCCGCAGATGCGCTCCAGCGCCAAGGCGGTCAACTTCGGCATCGTCTATGGCATCAGCGATTTCGGCCTGGCCAGCAACCTGCACATCTCCCGCAAGGAGGCCTCGGAATTCATCGAGCGCTACTTCGCCCGCTATCCCGCCGTGCGCCAGTTCATGGACGCCTGCGTCGCGCAGGGCAAGGCCGAGGGCTATTCCGTCACGATGTACGGACGACGCCGCCCGCTGCCGGAGCTAAGCTCCTCCAACTACAACCGCCGCCAGTTCGGCGAGCGCGCCGCGATGAACACGCCCGTGCAGGGCGCCGCCGCAGACATCATCAAGATCGCCATGAACGCCGTCCACAAGCGTCTTCAGGATGAAGGGCTCAAGGCCCGGCTCATCCTTCAGGTACACGACGAGCTGATTGTCGAAAGCCCGCTTGAGGAGCAGGCGCAGGTCGAGACGCTCCTGCGGGCATGCATGGAGCAGGCCGCCAGCCTGCGCGTGCCGCTTCTGGCGGACGTCCACGCCGGCCATTCGTGGTTTGACACCAAGTAAAACCTTCCTCTTTGTTCCGTATGGCAGGGTTTTGCCCCTCTGCTTCGTCAATTTACTGGCCCCGGCGCATCCCTATGGGCCTACGCGCGCTTTTTGTTCGCGCCGCCATATCCGCCTTCCATGTCCGCGGGACAGCCCCCTGCGCTAGCCGTTCCGCTTCCCCTCAAACGCTGCCGGCGTCCTGCCGGCACAGCCTGGAGTCTGCCTATGAAAATCGGTCTGACCGGATCCATCGCCTGCGGGAAGAGCACTGTGAGCGCCTATCTGCGAGAGCTCTCCCTCCCCGTCGTCGACGCCGACGCCATCTCCCGCGCGCTGACCGCGCCGGGCGGCGAGGCGCTGCCCGCACTGCGCGAGGCCTTCGGCGAGCGCGTGTTTTGCGGCGATGTGCTCGACCGCCGCGCGCTGGCCTCGCTCGTCTTCTCGGATGAACGTGAGCGCGAGCGCCTCAACGCGCTGCTGCATCCGCGCATCCGGGAGCAGATCGTAAGAGAGCTTTGCGCCTGCCCGGGGCCGATCGCCTTTGCCGACATCCCGCTCCTCTTCGAGTGCGGCATGGAGACGCTGTTCGACCGGATCTGGGTGGTGACCGCCTCCCGCGAGACGCAGATCCTCCGCCTGCACGAGCGGGACGGCCTGAGTCGGGAGGAGGCCTGCGCGCGCATCGATGCGCAGATGTCCCAGGAGGAGAAAATCCGCCGCGCTGACGCCGTAATCGACACAAACGGCCCGGTCGAAGCGACCCGCCGGCAGATCGATTCGCTGCTCTCGCAGCTCGATGAAAGGAGTGCCCGATGAACACACCGCCCTCTCCCGCTCCCCTGCGCAGACGGCGGCAGGCCCCGCAGGAGCCCGCATCCGGCGCTGCGCCCCGGCGCAGGGCGCAGGCCCGCAAGCCAGCCGGTGAACCGGGCAGGTTCTGGCAGCGCATTCCGCCGGCCCTGCGCGCCGTCATTCTGCTGCTCCTTTTGACGGCATTTCTGACAGGCGCCGTCGCCGTCACGCGCAGCTACCTCGCCGCGCAGGAGGAGCGCCGCCGCCTGGAGGCCGAGGCCGCCGAGCGCGCGCAGCATCCGCTGTACTACGCCGACCTCATCACGCAGTATGCCCTCTCCCAGGAGCTGGATCCCGCGCTCGTCTCCGCAGTCATCCTCTGCGAATCGAGCTTTGATCCCGCGGCGGAGAGCCGCCTGGGCGCGCGCGGCCTGATGCAGCTCATGGAGGATACCGCCGCCTGGATCGCCCACAAGCTCGGCGAAGACGACGGGAGCTATTCCTTTGACCGGCTCTACGATCCGGAGGTCAACATCCGCTTCGGCACCTGGTATCTGGGCTATCTCTCCCGCCGCTTTGACGGGGACGCGACCAAGATCATCTGCGCCTATCACGCCGGACAGGGCAACGTGGACAGCTGGCTCTCCAACCCGCTTTACAGCCACGACGGCGTCACGCTCGACACCATTCCGACCCAGGATACCGCCGCCTATGCCTCTCGCGTGCTGCGCGCACAGGCCGTCTATCAGAAGTACTATTTCCCCCAGCCCACGCCGGAGCCTTCCCCGGCCCTCTGACCCAAAAGGAGAGCGCTCATGTCCTCAAAACGCATCGTCATGTTTCTCTTTCTGCTGCTGATGCTGCCCGCCCTTTCTCTGGCCGCCGGCACGACCTCGCTGAGCTGCGCCATCGTCGCGACGGACGACGTCGCGCTGCGCCCGCTGGAGCTCAACCAGCGCGACGTCGTCAGCGTGCTCGACCTGGTCTACGAGGGGCTCTTCACGCTCGACGACAACTACCAGCCCCAGCCCGAGCTCGCCTATTCCTATGAATTCGCCAACGAGGGCCGGCGGCTGCGCGTCGTGCTACGCGACGACGTGACCTTCCACAACGGCCAGAAGCTCACCAGCGCCGACGTCGTCGCCACGCTGGACGCCATGTTTGAGCTCTCCGGCTTTGACGAAGACCTCAATTCCGAGCTTGACCTGGCAGACCGCGGCCTCTACTACTCGACCTTCTATTCCCTCAAGTCCTGGCAAGCGGAGGACGACAGAACGCTGCTCTTCACGCTCCGCCGCGCCAGCTACGGCTCGCTCTACGCCTTCACCTTCCCGATCCTGTGCAGGAACGAGGTGAACAACGACATGCCCAGCGGCACCGGCCCCTACCGGTACGACGGCTATGAGGCGGGCAGCGGCATCTGGCTGACCGCGAACACCTCCTGGTGGAAGCGCACGCCGCAGATCCGCAACATCCGCGCCGTCATCTATTCCGACAGTGAGAAGGCGCTCAACGCCTTTGACCTGCAGAACGTCGACATCGCGATGACGCGCTCGATCAACGCCTCCCGCTACTCGAACTCGCTCAATTCCTTCTCTCTCTCCGCGCGCACGAGGCAGCTCGAGGTGCTGCTCATCAACCGGAGCAACTCCCTGTTCAAGAGCGACGAAAACGGCGAAAACCTCGTCCGCCGCGCCATCTCCTACGCGATCAACCGCAGCGAGCTGATCAGCTCCGTCTATCAGGGCATGGCGACCGTCGCCTACACGCCCATCCCTGCCGGCACCTGGCTCTCCAACGAATCGACGATCAACGACATCTACGATCCGCTGATGGCCGCCTCCCTGCTGGACAGCGCCGGCTGGAAGCTGGCCGATGACGGCAAGCGCTACAAGGACGGCAGCGGCTTCCCAACGATCTATCTGCTCGTCTATGACGAGCCGGGCTCCACGGTGCGCACCAACGCCGCCAACAAGATCCGCGACCAGCTCGCCGCCGTCGGCATTCCCGTCACCGTCTCCACCCGCACGCGGGACTACACGCTCACCAAGCTGCGCAGCGCGGACTATACGCTCGCCCTCGTCGCCTTCAACTTCGACGTCAGCCCGGATCCCGGCTTCACCATCGCCTCGACAGGCAGCTGCAACTACACGCGCTACCGCTCCGACACGATGAACGACCTGATCACGAAGCTGCGCTCCAGCGTCTCCGCCGACGACTATAGGTCCGTCATGGGCGAGATTCAGGATCTGTTCGTTCTGGATATCCCCTATCTCCCGCTCTACTGGCGCACGGGCGCGCTGCTCTCCCGCTCCGCCTTCACCGATGCCCGCGATGTCCGCGAGCTCGAGCTGCTGCGCGGCGTCGAGAGCTGGACGTACTGATTTTTTTCAAACAAAAGCACCGCACCGGTTCATCCCGATGCGGCGTTTTTTTGATGAGGTTTCCTGTCAGAGCATCGTCTTCTCCCACTTGCGGCCCGCCAGGCGGATGAGGAACAGCACGCCGCGCACGCTGAGCTCCACCGCCATGCCAACCCAGACGCCGACCAGCCCAACCCGCGGGGCGAGCAGCGCCGCGATGGGCAGACGCACGCACCACATGCTCACAAAGTTGAGCAGGCTGGCCGCGAGCGTATCTCCCGCGCCGCGGAACACGCCGGAGGCGACGATCGATGCGGCGAACATCGGCTCGGCAAAGGCCTCGATGCGCAGCACGCGCGCGCCCAGATCGATAACCGCGGCATCCGGGCTCAAAAAGCCGATCATCAGCGGCGCGGCCACAAACATCAGCGCGCCGCTGAGCGACATGATCGCAATGCCCATCCCGGTCGTCAGCCAGCCCAGACGGCGCGTCAAATCCTTCCGCTTCGCGCCGATGCTCTGGCCGATCAGCGTCGTCGCGGCGGCGGCGATGCCGTAGCCCGGCATGTAGCACAGGCTCTCCGCCGTCACGGCGAAGGAGTTGGCCGCGATGGCAATGGTGCCCAGCGGCGCGACGATGCTCGTGGCGACCACCTGCGCGCCGCTCATGATCGCGCGCTCCAGTCCCAGCGGAGCGGCGATGTGCAGCCCGCGCCGCCAGTCCTCCGCCTCAAAGTGCAGCCTCTCGCTCCGCCTGAGCCGCAGCATCGGGCTGCGCGCCAGCAGGAAGAACGCCATCACCAGCGCGATCACCGCCTGCGAGAGCGCCGTGCCCAGCGCCGCGCCCATGACGCCCAGGCCCGCGCCCGGGATACGCAGGCCCAGGACATGCGATTCCGGGAAGATGAGCAGCAGGTTGAACACGACATCGAGCGCGCACATCAGCACATGCAGAAGGCTCGGCACGCGCATGTTGCCGCTCGCCTGCAGCATGCCGCCGCAGAGGTTGTTCGTCTGCACAAAGGGCAGGCTCAGCGCATAGACGAGGAAATAGCGCGAGGCGTTGGTGCAGAGCTCCTCGGCGCCGCCCAGCCAGCGCGGCAGCGCCGTGCTCACCGCCGCGCCCGCCAGCGCGAGCAGCAAGCCGAAGCTCACGGAGGCCAGAAAACCCTGCTTCATGAGATTGCGCGCCGTTTTGACCTCGCCCGCGCCGATCCGCTGGGCCACCTGCACAGTGAAGCCCATGGCAACCGCCGCGCACAGTCCGCCGAAGAGCCAGGTGCTCGACGACATCAGGCCGATGGACGCAGAATCCGCCGCGCCCAGGCGCCCCACCATCGAGGCGTCGATATACTGCATCACGATCGACGACACCTGCGCCAGGATGGCCGGCAGGCTCAGCTGCGCAATCAGCAGAATCTGCTCGCGCAGTGCGAGCTGCTCCCCGCCGCGCAGGGATTCAAGCAAGTCTCTCTTCATCGCTGTACTCCATTGCTTTCCCGTGTGGTTTCTCCGACTACTATTTCGCGCCTGCCGCCTGTTCTCCTGCCTCATTTTCCTCCCTCATCAAATTACAGCAGATTTGGGACACACTCCCTTTTCAGGAATCCGCGTGCACAAAAGGGCTGCCGGACGGTACACCGCCCGGCAGCCCAGGTTTATGGATTGTTTTGCTGGCAATCTGTGCCGCTTACTGGTTGTCCGCGGTCACAGCCTTCGCAGCCGTGCGGCCGGAAACGAAGATCTCGACGATCGCGTTGCCGCCCAGGCGGTTGCCGCCGTGGATGCCGCCGGTGACCTCGCCCGCCGCGTACAGGCCGGCGATGGCGTTGCCCTCAGCATCCAGCACATGGCGATCGGTGTCCACGACAACGCCGCCCATGGTGTGGTGCGTGGACGGAGCCATCAGGCGGACGCGCAGCGTCGTGTTCTCCAGATCGTAGGTCTCGACGTTGTAGGTGCCGTCCTCGTTCTTCTCGACATCACCGATGGTGCGGGAAGCGATCGCCTTGCCGACATCCTCAAACTCACGCTGGCCCATGACAGCCATGTCGTAGTTGCGGATGGTCTCCAGGACGACATCCGGATCGGCCTCGACACCCAGCTGCGCGAACAGATCGCCCAGCTCGGTCGCCTTGCGGGTGTAGTAGCGGCCGTCAAAGTCACCCTCGCCCAGCTGGATCGGGCCCGGGATCGGCTCAGTGACGTTGTAGATCTCGATAAACACGCCCTTGGTGCCGTTGACCTCGATGCCGTTTTTAAACTCCGCCAGAGAGAGCACGTCGCGCTCGGAGCCCTCGTCGACAAAGCGCTTGCCGGTGGTCGGGTTGATGTAGACAGCGTAGTTGCCGCCGCCGAAGGCCAGGTTGCCGTTGTCGATCCAGGAGATCGGCATCAGCTGCGTGTAGCCCATGCCGGTCGTCGCGGCGCCGACAGCCTCAGCCATCGCGATGCCGTCGCCCTGCAGGGAGGAGCGGTTGGTCGTCTTGGTCGCGGTGGAGAGATACTCGCTGGACCAGTAGACGTTGCTCTCCACGACCTCGTTGATGTTCGCGGCATAGCCGCCAGTCGCCAGAATGACGCCCTTCGTCGCATGCGCGGTCACCTCAGTGCCGTCGTAGCGAACCGCCTTGACGCCGGTCACGCGGCCGGTCTCATCGGTGATCAGGCTCTGCGCATCGGTGCGCAGCATCACCTGGTTGGCCTCGTTGGCCTGCAGGAACGCGGTCATCGGCGCCATGAAGTATGTGCCCCAGCGGCCGCCGTAGGTCTCGGCCTCGCCGTCGCCGTCCGCGTCGACGTTCGCGCCGACGAACTCGTTCTCACGATACCACAGCGCGCCGATGAGGGTCGGCTGGGTATCCTCGACGAAGGTCGCGCCCATGGACTCGAGCCACGGCTTGAGCTCCTGGCCGTCGTTGATGAACTGGGAAACCAGATCGATGTCGCCATAGATCCACTCGGAGCCGTCCGCGCTCTGGCGCAGGCCGCCGTAGTAGGTCTGGAAGATGTGCAGGTTGATCGTGGAGAAGAGGGTCAGGTGGTTCTCGGCCACACCCGCGTCAAGCTGCGGCTGCGCCCAATCGAGGTACGCCTGAATCTCCGCCTTGAGGGCCTGCAGGGTCGGCAGGTAATCGGCATGGACGCCGTGCTTGGAGAGCTCGACGATGTCGCCCGCCACATACTCGTGATCCTTGTAGTAGTCCGCGTCAAACGGCTCCTCGCTCCAGGCCAGGATGGTCTTCAGCTGATCGATGCAGCCCTGGACGGACTTGACCTTGTTGTAGGTGTTGCCGTCGAAGCCCACGCCGGTCGTCGCGTCCGGATCCGCCGGATCCCAGACGAGGTACGGCATGACGGACTGATACTGGCCGCCGGAGACGAGCGTGTTGCCGCCGACCTCGGCGTTCTTCTCGATGACGAGCACGGTGTTGCCGTCCTGCGCAGCCTGAGCGGCAGCCGCAATGCCCGCGCCGCCCGCGCCCACGATGACGACATCATAGGTCACGTCGACGGGCGCCTCGGCCACAACCGCGACGGTGTTCGCCTGGAAGGCCGCCAGGTTGGTGCAGCCGGCCTGCTCCGCAGCGGCGTTCACGGCATTGCGCAGCGCACGGCTGGTGAAGGTCGCGCCGGAGACGCCGTCCACGCCGGTGCCGTTGGCCTCGATCATCTGCGGGATCATGATGTCATAAGCGACATCGCCCACATGTGCGGTCTCTCCGCTGGCATCGACGGTGATGCCGGTCAGCGCGGTCTCGCTGAAGGTCGCGGTCACGGTCACGTCGCCGTTGTAGCCCGCGGCGGTCGCCGTGTAGCTGCCCGCGGTGAAGGCCAGCTCAGCCGCCTCGGTAGCCTCGCCCTTCGCCTGCGCCAGCGCATCGCCCAGCGCAGCCTTGAGAGCCTCACTGGTCACGGTCGCGCCGGTGATGGCCTCGACCGCCTCCGCATCACTCGCGCCGACCAGCGTCTCGGCGTTCTTCGCGATGACCTGTCCGCCAAGGGCCTCGGTCTCGGAAGCGCCGGTGATCTCGATCGCCGTGATGGCCTCCTCATCGACGGTCACCTTGACGCTGACCGTGCCGCCGAAGCCCTGCGCGGAGCCTTCATACTCGCCCGGCGTGAACGTCGCGGCAGAAGCGGCGCAGGCGCAGAGCACCAGGGTCAGCGCCAGGAGAACAGAAAGAAGCTTCTTCATGTTTCTTCCTCCTCGTATTTCTGGATTGACAATTCAGTGTCAATCTCTTGGCTTTATTATACAATCAAAAGCGGCTTTCGAGTCAAGCGGTTGTTCTGCATCTTTTCCTTCATTTTCGCCTGTCTGCCGTCCTGCGCCGGACGGCCTGCCGGTTAAAGAAATGGCATATAGGTGTCATAGTAGTGCTTGCGCTTGCCGCCAGAGCAGTCCACCAGCAGCATGCTGCCCCAGATCGCGCCGCTGGGCGTAAAGCGGTGCATCCTCGCAAAAGAGAGAATCGGGCCGAAGATGACCTCCGGGCGCTCATACTGCTCCTCGCCGCAATGCACGACGGCATGCAGCGCCATGCCGCCCGAAAGGATCTGCATGGTTTTGCCGTTTGGCTCAAACCCATAGTCTCCAGCGCGCTCCTGCGGGATCAGCAGTGAAAAGCCCGCCCGTTCGTCCTCGGTCCGCTTGACGATACCCAGACTGACAGCCGGCATGGCTTCCAGCCATCGCTGGGCAAGCGCCTGCCCCGCCTTGTCCCGCGGAACGATACCGCCGCCCTCGCCGCGGAACATCAGCATCGGACCGACAGCGCAGATGTCAACCACGCCGTTCCCCCGCTCGATCGGCTCACTCAGATCAATCAGGCGCGCGATATCCCGTGCCAGCGCGGCATATTGCGCAGAAAGCCGCGCCGCCTCTGCGCGCTGCTCGCGCATTCTGTCCAGCACCTGCCGCCCGTTCATCCCATCGCTGGAAAACTGGGCCGCGATCTCGCGGAGGGGGACGCCCATCGCCCGGTACTTCTTCGCGCTGATGAGCCGCATCACATCCGCATCCTCATAATACCGCCGCCCGGACTGCTCCTTGGGCGTGTTGATGATGCCCTCCTTCTCGTAAAAATGCAGCGCGCTGGTCGTCATGCCCAGCACACGAGAGACATCCCCGATCGAATAGCGCATCGCCGTTCCCTCCGATATCAAAAGCGGCTTTCGGTTTTTCATTTGTTTTTGCAGTTCCGCTTTGCAGTTTATTCACACTTTTTTCGTCATTTCCTCAATCTTTTCACCTTTCTTCAATTTTACACAGTTTCCGGGAAAACTTCAAGCACCTTCTCCTTTTGGTCATGTGTGTGCTATAATAAGCAGGACTTTTTCCGTCTTTGGAGGAACACCATGGATCGCTTTGATATCGCCGTCATCGGCGCGGGACACGCGGGCTGCGAGGCCGCGCTCGCCTGTGCGCGGATGGGTCTGCATACGCTGCTGCTCACGCTCAACCTGGATGCCGTCGCCCTCATGCCCTGCAACCCTGCCATCGGCGGAACGGGCAAGGGCCACCTCGTGCGCGAGATCGACGCGCTCGGCGGCGAGATGGGCCGCGCGATCGACGACACGTTCATCCAGTCGCGCATGCTCAACACCGGCAAGGGCCCGGCCGTCCACTCCCTGCGCGCGCAGGCGGACAAGCGGGCCTATCAGCGCCGGATGCTGCGCGCGCTCTTTGCCGAGCCGAACCTCGAGGTGCGCCAGGGCGAATGCGGGGAGCTCCTGACGGAAAACGGCGCCGTGACCGGCCTGCGCACAACGACCGGCGCGCAGATCACCTGCTCCGCCGCCATCGTCTGCTCCGGCGTGTACATGGACAGCCGGATCATCATCGGCGAATGCAGCTGGATGGGCGGGCCGCAGGGGCTGCTCGCCTCCGCGCATCTGGCGGGCGCGCTCCGCGCCCTCGGCCTGTCGCTGCGACGCTTCAAGACCGGCACGCCGCCTCGCGTGGACGCCGCGTCGATCGATTTTGACGAGATGGAGCCGCAGCCCGGCGACGAGCCGGTCACGCCCTTCTCCTTCCTGACCGATCCGGATGCGCTCGTCAACCGCGCGCAGTGCTACCTGACCTACACCAATGAAGAGACGCACCGCATCATCCGCGAGAACATCCACCGCGCGCCGATGTACGCCGGCGCCATCCACGGCACGGGCGCACGCTACTGCCCCTCCATCGAGGACAAGATCATGCGCTTTGCCGACAAGGAGCGCCATCAGCTCTTTCTGGAGCCGGAGGGGCTCGAGACGAACGAATGGTACGTTCAGGGCCTGTCGACCTCGATGCCCGAGGATGTCCAGCTCGCGATGCTCCACACGATTCCGGGCCTGCGCCGTGCGCGCGTGCTGCGCCTGGCTTATGCCATCGAATACGAGTGCATCGATCCGCTGCAGCTGCGCGCCGATCTCTCCTGCCGCAGCGTGCCCGGCCTCTACTTCGCCGGGCAGATCAACGGCACCAGCGGCTATGAGGAGGCCGCCGCGCAGGGTATCCTCGCGGGCATCAACGCGGCGCGCCATGTGCAGGGAAAGCCGCCCGTCATCCTCGGCCGGGATCAGGCCTACATCGGCGTGCTCGTGGACGACCTGACGACCAAGGGCACCAACGAGCCCTACCGGATGATGACCAGCCGCTGCGAGTACCGCCTGCTGCTGCGGCAGGACAATGCCGATCTCCGCCTGACCGAAATCGGCTATGAGGTCGGACTTGCCTCCCGCGAGCGCCTTGAGCGCATGCGCTTAAAGCACGCCACCGCGCAGGAGGCCATCGCGCAGCTCAAGCGGATCTGGCTGCCCAAAACGCCGGAGCGAGACGCCTGGCTGCAGGCGCACGGCCAGGCAGAAGCGCCCTCGAGCGTCTGCGCCGCCGACCTGCTGCGCCGCCCGGGCATCCGATACGACGACCTGCTCGGGCTCGATCCACGCATCGCGCCGCTCTCCCCCGACGTGCGCGAGCAGGTCGAGATCACGCTGCGCTACGAGGGGTATCTCGAGAAGGAGCGCAGGCAGGTCGAGGCCTTCCGCCGCTCGGAGGACATGCTCCTTCCGCAGGGCTTTGACTACATGACCCTCGACGGTCTGCGCATCGAGGCGCGCCAGAAGCTGACCGCGCATCAGCCGCGCTCTCTGGGCGAGGCCAGCCGCATCTCCGGCGTCTCGCCGGGGGATGTGACGGTGCTGATGGTCTTTCTGGAAAAGCGACGGCTTGAGGCGCGCCGCGGGGACGCCTCAAGCAATAATTGAATGTTTTCTCTCCCCTTCGGGGAGAGAAAACGCTTTTGTCAACGGTCTGCAAGAAGCGGTTCCCTCCATCCCAGGAAGGAACCGCTTCTTATATTTATGGAAGGGAGATTACTCCTCGTCCTGGAGCGCGTCGAAGCCGTGCTCGCCCGTGCGGACCTTGATGACGTCCGCGACATCGTAGACGAAGATCTTGCCGTCGCCGATGTGGCCAGTGTAGAGCGCCTTGCGAGCCGTCTCCACGACCTTCTCCACCGGGATGGCGGAAACGACGATCTCCAGCTTGATCTTCGGCAGCAGCATCACGTCGACCGGCACGCCGCGGTAATACTCCGCCGCGCCCTTCTGCTGGCCGCAGCCGGCGACGTTGGTCAGCGTCATGCCGGTCACGCCGATCTCGTTCATGGCGTTCTTGAGCGCCTCGAAGCGGGACTGACGCGTCAGGATGACGACCTTGTGCATGGCCGCGGTGCTGCCCTCGGTGGAAACCTTCGTCACCGGGATCGCCTCTGCCGGCGTCGCGGCGACGTGCTCCTGGGCCTGCGCCTCGCCCAGGCCCGTGCCCAGCACGCTGACGACCGGCGCAAAGTCCGCATAGGCGCTCGTCAGGCCGTGCTCCGGCTTGTCCAGGCCCATGATCTCCTCCGCCGCGCTGACGCGCAGGCCGATGGTCTTCTTGAGGATCGTGAAGACGATGAACATCGTCACACTGACCCACGCGATGACGCTGACAACGCCCAGGATCTGGATGAGCAGCATGTGCGCGCCGCCGCCGTAGAAGAGGCCTTCCTTCGTCACCTCGTTGCCGGTGTAATAGGCGAACAGGCCGGTGAGGATGGTGCCCGTCGCGCCGCAGAGGCCATGCACGCCCACCGCGCCGACCGGGTCATCGACCTTGACCACCTGATCGATGAACTCGATGCCAAAGACCACGACAAAGCCCGCGATGATGCCGATGAGGGCCGCGCCCATGGGCGTCACCACGTCGCAGCCCGCCGTGATGGCGACCAGGCCCGCCAGGGAGCCGTTGAGCGTCATGGAGACATCCGGCTTCTTGTAGCGCACCCAGGTGATGCACATGACGGTCACGGTCGCCACAGCGGCGGCCAGGTTCGTCGTCACGAAGACGCGCGCGGCGGTCTCATCCGCTCCGCCCGTCAGCGCGACGGTGGAGCAGCCGTTGAAGCCAAACCAGCAGAACCAGAGGATGAAAACGCCCAGCGCGCCGAGGGTCAGCGAGTGGCCCGGAATCGCGCGCGCCTTGCCGTCCTTGCCGTATTTGCCGATGCGCGGGCCGAGGATCGCCGCGCCGATGAAGGCCGCGACGCCGCCGACCATGTGCACGGCCGTGGAGCCTGCAAAGTCATGGAAGCCCAGCTGCGCCAGCCAGCCGCCGCCCCAGATCCAATGGCCGGAAATCGGATAGATAAACGCCGAAATGACCATCGAATAGATGCAGTAGGCGGAGAACTTCGTGCGCTCGGCCATCGCGCCGGAGACGATGGTCGCCGCCGTCGCGCAGAACACGGTCTGGAAGATCATCGTCGCCCAGTCGCCGCCCGCCGTGGAGAACAGGTCGAGACCGCCGATGAGCTTGCCCGTGCCGCCAAACATGATGCCAAAGCCGATGATCCAGAAGATCGGCGTGCCCAGAGAGAAGTCCATCAGGTTCTTCATGATGATATTGCCGGCGTTCTTGGCGCGGGTGAAGCCGGTCTCCACCATCGCGAAGCCCGCCTGCATGAAGAAGACGAGCGCCGCGCCCAGGAGTATCCATCCCGTATTCAGGGCCAGTTCCAAAGCCGTCGTATCCATAGTGTATCCCCCTTTTTCGCCGGCCGTACAGCTGGCGTTTTATTACAAAAGGATGCGCATGCGGAATCCGTTCAAAAGCGATCCGCATGCACATCCTCGTGCAAGCATTGTATGCGGTTTTTATGCCCAATCAGACGTAGAAGAGCAGGTCGGCGTAGGTCGGGAACGGCCAGGCCTTCTTGGCGACCAGCAGCTCGAGCTCGTCGGCAACCTTGCGGGCCGCCTCCATCGCCGGGATGACGGTCTCATGATCGTACATCGCGCATTCAGTCGTGTCCGCCGGGCAGCCGTCGACAGCCGCCTCCAGCGCGCCCTGCAGGCTGATCAGCTCGGCGGTCTTCTCGGTCAGCTCCCTGACCTTGGCCACCTCGGCAGGTGCGTCGACGCCGATACTCTTCTTGAGCGCGACGGTCTCCGCCAGCTCCTTCGAATAGCCGATGCAGGCCGGGACGATCTGCTTCTTGAGGATGTCCAGACTCGCCATCGCTTCGATGTGGATCACCTTGACGTATTCCTCCAGCGAGATCTCCTGGCGGGACTTCATCTCGGTGAGCGAATAGACGCCATGGCGGGCAAAGAGCTCGACGTTCTTCTCGTCCGTGTAATGGACGACGGCCTCCGGCGTGGAGCGCAGGTTGAGCAGGCCGCGCTTTTCCGCCTCAATGGGCCATTCGGCGCTGTAGCCGTTGCCGTTGAAGAGGATCTTCTGATGCGCGGAGAGCTCGCGCTTGATGAGCGTGGCCAGCGCGGTGTCAAAGTCCTCCGCCTTCTCCAGCTCGTCCGCGAACAGCAGCAGCGAATCGGCCACAGCGGTGTTGAGCATGACGTTCGTGCAGGCGATGTTGAAGGAAGAGCCCGGCATGCGGAACTCGAACTTGTTGCCCGTGAACGCAAACGGCGAGGTGCGGTTGCGGTCGGAGTTGTCGGTCGGGATCGTCGGCAGGACGGAAACGCCGATGTCCATGATCTTCTTGCCAGCGGCCTTGTAGCCCGCGCCGGAAACGATGGAATCGATGACTGCGGCGAGCTCGTCGCCCACATACATGGAGACGATCGCGGGCGGGGCCTCGTTGGCGCCCAGGCGATGGTCGTTGCCGGCGCTGGCCACGGAGATGCGCAGCAGATCCTGATAGTCGTCGACCGCCTTGATGACCGCCGTCAGGAAGAGCAGGAACTGCGCGTTCTCCATCGGCGTGACGCCCGGATCGAGCAGGTTCTCGCCCTTGTCGGTGGAGATGGACCAGTTGTTGTGCTTGCCGGAGCCGTTGACGCCCTCGAACGGCTTCTCATGGAGCAGGCAGACGAATCCGTGGCGGTCGGCGACCTTCTTCATGATCTCCATGGAGAGCTGGTTGTGGTCGGTGGCGATGTTCGCGGTGGCGAAAATCGGCGCCATCTCGTGCTGCGCCGGCGCGACCTCGTTGTGCTCGGTCTTGGCGTTGATGCCCAGCTTCCAGAGCTCCTCATCGAGGTCCTCCATGAACGCCTTGACGCGCGGGCGGATCGAGCCGAAGTAGTGATCCTCGAGTTCCTGGCCCTTGGGCGGCATCGCGCCAAAGAGCGTGCGGCCGGTCAGGATCAGATCGGGGCGCTTCTTGTAGTCCTCTTTATCAATGAGGAAGTATTCCTGCTCCGGGCCGACAGTCGTCGTCACGCGGGCGACGTCCTTGCCAAAGAGCTTCAGCACGCGGCAGGCCTGCTTGCTGATGGCCTCCATCGAGCGCAGCAGCGGGGTCTTCTTATCGAGGATCTCGCCGGTGTAGGAGCAGAACGCCGTCGGGATGCACAGCGTGTCATCCTTGATGAAGGCGTAGCTGGTCGGGTCCCATGCGGTATAGCCGCGAGCCTCAAACGTCGCGCGCAGACCGCCGGAAGGGAAGGAGGAGGCGTCCGGCTCGCCCTTGATGAGCTCCTTGCCGGAGAACTCCATGATCACCGTGCCGTCGGCGCAGGGAGAGATGAAGGAATCATGCTTCTCCGCCGTGATGCCGGTCATCGGCTGGAACCAGTGGGTAAAATGCGTTGCGCCCTTTTCAATCGCCCAGTCCTTCATTGCATTGGCGACGACGCCCGCAATCTGCGCATCCAGCGCGGTTCCCTGGCGGATCGTGCACTTGAGCGCCTTGTAGACATCCTTGGGCAGGCGCTCCTTCATGACGGCCTCGTTGAAGACCATGCTGCCAAAGAGTTCAGGGACTTTCTTCATCGTGATCTCTCCCATCTGCCGCCGGCTTGCCGGCGT
Source organism: Clostridiales bacterium (assembly GCA_004555535.1). GTDB lineage: Bacteria > Bacillota > Clostridia > Christensenellales > Aristaeellaceae > Ventricola. The sequence goes on from SFHU01000021.1 coordinate 19,305, forward strand.
TTTGCGTTTCGGGCGCGTCGCGCTCCGTTCAACGTGCGTCAGTATAGCGGATTTAAGGCCGTTCGTCAACCAGTTTTTTGCATTTTCTAAATGTTTCGAGAGCATTTCCTGCAATTTTAACGAGATTTAATGCTATTTCTGAGCGAAATTAAATGTCTTTTCGATAAAACTTCATTTTCTTCGCCTTCACCCATTTACATCCGCGTCCCTTCTTGTTATAATAGACGCAATTCACCGCACCTTTTCCTGCGGGAAGTCAACGCTCTTTTAGTAAAGGAGGACCCTCCATGCTCAAGGAAGGCCAAATCCATATTCCCTCCGGCTGCGCGATCTCCGGCATCTTCTCCAAATCAGGGCGCAGGGTCTCCGGCGACGCGATTATCCGCTCCATTGCCCCGATGCACGACCGCTCCAACGGTCTGGGCGGCGGCTTTGCCGGCTATGGCATCTATCCGCAGTACGCCGATTCCTACGCGTTTCATCTCTTCTATGACACGCCCGAAGCACGCAAGGCCTGCGAAACCTATCTGGAGGGCTTCTTCGACGTCGTCAGCTACGAAAAGATCCCGACGCGACGCATTCCTTCCATTACCCATGAGCCGATGATCTGGCGCTACTTCCTCTCGCCAAAGAAGACTGTGCTTGAGGAGAGCCAGCTTGACGAGAAGGAATACGTCGTGCAGCGCGTGCTCCACGTCAACGCGCAGATCGAGGGCGCTTTCGTCTTCTCCAGCGGCAAGAATATGGGCGTCTTCAAGGCCGTCGGCTTCCCGGAGGACGTCGGCGAGTTCTACCGGCTCGACGAATATGCCGGTTACTCCTGGACGGCGCACGGCCGCTATCCGACCAACACACCCGGCTGGTGGGGCGGCGCGCACCCCTTCGCGCTGCTTGACTGCACGGTCGTCCACAACGGCGAAATCTCCAGCTACGACGCCAACCGCCGCTTCATCGAGATGTTCGGCTACGCCTGCACGCTCAAGACCGACACCGAGGCCATCACCTACATCATCGATTACCTCGTGCGCAAGCGCGGGCTGACCCTGGAGGAGACCGCAGGCGTCATCGCCGCGCCCTTCTGGTCCACCATCGCCGCGATGCCCGAGCCGCAGAGGACGCGCGCGGCCTACCTGCGCAACGCCTTCTCGAGCCTGCTGATCAACGGCCCGTTCTCCATCCTCGTCGGCTTTGACGGCGGCATGATGGCGCTCAACGACCGCCTCAAGCTCCGCTCGATGGTCGTGGGCGAAAAGGATGACATGGTCTATTTCGCCTCGGAGGAATGCGCCATCCGCGTGATCTCGCCGGAGCTCGACCGCATCTGGTCGCCCGGCGGCGGCCAGCCGGTCGTCGTGACGCTCGAGCCTGAGGCCGCGAAGCGGCTGGGCATTCAACTGAAAGGAGGCGAGGCGTAATGGCCATCGACTTTCTCTATCCTCAATATGAAGTCATCCGCAATCCGCAGCGCTGCATCTCCTGCCGCGCCTGCGAGCGCCAGTGCGCCAACGGCGTGCATCATTATGATGTGGATTTTGGCTGCATGATGAGCGACGAGAGCAAGTGCGTCGCCTGCCATCGCTGCGTCTCCCTCTGCCCGACGCGCGCGCTCAAGATCGTCAAGACCGACCACACCTTCAAGGAAAACGCCAACTGGACCGGTAAGGCCATCTCCGAGGTCTATCGCCAGGCCGGCACCGGCGGCGTGCTCCTCTCCTCGATGGGCAACCCGGAGCCCTATCCGATCTACTGGGACAAGCTTCTCATCAACGCCTCGCAGGTCACGAACCCCTCCATCGATCCGCTGCGCGAGCCGATGGAGACGCGCACGACGCTGGGCGCCAAGCCGCAGGCCATCGAGCGTGACAAGGACGGCAACCTCGTTGATAACATGCCGCCGCAGCTGACGCTCAACATTCCGGTCATGTTCTCCGCCATGAGCTACGGCTCCATCTCCTACAATGCGCATGCCTCTCTCGCCCGCGCGGCCACGGCGCTGGGCACCTACTACAACACCGGCGAGGGCGGATTGCATCAGGACTTCTACCAGTACGGCCCCCACACCATCGTGCAGGTGGCCTCCGGCCGCTTCGGCGTGCATCCGGACTACCTCAACGCCGGCGCGGCGGTCGAGATCAAGATGGGCCAGGGCGCAAAGCCCGGCATTGGCGGCCATCTGCCGGGCATCAAGGTTGGCGCGGACATCTCCCGCACGCGCATGATTCCGGAAGGCACGGACGCCATTTCCCCCGCCCCGCACCACGACATCTACTCCATCGAGGACCTGCGCCAGCTCGTCTATTCCATTAAGGAAGCGACGCATTACAAGAAGCCCGTCATCGTCAAGATCGCCGCCGTTCACAACGTCGCCGCTATCGCCTCCGGCATCGCGCGCTCCGGCGCGGACATCATCGCCATCGACGGCTTCCGCGGCGGTACCGGCGCGGCGCCGACCCGCATCCGCGACAACGTCGGCATCCCGATTGAGCTGGCGCTCGCCGCCGTCGATCAGCGTCTGCGCGAGGAGGGCATCCGCGACCGCGTGAGCATCGTCATCGGCGGCTCCGTTCGCAACAGCGCTGATCTCGTCAAGGCCATCGCGCTGGGCGCGGACGCAGTCTATATCGCCACGGCGGCGCTGCTGGCGCTCGGCTGCCACCTGTGCCGCTCCTGCCAGACGGGCAAGTGCAACTGGGGCATCGCCACGCAGCGCCCGGAGCTCGTCAAGCGCCTCAACCCCGACATCGGCGAAAAGCGCCTCATCAACCTGCTCACGAGCTGGGATCACGAGCTCAAGGAAATGATGGGCGGCATGGGCATCAACTCCATCGAGGCCCTGCGGGGCAACCGCCTCATGCTGCGCGGCATCGGCCTGACGCAGAAGGAGCTCGATATTCTGGGCGTCAAGCACGCCGGAGAGTGAGGAAAGCGCGATGAAAAAGGTTTACGTCAACGAAAAATGGTGCCTGGGCTGCCATCTTTGCGAATACTACTGCGCCTTCGCCAATTCCGGCAAGTCGAGCATGATCAAGGCGCTCAAGGACCATCACATCGTCCCCCGCATCCGCATCGAGGAGCGCGGCAACATTTCCTTCGCCGTCTCCTGCCGCCATTGCACGGATCCGCTCTGCGTCAAGAGCTGCATCTCCGGCGCGCTGAGCATCGTCGACGGCGCGGTCTTCATCGACAGCGACAAATGCGTCGGCTGCTGCTCCTGCATCATGTCCTGCCCCTATGGCGCGCTGAGCCACAACGAGAACGGCGTCATTCAGAAGTGCGAGCTCTGCCAGAAGAACGAGTTCGGCGTGCCGCTGTGCGTGCAGGGCTGCCCGAACAAGGCCATCGTGTACGAAGAAAGATGAGGTGATCTCCATGCGTTATGTCATCATCGGCGGAAGCGCCGCAGCCGTCGGCTGCATCGAGGGCATCCGCGCGCTCGACAAGGAGGGCGAGATCACCCTCGTCTCCTCCGAGCCCTATGCCTTTTACGGCCGCCCGCTGATTTCCTACCTGCTCGAGGGCAAGACGACGCAGGAAAAGCTCCTGCGCTATCGCCCCGCGGATTACGAGGAGAAGAAGGGCGTGCACGCTCTGCGCGGCGTGCGCGCCGAGGCCATCGACGCCGCCGCGCATACGGTGTCCCTCTCAAGCGGCGAAACCCTGCCCTACGACAAGCTCTGCCTGGCGGTCGGCTCCTCGCCGTTCGTCCCGCCGACGCAGGGCTATGACACCGTGCCCGCCAAGAACTGCTTTACGACGCTCGACGACGCCCTCGCCCTGCAGGCAATGCTGGGGCAGGACAAGGCAAAGCGCGTGCTGATCGTCGGCGCGGGCCTGATCGGCCTCAAGTGCGCGGAGGGCATCCTCCCCCTCGCCGCCTCCATCGACGTGGTCGACCTCGCGCCGCGCATCCTCTCGACCGTGCTGCCGCAGGAGCCCGCCGCGATCGTACAAAAGCATATCGAGCGCGCCGGCGTGCGCTTCCACCTTGGCCAGAGCGTCACGCGCTTTGAGCGGAACGTCGCCCATCTTTCCGGCGGCGATACGCTGGCCTTCGACGTGCTCGTCATGGCCGTCGGCGTGCGCGCCAATACGCAGCTGGCGCAGACCGCCGGTCTCGCGCTCGAGCGCGGCATTGTCGTGGACGAGGGCTGCCGCACAAGCGAAGCGGATATCTTCGCCGCGGGCGACTGCACCGTCAGCCTCGACCCGGACACCGGCAAGCGCCGCGCGCTGGCCATCTGGCCCAACGCCTCCATGCAGGGCGACACGGCGGGCCGCAACATGGCCGGAGGTCACGCCGTGCACGACAAGGGCATCCCGATGAACGCGACCGGCTTCATGGGCCTGCACCTCATCAGCGCGGGCAGCTACGACGGCGAGCCGCTGCTCAGCCGCAAGGGCGACAGCTACAAGCTGCTCTACACGCGCGACGACAGGCTCGTCGGCTTCATCCTCCTGGGCGACATCGACCGCGCAGGCATCTACACGGCGCTCGTGCGCGAGCGGACGCCGCTCTCCACGATCGACTTTGAGCTCATCCGGGAAACCCCGCAGCTGATGGCCTTCTCGGCCACCGAGCGCGCAATGAAGCTGGGAGGTGGTGCACTGTGAAGCTCCATGCCACGGGCATCTACTATCAGGAACTCAATGAAAGCATCCGCCGCAGCGACGACCCGGAGGTCGTCATCGACGGCCTCTGCGGACAGCGCTATATCGCCTGCGGCGCGAAGGACCGCCGCTTCACCCTTTACGGCACGCCCGGCAACGGTCTGGCGCAATACATGGACGGCGCGAGCGTCGAGGTGTTTGGCAACTGTCAGGAATCCGTCGGCGACACGATGAACGCCGGCGAGGTCGTCATCCACGGCAACTGCGGCGACGCCTGCGGCTACGGCATGCGCGGCGGCCGCATCCTGATTGAAAAGAACGTCGGCTACCGCGCGGGCATCCACATGAAGGCCTACATGGATCACTACCCCGTGCTCGTCGTCGGCGGGACAGCTGGCTCCTTTTTAGGCGAATACCTCGCCGGAGGGCTGATCGCCATCCTCGGCATCGGCGCGAACGGCGCCTATCCCTGCCGCTTCTTCTGCGGCACCGGCATGCACGGCGGCAAGATCATCCTGCGCTGCGACGAGGCGCCCTCCGGGCTGCCCCGCCAGGTGCTCGTGCGCGAGATGACGGATGAGGATCGCGCCGAGCTCGCCCCGCACGTGCAGGCCTACTGCGAGCACTTCGGCGGCGACGCGCAGGCCCTGCTCGCGCAGCGCTACTACGTGCTGACGCCCAACCCCGAGGCCGGCTATCGCCAGCTCTATACCTTTGAATGATTTCTCTTCTTCCAACGGGAGCCGCCAGAGCAGGGCGGTTCCTGTTTTTTGTGCCGAGCAGGCTATGCGCGTCTTTTCATTTTTTTCGATTTCGCTCTTGTAATATACCCCATAAGGGTATATAATGAGGGGCGTGAAAGCGAGGTGAACACAATGGATGAAAAGCCCTGCTGCTCCTGTCATCCAAACAAGGAGCGCTCCGAAGAGGAGGTCAAGGCGCTGATTCATCGCCTGAACCGCATCGAGGGGCAGATCCGCGGCATCCGCGGCATGGTCGAGCGGGACGCGTACTGCGTCGACATTTTGACGCAGGTGAGCGCGGCCAGCGCCGCACTCAGCAGCTTCACCAAGGTGCTCCTCGCCAACCATATCCGCACCTGCGTCGCGCAGGATATCCGCGACGGCAACGACGAGACGATTGACGAGCTCGTGACGACGCTGCAAAAGCTCATGCGCTGATGCGCGCCGCCGCTGATCCCAAAAGGAGGGAATATCGATGGAACAATACAACGTCACCGGCATGAGCTGCGCCGCGTGCAGCACGCGCGTGGAAAAGGCCGTCTCCAAGGTGCCGGGGGTCACGGCCTGCTCGGTCAGCCTGCTGACCAACTCGATGGGCGTCGAGGGCAGCGCTTCCCCGGCGGAGATCATCGCCGCTGTCGAGGCCGCCGGCTATGGCGCAAGCCTCAAGGGCGCAGCCTCCTCGCAGGGCGCAGCGTCGCCCGCTGCCGCTGAGGATGCGCTTGCCGACCGCGAGACGCCCGTGCTGAAGCGCCGCCTGATCGCCTCGCTCGGCTTTCTGATCGTGCTCATGTATTTTTCGATGGGGCACATGATGTGGGGATGGCCGCTGCCGCCGTTCTTTGACGGCAACCACGTCGCGATGGGCCTGATTCAGCTGCTGCTGACCGTCGCCATCATGGTCATCAACCAGAAATTCTTCATTAGCGGCACGAAGTCCCTGCTGCATGGAGCGCCGAACATGGACGCGCTCGTCGCCCTGGGCGCGACCGCCTCCTTTGGCTACAGCGTCTATGCCCTCTTCGCGATGACGGACGCGCAGGTCGCCGGCGACGCCAAAGCCGTCATGGGCTGGATGCATGAATTCTACTTCGAGTCCGCCGCGATGATCCTCGCGCTGATCACCGTGGGCAAGATGCTCGAGGCGCGCTCCAAGGGCAAGACAACCGACGCGCTCAAGGGGCTCATGAAGCTCGCGCCCAAGACCGCCGTGCTCCTGCGCGACGGCAAGGAGGTCACCGTGCCCATCGCGCAGGTGCGCCGCGGCGACCGCTTTGTCGTCCGCCCGGGCGAGAGCATCCCGGTCGACGGCGTTGTGCTCGAGGGCAACAGCGCCGTCAACGAAGCCGCGCTGACCGGCGAGAGCATCCCGGCGGACAAGGCGCCCGGCGACGCGGTCTCCGCCGCGACGGTCAACCAGTCCGGCTTTCTGACCTGCGAGGCCACGCGCGTGGGCGAGGACACCACCCTCTCTCAGATCGTCAAAATGGTCAGCGACGCTGCCGCCACGAAGGCCCCCATCGCCAAGATCGCCGACCGCGTCTCAGGCGTCTTCGTACCGGCGGTCATCGCCATCGCGGCGGTCACGGTCGCCGTCTGGCTGCTCTGCGGGCAGAGCATCGGCTTCGCGCTCGCGCGCGGCATCTCCGTGCTCGTGATCAGCTGCCCCTGCGCGCTGGGTCTGGCCACGCCCGTCGCCATCATGGTCGGCAACGGCCTGGGCGCGAAAAACGGCATCCTCTTCAAGACGGCCGTCTCCCTGGAGGAGACCGGGCGCATGGAAATCGTCGCGCTCGACAAAACCGGCACCATCACCAGCGGCGAGCCCGTCGTCACGGATATTCTGCCCGCCTCGGGCGTGACGGAAAACGTGCTGCTCTCCCTCGCCGCCTCGCTCGAGTCGCGCAGCGAGCATCCCCTCGCCCGCGCCATCCTCAAAAAGGCCAGGGAGGACGGCATCGAGCCCGAGCCTGTCGCCGACTTTTCCGCGCTGCCCGGCAACGGCCTGACCGCGACGCTTCGCGACCAGCGGCTGACCGGCGGCTCCATGGCCTACCTGAGCTCCCTGCTCTCCCTGCCGCAGGACATCCGCAGCGGCGCGGAGCAGCTCGCCGGGGCCGGCAAAACGCCGCTGCTCTTTGCGCAGGACGACCGCCTGCTGGGCGTAATCGCCGTCGCGGACGTCATCCGGGAGGACAGCCCCGCCGCCATTCGCGCGCTTCAAAACATGGGCATCCGCGTCGTCATGCTTACCGGCGACAACGAGCGCACGGCGCGCGCCATCGGCGCGCAGGCAGGCGTCGACGAGGTCATCGCGGGCGTTCTGCCTGACGGCAAGGAAGCCGTCATCCGCCGCCTCCAGCGCCAGGGCAAGGTCGCGATGGTCGGCGACGGCATCAATGACGCGCCCGCGCTGACCCGCGCGGACATGGGCATCGCCATCGGCGCGGGCACGGACGTCGCCATCGACGCGGCGGACGTCGTGCTGATGAAGAGCCGGCTGAGCGACGTGCCCGCCGCGATCCGCCTGAGCCGCGCGACGCTGCGCAACATCCACGAGAACCTCTTCTGGGCGTTCTTCTACAACGTCATCGGCATTCCGCTGGCCGCAGGCGTCTTCTATCCCCTGCTGGGCCTCAAGCTCAACCCGATGTTCGGCGCGGCGGCGATGAGCCTTTCGAGCTTCTGCGTCATCTCCAACGCCCTGAGACTGAATCTTTTCAAGCTGCATGACGCAGGAAAAGATAGACCCATCAAGCATTCCAAAAGGAAAAAGGAGGACAAACCCATGGAAAAGACGATGAAAATTGAGGGCATGATGTGCATGCACTGCGAGGCGCGCGTCAGGAAGACGCTCGAGGCCATTCCGGGCGTGGCCCAGGCCGTGGTCAGCCACACGAGCGGCACCGCCGTCGTGACCCTGAGCGCCGACGTCGAGGACGCCGTGCTCAAGAAGGCCGTCGAGGATCAGGATTACAAGGTCACCGGGATCGAGTGAGCCCTGACCCATCTTATCCAACGCAAACCCTCCGCATGGGCCAGTCCATGCGGAGGGTTGTCTTTTCTGTTCAGCGCCAAACGACATATCGGCCATGCGGCATGTCGACGCCTCTGTAATGTTTCACCCACGAGTCCGCCCTTTGCATGCCGTTACGCAGCGCCACGTTTTGGGAGGCGGTGTTCGTGTCCCGGATGATCGAGCAGACCTCCTTCGCGTTCAGAATGTCAAACGCATAGGCCTTGCACGCGCGGGCCGCCTCGGTTGCGTAGCCCCTGTGCCAGTGTGCCCGCTCGAACAGATAGCCGATCTCAAGCACCTCCTGCCCCTTCCACGGCTGCATGGTCAGGCCGCATTGCCCGATCATCGCGCCCGTCTCCTTCAGCACAACCGCCCACAGGCCGTAGCCCCATTTCCGGTATCGCTCAAGCTGCCTGTCCAGCCACGCCTGCACCTCCGCGTCGCTGAACGCTCCCTCGTATGCAGTCATCGTCTGCTCATCCTGCATGATTCTGCACAGCGCATCATAGTCCGACGGCTGCAGTTCGCGCAGAATCAGTCTCTCCGTTTCAAGCATCATGCTCCCCTCCGCTCTCTTTTGCCCGACGCCGAGGACTGGCCCGGCACCGTCTCCGTGTCAGATGTTCTCCCAAAGCCAGGCGCGCACGATCGGCCCGTCCGCCTCGCCCATGAAGGGATGCTCGCTCTCCTGCGCCACCGTCAGCGCACAGCCGAAGCGCCTTGCAAAGGTCCGCATGGTTTCCGGTGTCTGCAGCGCATCCCGACCGGCATAGAGAATGCGGGTCGGAAGCGGCCAGGCCGCGACCGGATGGCTTTGGATAAACCCGTAGTACTCCCAGTCGAGGGTGTCGATCGGCGTCTCGATCCTTCTCTCCCGTTCAAGCCGCTCCGGTGTAACGTCAAACCACACCATCATCTGCCGCACGAGCGCCTCCATGTCCACGATGGGCGACTGGAAAAGGCAGCGCTCAAACGGCTCCCTGGCAAAGGTCTGCAGGCTGAAATACGCGCCGAGGCTGCACGCATACAGCGAAGCGTGCTTCCAGTGCGAAAAGATATGGCCACTCATGACGCGCAGGTCGTGCATGCCGTTTACGATATCGCAGGGCGTCGGCTCCTCCCGGCGCTCCCCGTGCTGCGGCAGGTCGAAGCTGAGCGTCTGGAAGCCCTTCTCCTGCGCGATCTGCGCAAACTCTTCGGCCAGCTCCTTGCAGGACTGCTTGCCGTGCACATGCAGATAGACGTGCTCCGAGGGCTCGCCCCAGAGGATGGCCGGAATGCCGCCGATGCGCATGTTCTGTTTCTTCATGATGCTCCTTTCAGCGCGGAAACTCCCTCCGCGCCGGGATGATCGTGTTTCTGTCCATGTTTTCCCCTCCTTTCCGCAGTTTCCCTTCGATTGTAGCGCATGAGCGCGGGTAAAAGCAACCCATCTGCGGAATTCACACATTCTCCGTCCGCGCCGCCCATTCATTTCCCTTGTTATGCGTTGACAATTCCGCCCGCCGGGATTACACTATCGAAAGACGCTTTATCGTGTTTGCGCGCGGATGCCCGCCCGCGCGGGCATCCTGCCCGTTCATTTGAGTTCATTTGAAAGGAGTTCATATCCATGCAGCCCATCACCCATGAGCAGCTCTCCGCCTGGTCCGAGGCCTACCAGCAGAGCCCCGAGCGCCAGCTCGCAACGCTCTCCCTCTCCAAGGCCAACCTGGCCGACGTCGCCTTTGTCTCCAGCCAGGCCGGCGCGCTGCGCCCGAAGTTCTCCATCGACATCGAGACGATGGAGGTCACCAACCAGAAATCCAGCGGCCGCTGCTGGCTCTTCGCCGCGACCAACGTGCTGCGCGAGCGCATCGCCAAGGAGAAGAACATCGAGTTCTTCGAGCTCTCCCAGAGCTATCTGGCGTTCTGGGACAAGTTTGAGCGCGCGAATTACTTCCTGGAGAGCATCCTCAAGACGGCCTCCCTGCCCACCGACGACCGCACGGTGATGCACATCCTCGCCACCGGCGTCCACGACGGCGGCCAGTGGGACATGTTTGCCAACATCGTGCGCAAGTACGGCGTCGTGCCCAAGGACGCCTTTGACGAGACCTATCAGTCGAGCAACACGCACCAGATGAACGCCGTGCTCAACCGCAGCCTCAAGGTCGAGGCCGTCAAGCTGCGCGGCATGGTCGCCGCCGGCGCCTCCGAGGAAGCCATTCAGGCGGAGAAGAACGACATGCTCGGCAAGGTCTACGGCTTCCTGTGCAGCTGCTACGGCGAACCGCCCAAGACGTTTGACTTTGAGTATGTCGACAAGGACAAGGCCTATCACATCGAGACGGGCTATACCCCGCTGACCTTCAGCGAGCGCTACGTCGGCACGCTGCTTGACGACATCGTCAGCATCATCCACGCCCCGACTGCGGACAAGCCCTATCACAAGACCTTCACCATCCGCCTGCTGGGCAACATCGTCGGCGGGAAGGACGTCGTCCACCTGAACCTGACGATGGACGAGTTCAAGGCCGCGATCATCCGACAGCTCGAGGCGGGCAAGGTTGTCTGGTTCGGCAGCGACGTCGGCCACTACGGCGAGCGCACGCTGGGCCTGTGGGACGACAGCATGTTCAACTTCGAGCTGCTCTCCGGCCTCGACCTTTCCATCTCCAAGGAGGACGCGCTCGACTACGGCCTTGCCGCGATGGATCACGCGATGGTCATCACTGGCGTGAACATCCAGAATGGCAAGCCCAACCGCTGGAAGATCGAGAACAGCTGGGGCGACAAGAACGGCACCAAGGGCTACTACATCTGCTCGGACAGCTGGTTTGACATGTACGTCTTCCAGGCGGCCGTTGAGCGCGAGTATCTCGGCGAACTGGCGGGCTTCACCGCACAGGAGCCGATCGTGCTGGAGCCCTGGGATCCGATAGGCACGCTGGCCGACTAAACCGGCATGATGCCGGTGGCATTTCCGACGAAGTGATGGTTGTCCAGTTGCTTTGTGCCCGAGACCGGAGCCTTGCAGATGAACTTACAGAGTAAAAAAGGCGGTCAGTCCTTTTTCTATGCCCTGCAAACCCACCCCGTCTCCATCGCAGGCTGCTGCGCAGCCCGCTCTGAGACTGGACTTTGGATTTGATCAGGAGTACGATAGGGCTGCCGCCCTATAACCCGCCAAGGGACTTCTCCCCTTGACCCCATCTTCGCTTCGCGCTTATCCATGTCAGGTCGCGAAGCCCGCGAACTGCGTCATGTAGAGCTCGTAGTACTTGCCCTGCTGATGAAGCAGCGCTTCGTGGCTGCCCTGCTCCACAATCCGCCCGTGGTCCATGACGACGATCAGATCGGCGTCGCGGATCGTTGAAAGCCTGTGCGCGATGACGATGCTCGTTCTGCCCTGCATGATGCGCTGCATCGCGCTCTGGATCTCCTTTTCCGTGCGCGTGTCGACGTTGGAGGTCGCCTCGTCGAGAATCAGAATCTTCGGGTCGGCGACAAATGCCCGCGCGATGGCGAGAAGCTGGCGCTGGCCCTGGCTGATGTTGGCGCCCGACGCGGCGAGCATCGTGTCATAGCCCTGCGGCAGATGGTCGATCATCTCACGGCAACGGCTCATCTCCACGGCCTCGTCGAGCTTCTCCTGCGTCGCCTCCGCGTTGTTATAGGTCAGGTTGCTTCGCACGGTGTCGGCGAAGAGCACCGTGTCCTGCAGGACAATGGCGACGTCCTTGCGCAGGCTCCCGCGCGCGATATCCGCAAGCCGCTGGCCATCGATCCTGATGTCGCCGCTGTCGATGTCGTAAAAGCGCATCAGGAGGTTGACAACCGTCGTCTTGCCGCTTCCTGTCGCGCCGACGAGCGCCACCTTTCTGCCGGAGGGTACGGTCAGCGTAAAGTCGCGCAGCACGGGATGGCCGGGAATGTAGGAGAAATCCACGTGCTCAAAGGAGACGCTCGCACCCTTGTCCGCCAGGAGCGCTTCGCCCTCCATCGGCTCGGCTTCCTCATCGAGCACAGCAAAGACGCGCTCCGCGCCCGCGATGGCCGTCTGAAGCTGGCCGTAGATCTGCGCGATCTCATTGATCGGGCGGCTGAACTGCTTGGCGTAGACGATGAATGCCGAGATGACGCCCACGGAGATCAGACCGTGAATCGCGAAATAGCCGCCGAACGCCGCGATGATGACGAAGCCGATGTTGCCGATGCAGTTCATGATCGGGCCCATGATGCCGCTCATGATGTCCGTGCGGATGCCCGCCTTCGTCAGCTGGTCGGAGGTTTCGCAGAATTCCTGCGTCGTACGATCCTGATGGTTGTAGGCGACGACCGTGCGAAACCCTGAGATCATCTCCTCAACCGTGCCGTTGAGCCGGCCGAGCAGCATCTGCCGCCTGCGCGAATAGAGGCGCACCTGCTTGGAGAGGAACATCGTCGTCAGCACGGTCAGCACGACGGTCGCGCAGCTGAGCAGCGCCAGCTGCCAGCAAAAGGCGATCATGATCGCCGCCGTGCCGATGATCGTCAGCACGCCGGAAAACAGCGACGGCAGCGACTGGGAGACCGTCGTGGAGATGTTCTCGATGTCGTTGGTCATACGGCTCATGACGTCGCCGTGGGAATGCGTGTCCAGATAGCGGACGGGGACATCGATGATTCTGGCAAAGAGCTCCCCGCGCAGCCTGCGCACGATGCTCTGGCTGAGCCGCGCGCTGACCAGGCTCTGCAGCAGCTGACAGAGGCTGTAGAGCGCATAGGCGAGGAACATCGCCAGCACGGCGCGCGTCAGTCTGCCCGCCGCGGCGCCCGCGATGATATCAATCGCGCGGCTCTGCAAGCTCGGCGCGTACACGCCAAAAAGCGTGCCCAGCACGACGACGAGCAGCATGCAGCCAACCATGCGTTTTTCCTTCGCGAAATACACCGTCAGCCGCTTTATGGTCGCGCCCACGTTCTGCGCGTGCTCGACCTCGGCAAACCGCTGTCCCCGGTTCAGCGCCGGGACGCGGCTCTCGGCCGTCCTCTTCTCAGCCATGCTGCTCCTCCTCTCCCATCTGCGAATCGTAGATATCCCGATAGGCGCCGCAGGAGGCCATCAGCTCGTCATGCGTGCCGCAGGCGGCGATGCACCCGCCCTCCAGCACGACGATGCGGTCCGCCCGGCGAACCGATGCGATCCGCTGCGCGATGATCAGCTTCGTGCTCTGCGGGTTTTCGGCCTTGAGCGCCGCGTAGAGATCCGCCTCCGTCTTGAGGTCGAGCGCGCTGGTCGAGTCATCGAAGATCAGAATCTCCGCATCCTTGACGACCGCCCGGGCGATCGAGATGCGCTGCTTCTGTCCGCCGGAGAGGCTCGTACCCCGCTGGGCAACCATCGTGTCATACCCCTCCGGCGTCGAGCGGATGAACTCATCCGCCTGCGCAATACCTGCCGCCCGCTCGATGTCCCCGCGCGGCGCGTCCTCCTTGCCCCAGGCGATATTGTCCGCGATGGAAACGCTGAACAGCTCGCTCTTTTGCAGCGCCACAGCGATCTTCCCGCGCAGCGCCTTAAGGTCATACTCGCGCACGTCGACGCCGTCGACGAGCACCGCGCCGCCGGTCACGTCGTAAAACCGGGGAATCAGGTTCATCAGCGTGGACTTTCCGCATCCCGTCGCGCCCATGATGGCGACCGTCTCGCCCGGCTCGATCGTCAGGCTCACGTGGCTCAGAATCTCCTGCCGGCTGCCCGGATAGGCGAAGGACACATCGCGAAGCTCAATCCGCCCGCGAATGGCCGTTCTTCCGTCAAAGCCGCCGTTCTTGAGCTGCGGCTCGCTCACGAGGATCTCGCGCACGCGCTTCCAGGAGGCATAGCCGCGCGAGATGCCCTGAAAGAGCATCACCAGCATCAATATGCCGTTGAGCAGCTGCGTCGTATAGGTGATCGCCGCCATGATCTGGCCCGGCGTGGCGCCGCCCATGCCGACCTCGTAGGAGCCCAGCATCAGGATCACCGCGACGACCACGTACATCAGCACATTGACGGCCGGATTCATGAAAGCGAAGATCGTCAGCACGTGCAGCTGCGTCTTGATCAGCGCGTCGTTTGCCTTGCCGAAGCGGAGCTTCTCATAGACCTCGCGCACGCAGGCCTTGATGATGCGAATGCCGGAGACATCCTCCTGCATGATGGCGTTGATTCTGTCCAGCTCGGCCTGCAGCCGGGTGAAAAGCGGATTGGCCAGATACAGACAGACGGCCAGCACGCCGACAATGAACGGGAACGCGCAGATGACCACGAGGCCAAAGCGCTGGTTGAGCCGGAACATGAAATATATGCTGCCAAACATGAGCATAGAGGTGCGGATCATGCCCCGAATGAACAGAGAGATAAAATTCTGTACCTGGGTGATGTCGTTGGTGACGCGGGTCACCAGCGAGCCCGTGCCAACCTGCCCGACCTGCGGAAAGGAGAAGGTCATGATCCTGCGAAAACAGTCCTTCCTCATCTCGTTGCCGACGTTCTGGCTCGCGATATGCACGAACACGTTGTTGAGCGAGCCGCAGAGCCCGCCGAAGAGCACGAGGACGATCATCTGAAGTCCGACGCTCCTGACGATGTCCAGGTTTCCGATCCCACCGCTGTTTGCGCCGAGCACGCCGTCATCGACGATCCGGCTCATCAACCCCGGCTGGATCAGATCCATCAGCACTTCGCCGACCATGAACGCCGCCGCAATCACGGCAACATGCAGGTATTTCCTGATATATGACCACATGCACATGCCTCCGTCACGCTTCCTGTCCATCCCGCTGCTGTGCGCCGCCCTCGCGGAACTGCACATCCCACCAGGCATTGATCTTCCTGAGCAGCGCAAGCGCCGTCTCCTTTTCCTCATCCGTCAGACAGGCGAACATCCGCGCGTTTCTCTCCCCGCGCGCCTGCTTCGCCTCCTGCGCGGCCGCGAGACCCGCCTGCGTCAGATGCACGTCGGTGGTGCGCTTGTCCCCGAGGCTGGGGGTTCTCTCCAGGAGACCCGCCGCCTCCAGCTTGCCGATCACCTCGCTCGCCGAGCCGGGCTGAATGCGCAGCCTGCTCGTCAGCTCCCGCTGCGTCATTGGGCCCGCCTCCAGCAGAAGAATCAAAATGCGCTTCTGCCCTCCACGGCCCTCGGAGACGCTGTGCAGCGTATGGCCGATATCCCTGAACTGGCACACGAGCCTGTCATCGATCGTCATGGCCGTTCCCTCCGTTCTGTGCCTTTTCCGTGTTTTCTATCAAGGTACCTTGGAATTTTAGCACAGCAGGGTTTTTATTGTAAAGACATCCCGCGCTTTTCGTCAAACGGCGCAGAAAAGCGCCCCTTTTCTGCGCATAGGGGCGCTTTTCTGATCCGGCGCGTATTCCGGTTTATCCCTTGCGGATCCAATCCGCTTCATGCGGCTCTGCTTCAAACCCTTTCTTTGCAAATCAACCCCGTTTCAATCGTAGGCTGCTTCGCGGCCTGCTCTGAAACT
>SFHU01000022.1 GCA_004555535.1 Clostridiales bacterium
CAGGAGGGAAAACCGTATGAAGAAGGTTCTGGCTCTCGTTCTGGCTCTCGCCGTGCTTTGCCCCGTACTCGCGCTGGCGGAGGAGACCATCAAGATTGGCGTCTTTGAGCCGATGACCGGCGCGACCGCCGCCGGCGGCGCCATGGAAAAGGAAGGCTACGACCTGGCCAACGAGCTCTACCCCGAGGTGCTGGGCAAGAAGATCGAGCTGGTCTATGGCGACAACAAGTCCGACCGCGCCGAGGCGACGCTGGCCGCGCAGTCCCTGGTGGACAAGGGCGTCGTCGCCGTGCTGGGCTCCTATGCCTCCGGCCTGACGATGGCGGGCGGCGAGGTCTTCGGCGAGGAGGAGATCCCCGCGCTGACGGCGACCGCCACCAATCCGACCGTCACCCTGGACTGCGAGTGGTATGCCCGCATCTGCTTCATCGATCCCTTCCAGGGCACGATGCTCGCGCGCTACGCCGTCAAGAACGAATACAAGAAGATCGCGATCATGCGCGAGAAGGATTCCGAATACGCCGTCGGCCTGGTTAAGTACTTCCAGGACGAGCTGGCCAATCACGAGGGCTTCGAGGTCGTCGAGCTGTGCGACTTCATGAACAAGGATGAGGACTTCTCCGCGCTGCTGGGCGCCGTGCTCGACGCGAAGCCGGACGTCATCTTCACCTCCGTCTCCTACGCCGACAAGGCCGCACAGATCATGAAGCAGGCCCGCGCGCTGGGCTATGAGGGCCCGTTCTTCGGCGGCGACACGCTCGACGCGCCGGAGCTGTTCAGCATCGCCGGCACGGCTGCCAAGGGCGCCGTGTTCACCACCTTCTACGACTCCGCGCAGCCGGCGACCGAGAAGACCAGCGAGTTCCTGGACGCCTACCGCGCCAAGTACAGCAAGGAGCCCGCGGCACCGACCGTCATGGCCTATGACGCCTACATGACGCTGCGCAACGCCATCGAGGTTGCCGGCTCCACCGACGCCGAGGCCATCCGCGACGCGCTCTTCGCCACCGAGGGCTTTGTCGGCGCGGCCGGCGCGATCACGCTCGACGAGAACCACGACGCCGTCCGTCCGGTCGTCTTCAAGGAGGTTCAGGCCGACGGCTCCACGTCCTTCAAGGACATGATCGAGCCGTAATTCCGCCCCATTTCAACAGAGGAAAACCCGCGCTCACTGCAAGGACGCTTTGGAGCGTCGCCGCCTGACCGGCGGAGCAGCGAAATCCCGGGCGAATCACGGGGCTGTAAAGCGAGGGCTTTACAGCCCTTCCTTGTTGGAAGGACGTTTCAGATTGGGAGTGAAACCATGTTCGAACCGACCCGCTTGCTTCAAACGCTCACCGACGCGCTGAGCCTGGGCAGCCTCTACGCGCTCATCGCCATCGGCTACACGATGGTCTACGGCGTGCTGCGCCTGATCAACTTTGCGCATGGCGAGATCTTCATGATTGCCATGTACATCGTCTTCTACGGCATTTCCCTCTTCACCCTGCCCTGGTACATCACCTTCACCGCGACGATCCTCTTCACGGCGCTGCTGGGCACGCTCGCCGAGCGCCTGGCCTACCGCCCGCTGCGCAGCGCGCCGCGCATCTCGATTCTCGTCTCAGCGATCGGCGTGTCCTACTTCCTGCAGAATCTGGCGACGGTCATCTTCGGCGGCCGTCCGCTCAACTTCCCGCAGATTCCGCTCTTCACGGACGTGCTCGTCATCGGCAACGTGTATATCCAGCGCCTCTCGCTGATCGTCCCGGTCGTCACGGCGGTGCTGCTGCTCCTGCTGCTCCTGCTCATCAAGCACACGCGCACGGGCATGGCGATGCGCGCCGTCTCGCGCGACTACGACGCCGCGAGCCTGATGGGCATCGACCTCAACCAGACCATCGCGATCACCTTCTTCATCGGCTCCGCGCTGGCGGGCGTCGGCGCGATCATGTGGGGCATGAAGTACACCCGCATCAGCCCGACCATCGGCTCCATGCCCGGCATCAAGTGCTTTATCGCCGCCGTCCTGGGCGGCATCGGCAACACCGCCGGCGCCGTGCTCGGCGGCCTCATGATCGGCTTCATCGAGATCGTGATCGTCGCGCTCTTCCCCTCGCTTTCCGGCTATCGCGACGCCTTCGCGTTCATCGTGCTGATCGTCGTGCTGCTCGTCAAGCCGACCGGCCTGCTCGGCGAAAAAACAACGGAGAAGGTGTAAGCCATGACCAAGATCAAAAAGTCTTCCGTCCTCCTGTCCTGCCTGCTGCTCGCCGTGCTGGTGGGGCTGCTCGCCTGCATCGACGGCAACGCGAGCAGCTATATCGTGCGCATCACGCGCCTTTGCGCGATCAACATCGTGCTCGCGCTGTCGATGAATCTCGTCCAGGGCTTCACGGGCATCTTCTCCCTCGGTCACGCGGGCTTCATGGCCATTGGCGCCTACAGCGTTGCGCTGCTGACGATTCCCGTCGCCAAGAAGGAGACGCTCTTCATGCTCGAGCCGCTCATCGCCCCGTTCAACACGCTGACGCTGCCCTTCGGCGTCGCACTGATCATCGGCGGCGCGCTCGCGGCGGGCGTGGCCTTCCTGATCGGCCTGCCCTGCCTGCGCCTGCGCGGCGACTATCTCGCCATCGCGACGCTGGGCTTCTCGGAGATCATCCGCATCCTGATCACCAACGCGCAGTCGCTGACCAACGGCGCGCAGGGCCTCAAGTCCATCCCCAAGACGGCGAACATCTGGTGGTGCTACGGCATTGCCTTGGCCGTCATCGCCTTCATCGCCCTGCTCATCTCCTCGAGCTACGGGCGCGCGCTCAAGGCCATCCGCGAGGATGAAATCGCCGCGGAGTCGATGGGCATCTCGCTGCTTGGGCACAAGATGCTCGCCTTCATGATCAGCGCGTTCCTCGCCGGCGTCGGCGGCGGCCTCTATGCCAGCTACATCGGCACCATCGGCCCCGACGTCTTCCAGATCTCCCGCACCTACGACATCCTGATGATCGTCGTCATGGGCGGTATGGGCTCCATCACGGGCTCCGTCGTCGCCGCCTTCCTCGTGACAATCGGTCAGGAATGGCTGCGCGTGCTCGACGGCCCGCTGCCCTTCCTGCCCTTCTGGCCCGAGAACGGCGTCTCCGGCATGCGCATGGTCGTCTTCTCCATCCTGCTGCTGATCGTCATCCTCTTCTTCCGCAATGGCCTGTTCGGCCATCGCGAGGTTACCTGGAGCAGCATCGGCCGCCGCCTCTCGGCGCTCACCGGCCATCGCCCCGCGAAGGAGGTGCGCGAGCATGAATAAGCGCGTTCTCGAGGTCAACCACGCGACCATGCGCTTCGGCGGCCTGGTCGCCGTCAACGACCTCTCCATGCACATCGATCATCAGGAGATTGTCGCGCTCATCGGCCCCAACGGCGCCGGAAAGACGACCGCCTTCAACATGATCACGGGCGTCTACACGCCCACCAGCGGCACCATCACCCTCGGCAGCCGCAGCATCACGGGCCTTCGTCCCGACCGTATCGCGCACGAGGGCATCGCGCGCACGTTCCAGAACATCCGCCTGTTCAAGGCGCTGACGGTGCTGGACAACGTCGTCATCGCGCAGCACCTGCGCCTGACCTCCTCCTGGCCCGCCGCCGTGCTCCGCCTGCCGCGCTACCGCAAGGAAAACGAGCAGATGTACGAGCGCGCCAAGGCGCTGCTCACCTATATGGGCCTGTGGGAGGTGCGCGGCGAAATCGCCAGCTCGCTCCCCTACGGCATGCAGCGCAAGCTGGAAATCGCCCGCGCGCTCGCGACGCAGCCGACGCTGCTGCTGCTCGACGAGCCGGCCGCCGGCATGAACCCTGCCGAGTCCGCCGAGCTGACCGGCCTCATCCGCGGCATCCGCGACCAGTTCCACCTGACCGTCCTGCTCATCGAGCACCACATGGACGTCGTCATGGACATTTCCGACCGCATCTACGTTCTCAACTACGGCAGCCTGATCGCCGAGGGCACGCCGGAGGAGATCCAGCAGAACGACGACGTCATTCGCGCATATCTGGGAGGTGACGAAGAGGATGAAGCTTGAAATCAAGGATCTGCACGTCTCCTACGGCGGAATCCGCGCCCTCAAGGGCATCAGCCTGACCGTCGAGGAGGGGCAGATCGTCACGCTCATCGGCGCCAACGGAGCGGGCAAGTCGACGACGCTGCGCGCCATCTCCGGCCTGCAGAAGGTGCAGAGTGGCTCCATTCTCTACGGCGGGGAGGAGCTGACAACGCTTCCGGCGAAGGAGATCGTCCGCCGCGGCATCATCCACGTGCCGGAGGGGCGGCGCGTCTTCCCGGACATGACCGTCGCGGAGAATCTCAAGATTGGCGCATTCCTGCGCCGCGACGCCGACGGCATCGCCAAGGACATGAAGTACGTCTATTCCCTCTTCCCCCGGCTGGAGGAGCGCTCCTGGCAGATGGCCGGCACGCTCTCCGGCGGCGAGCAGCAGATGCTGGCCGTCGGCCGCGCGCTGATGAGCCGTCCGAAGGTGCTGATGATGGATGAGCCGTCGCTGGGCCTCGCGCCGCTGATCGTCAAGGATATCTTTTCCATCATTCGCCGGGTCAACGAGGACGGCATCACCGTGCTGCTCATCGAGCAGAATGCCAACGCCGCCCTGCGCATCGCCAATTACGGCTATGTGCTGGAGACCGGCACCATCTCCCTGACCGGCACCGGCGAGGCGCTGCTCAAGGATGAATCCGTCCGTGAGGCGTATCTGGGCAAGAAGAGGACATGATGACTTCTGTGCTGAAATGCCTTGAACAGTGAAAAACAGATCAGGCGTCCAACCCAAAGGGTTCGGACGCCTGATTCTTTTTATTCATCTGTCCCCAGGTCGCTGCGGCTGCCGGAGATCAGGTCGATGTTTTCATACCTGTCCGGCTCGTCGATCAGCGCGCTCAGCCCGTGCGCGACGCAGAGGTCGGGCTCGTCGGCCAGCGTCGTGCGGATCTTGATCTGATCAGAGATGACCTCCGGCAGGCCGAAGAGCTGCGCGCCGCCGCCGCTGAGCGTGATGCCCTCGTCAAAGATGTCGCTGGCCAGCTCGGGCGGCGTGCGCTCGATCAGCCGGTGCAGGTCGTTCACGAGGTCGCGCAGCGGCTCCGTGAGCGCCTCGATCATCTCCTCCGAATTGACCGATACCGCGCGCGGCAGGCCGGAGACCAGGCTTCTGCCGCAGGCATCCATATCCAGCCGCACGCCGCGCATGCGGGCCGAGCCGATGTTGATCTTGAGCTCCTCTGCCGTGCGCGCGCCGATGAGCAGGTTGTGCTTCTTGCGCAGGTAATCGATGATCGCCTCATCGAACTTGTCGCCCCCGACATCCAGAATATCCCAGACGATCTGATGGCCGAGCGAGAAGACGGAGACGTTCGTGCGCCCGCCGCCCATGTCGATGTTCATGCGGCCGTAGGGCTGGTCGATGCGCAGGCCGCCGCCGATCGCCGAGGCGACGCATTCATCCACCGGGATCACGCTGCGCACGCCCGCGTCCACGAGCACATCCACCAGCGTCTGCTGCTCACTGGGGGCCATGCCGCCCGGCAGCGCCAGCAGCATGCGCGGGCGGAACGCCGCGCGCTTGCCGATGACCTTGCGCACAAAATAGCGCAGCATCTTGCTGACGAGATCGAAGCTGCGGATCCGTCCGTCGCACAGGGGACGCTCGACGATCAGCCCGGCGGGCGTGCGGCCATACATGCGCCGCGCATCCTCGCCGACCGCGACGACGTCGCGCGTCTGCCTGTCATAGGCCACATAGGCCGGCTCGCTGAGCACGACGCCCTTGCCGCGCACGACGATGTGCAGGGTCGACGTGCCCAGATCCATTCCCAGTTCATCTACGCCAAACATGCTCGCTGTACTCCTTCAAAAAACAATCTAGCCTTGATGGCTGCCCTCCCGCGCTCTCGCGTAACGGAGCCTTGTCGCCTCCCCGCCGCGCAGGTGGCGCTCCGCCTTGTTGCGCCCCAGCACGGCGGCCACTTCTCGCGAAAGCGGCGCGCTCAGCAGCGGCAGGCGCGTCTGCAAATCCTTGTGCACCGTCGATTTTGACACGCCCAGCACGCGGGCCGCCTGGCGGACCGTCGCCCCGGTCGATGCGATGTAGTCCGCCTCCTGAAGCACACGATGCTCTATCGTCTGATTCACGCGCATCCCCCCAGACAGTCTCGGCAATCCGGGGTATCCTATGCGCGCGGCAGAAAAATCTGTCTTGCCGGGAGGCGGCAATCGTTCGGGGTGTTTTGCGCTTTCCCTGTCTTATTCTATGACAGGTTGCAGCACACGTCAAGCCCCGTCCCGCGCGGGGAGGGGCTCGATCTCGTCTCCTTCATAGAACACGCGCACGAGCGTCAGCCCGCGCGCGGGCGCCGTCTGCCCGAGGGCGAGCCGGTCGCCCGTCTCGATTGCGCGCGCGATGGCGCCGGGGGCGCGCTTGCCCGTGCCGATCTCCGCCAGCGTGCCGGCAATGATGCGCACCATATTGTAGAGGAAGCCGTCGCCCATCACGCAAAGCGTCACCCTCTCGCCCTCGCGCGTCACCCGCGCGCCGACGATCGTGCGCACCGTGCTCTTGGCGACGCTGCCGCTGGCGGCGAAGGCCGCGAAGTCATGCGTCCCCAGAAGGGCCTGCGCCTCCTCATCCATCAGCCGCTCATCCATCGGCAGCGGGATATGCGCGGCATACTGCCGGCCGATTGCGCAGTCGTGGCGCGCGTTATAGAAGGCGTAGCGGTAGAGCTTGCCGCAGGCGCTGTATCGCGCGTGGAAGCCCTCCGGGGCCAAACCGCTCTCGCGCACGCGGATATCCGGTGGGAGCAGCGTGTTGAGCGCGAAGGCCAGCTTCTGCGCGGGGATGCGCGTCGCGCTGTCAAAATGCGCACAGAGGCCCAGCGCATGAACGCCCGCGTCCGTGCGGCTCGAGCCGGTGACGCTGACGCGCTCCTGCGTGAGCGTGCAGAGCGCCTGCTCGAGCGTCTCCTGCACGCTGGGGCCGTTGATCTGGCGCTGCCAGCCGCAGTAGGCCGTGCCATCGTATTCAATCGTCAGCCTGAAGCGCCGCTGTCCCTCGGGCGGATGGTCGGCGGCGCTTGGCCTGTGATGGCTGACGAGCAGCGGCTTATCCAAGCAGCACGCCCTCAACCGCGATCACGGCGAGGAACACGGCCACCGCCGCCGCGCCATAGGCGTCCAGCCGCGTGTATTTGAGCTCGCGCAGGCGCGTGCGCTGGTCGCCGCCGCGATAGCAGCGCGCCTCCATCGCCATCGCCAGGTCGTTGGCCCGGCGGAAGGCGCTCACGAACAGCGGCACCAGCAGCGGGATCATCGCCTTCGCGCGGGCGATCAGGTTGCCGGTTTCAAAGTCCGCGCCGCGGGCCATCTGTGCCTTCTGGATCTTGTCCGTCTCCTCCAGCAGCGTCGGGATGAAGCG
Source organism: Clostridiales bacterium (assembly GCA_004555535.1). GTDB lineage: Bacteria > Bacillota > Clostridia > Christensenellales > Aristaeellaceae > Ventricola. The sequence goes on from SFHU01000022.1 coordinate 7,462, forward strand.
CAGCGCGATGGTCATCATCATCGCCAGCTCATGCGCCGGGAAATGGAAGCGCTGCAGCGGGCGCATCAGCCGCTCCAGGCCGTCCGTCAGCTGCACGGGGCTGGTCGTCAGCGTCAGCACGCTCGTGCCCATGACCAGGAACACCAGCCTGAGCGCGAAGAACGTCGCGTTGAGCAGCGCCTCCCAGGTCAGCGTGAAGAAGCCGAGCTTCACAATCGGCGTCTCGCCCTGCACAAAGAGCAGGTTGAGCACGAAGGTAAAGATGATGATGAAGCGCAGGGGTCGAATGCCCTTGAGCAGATAGGAGAATTTGATGCCCGCGATGCGCACGACCAGATACAGAAACGCAAACGCGATGATGTAGCCCGGCAGGTTGCCGATCAGAAACACGCCCACGATGTAGAGGATCGTCAGGATCAGCTTCATGCGCGGATCCATCCTGTGGACGACGGAATTGCCGGGGAAATACTGGCCCAGCGTGATATCGTTAAGCATTGGCCGCTCCTTTCCCGAGGATTCCCTCTATGGCCGCCTTGATCTCCTCCTCGCGGTAGATGCCCTCCGGGATGGCGAAGCCACGCTCACGCAGCTTCCCGGCGAGCTGCACAGCCTGCGGCACATCCAGCCCGATGCCGCGCAGCTCCTCGCCGCGGGAGAAGACCTCGCGCGGCGCGCCGTCCATGAAGACCTCGCCGCGGTTCATGACGATGACGCGCTCGGCCAGCGAGGCGACGTCGTCCATCGAGTGGCTGACCATGACGATGGTCGTGCCCGCCTCCTCGTGCAGGTTGCGGATCAGCGCGAGAATCTCCTCGCGGCCCTTCGGATCGAGGCCGGCGCAGGGCTCGTCGAGGATCAGCGTCGTCGGCTCCATCGCCAGCACGCCGGCGATGGCGACGCGGCGCATCTGGCCGCCGGAAAGCTCGAAGACCGAGCGCTCATGCAGCCTGTCGTAATCCAGCGCGACCTTGCGCATCGCCTCGCGGACGCGGCGGGCGATCTCCTGCTCGTCAAGCCCGAGGTTTTTGGGGCCGAAGGCGATGTCCTTCTCTACCGTCTCCTCAAAGAGCTGGTTCTCCGGATACTGGAACACCAGTCCAACCCGGCGGCGGATGGCGCGCTTGTCGGTCGCCTTGTCAGCCAGGTCGAGCCCGTCGACAAGGATCCTGCCGCTCGTGGGCTTTAAAAGGCCGTTGAGGTGCTGCACCAGGGTCGACTTGCCGCTGCCTGTGTGGCCGATCAGGCCGATGAATTCGCCGTCCTCAATCGTCAGGGAAACATCCCTGAGCGCGTGCGTCTCATAGGGGCCGCCGGACATGTAGACATAGTTCAGATGCTCGATGACAATCGACATACTTCCTCCACCATTTCATCCACGGTCAGCACATCGGCTCGGATCCCGATGCCGTCCTTCCTGAGCCTGTCCGCCAGATCAGTCATCGGCGGCACGTCAAGCCCCAGCGCGCGCACGCGCTCCACCTGCGTAAAGACCTCGCGCGGCGTGCCGCTCATCGCAATTTTGCCCTCGTCCATGACGATCACATAGTCCGCCGTCGCGGCCTCGCTCATGTAGTGCGTGATGATGACGACGCTGATGCCCTCCTCCTCGTTGAGCCGGTGGACGGTGCTCATGACCTCCGCGCGGCCGCTGGGATCGAGCATCGCGGTCGATTCATCGAGGATAATGACGTCCGGCTTCATCGCGAGCACGCCCGCGATGGCGACGCGCTGCTTCTGGCCGCCGGAGAGCATGTGCGGCGCCTTCTTCGCGTATTCGCTCATGTTCACCGCGCGCAGCGCCTCGTCGATGCGCACGCGGATCTCCCTGGGCGGCACGCCGTTGTTTTCAAGGCCGAAGGCGACGTCCTCCTCCACGATGGTCGCGACGATCTGGTTGTCCGGATTCTGGAACACCATGCCCGCGTGCTGGCGGATGTCGAAGACGAGCTCGTCCTCCCGCGTGTCCATGCCGCAGACCCAGACCGTCCCCTCGCCCGGCACATACAGGGCATTGAAAAGCTTGGCCAGCGTCGATTTGCCGCTGCCGTTGTGCCCGAGAATCGCCAGAAACTCGCCCTTCTTGACGCGCATGGACACGCCGTCCACGGCGTTCCTGTCCGCCTCCGGATAGGCGTAGGCGAGGTTGCTGGCGATGATTCGATTTTCTTCCTGATTCACCAATGCTTGCGCTCCTTTGCGGCCGCAGCCGCGTCCCGTCCTTGCCGCTCAAAAAACGCGGCGCCCGAAAGCTCGTCTTCGGGCGCCGCAAAAGGATAGCATGCCTTTCACCGTCTTCTTCCATCCAGACTGTCACTGTCGGTTCCGGAATTGCACCGGATCGGAGGGGACAAGCCGTCCCCCGTCGCGGACTGTACCGCCGGTCGGGAATTGCACCCCGCCCTGAAGACTGCATTCATTATAGCATAAAGCCCGACGCTTGAAAAGGGCTTATGCGTTGAAGGTGACGACCTCCTCCTCCGGCTCCGCGCAGGGCTCCAGGGCCGTCACGTAGAGCACGGGGCCGACGCCCTTGTACTGGCGGCGCTCCTCCGCCTGCACGCGCGCCGTGACCATCTGCCAGGTCTTGGGCGCGGGGATGGGCAGGCCGTTCGCCTTGGCGATGAAGCCGACGAAGCGCACGTCCTCCGCGCAGCAGACCATCGCCATGCGCCCGGGGACGTATTCGTCGCGGCCGATGTTGCGCCCGCGGTAGATGTAGCCCTTGAAGCGGACGGTCTTGCCGTCGTAGTTCTCGGGGTTCTCGGAGGCGTCGAGGTAGAAGATGCCGAAGTGCCTGTCCTCGATCTCGATGATGGGCGCATCCATGTCGTAGGGCGGCGGCATGCCCGCGCCGTAGTCCTCGCTGGTGCCGTCGTCGTTTTCAAAGTAGATCGACGCGTTCGGGTTCATGCTGCGCACGTTGCGGTCGCGGATGAGCTGGCGGGTCGCCTCCGTCGCGCGGTTGAAGACGACCATGTCCGCGTCCGTGATGTGCTGGAGCATCCGCTGGCCCATGTTCTTCGCGTAAAGGTCGAACGTCTCCGCGTTGACGGTGGTGATGATCTGGTAAACTTCCAGCACCTTGGGCGTGCGCGAGAGCGCCGCGTCGAGATCCCACATGCCGTTCATCTCGACAATGACGCGGTCGGGGTGATGCTTGCGCACGAAGGCGCGCAGCGTGTCCTCGTTGTATTCGTCCTCATCCTCGATGCATTCGACGACCGAATGCGTCTTGCGCAGCAGCGCGGGCTCGAATTCCTCCATGCCCTCCTCGCACTGGATGATCAGCGAGTGCTCGTCGCGCGTAAAGCCGGGATCATCCAGCACGCTGGCGATGAAGGACGTCTTGCCGCTTTCCAGAAAGCCCGCGAACAGATAAACAGGAATCGCCATGCCGTTTCCTCCGCGATCAGACGCCGAAGAGCGCCTTGAGTCCGTCCTCGCTCAGCTTGGAGCCGATCACGCACAGGCGGCCGGTGACGTCGGCCGGGCCCTTGCGGATGTTCTGCTCGCCGGGCGTAAAGTCAAAGTGAATCCAGCCGCCGTCGGCGCAGCGGACGATGCCCTTTGCGCGCAGGATCACGCCGTATTCCTCGCCGTCGAGCTTCGCGAGCATCGCGGAAAGCTCCTCCTCGCCGAAGGCGCGCACCGTCTCCACGCCCCAGGAGGTGAAGACCTCGTCGGCGTCGTGGCCGTGATGGTGGTGATGATGATGGCCGCAGCTGCACACGCCGTTCTCGTCGTAGTGATGATGGTGCTCGTGGTCATGCTCATGCTCGTGATCATGCTCATGCTCATGGTCATGGTCATGGTCATGCTCGTGATCATGCTCATGCTCGTGATCATGCTCATGCTCATGCTCGTGATCATGGTCGTGCTCATGCTCATGCTCATGGTCGTGGTCATGCTCGTGATCATGGTCATGATGGTGATGATCGTGGCAGCACTCGTCGTCGTCATCGTCATCATCGTCCTGGTGCTCGGCCATGACAGTCGCGAGCATCTCGGAGGCGAGGTCGTGGTCGCTCTCCATCGCGGAGAGGATCTGCGCGCCGGTCAGCTCGTCCCACGGCGTGGTGATGATGCGGGCCTTGGCGTTGTGCTCGCGCAGCAGCGCGACGGCGGCCTCGAGCTTCTCCTGCGTCATCTTCTGCGTGCGGGAGAGCAGGATGGTGCCGGCGTATTCGATCTGGTTGAGGAAGAACTCGCCGAAGTTCTTGACGTACATGCGGCACTTCATCGCGTCCGCGACCGTCACAAAGCTGCCCATCTCCGCCTCGGGGATGTCCTTCTCCACGCCCTCGACCGCGCGAATGACGTCGGAGAGCTTGCCCACGCCGCTCGGCTCGATGAGGATGCGGTCGGGATGATACTGGTCGATCACCTTGCGCAGCGCGACGCCGAAGTCGCCCACCAGCGAGCAGCAGATGCAGCCGGAGTTCATCTCGGTGACCTCGATGCCGGCCTCCTTCATGAAGCCGCCGTCGATGCCGATCTCGCCGAATTCGTTTTCAATCAGGACGACCTTCTCGCCGGAAAGGGCCTCGGCCAACAGCTTTTTGATGAGCGTCGTCTTGCCCGCGCCGAGAAAGCCGGAAAAAATATCGATCTTCGTCATGATGCTTCCACTCCTTAGGGATTGAGCCGCGCGTCTCGCGCCGGCCCCGTGTACCGCCCCGCCGCGACGCGGACAGGGCAAGGCCTAAAAACAAAAACCAGCCGGAACAAAGCGTTCCAGCTGACGGCGTGCCGACAAAAGAGCTTTCTCCCCCCGGCAGGGGGGGAGAAAGCATCCCATCATTTCCCGACGCAATCCTCGGTCGGGATATGCTGATTGATGTCGATGCTCTGCCAGCCGGAACCGGACGTTCCGACTGATTATTGTACACCCTTTTCTTAGAAAATACAAGGATTTGCGTGAAAAAGTCAGGCAGGGTCAGATTCTGGCGACGCCGGTCTCGCGCGCGGCCCTGGCGACGGCGGCGGCAACCGCCGGCCCGACGCGCTTGTCAAACGCCTTGGGGATGATGTAGTCCGCGGAGAGCTTCTCCGGCGAGACGAGCCCCGCGATGGCGTAGCTCGCCGCCATCTTCATGGCCTCGTTGATGTCGCTGGCGCGGCAGTCGAGCGCGCCGCGGAAGATGCCCGGGAAGGCGAGCACGTTGTTGATCTGGTTCTTGTAGTCGCTGCGGCCACAGCCGACGACCACCGCGCCGGCCCTGAGCGCTTCGTCCGGATGAATCTCCGGGACGGGGTTGGCCATCGGGAAGACGCAGGCGCCCGCGTTCATGCTCTCGACCATCTCCGGCGTGACGACGCCCGGCGCGCTCACGCCGATGAACACGTCCGCCCCGCGCATCGCGTCGGCGAGCGTGCCGGTCAAATGGCGCGGGTTGGTGATGTGGCTCATCTCCTCGTGCGCCGGGTTGAGCCCCTCCACGCCCTCGCAGATGATGCCGAAGCGGTCGACGAGGATCAGATCCTTGACGCCGAGATTGAGCAGGTGGCGGCCGATGGCGACGCCCGCGCTGCCCGCGCCGTTGATGACCACGCGCGCGGAGGCGATCTCCTTGCCGACGACCTTGAGCGCGTTGAGCAGCGCCGCCGCGACGACGACCGCCGTGCCGTGCTGGTCGTCGTGGAAGACAGGGATGTCGCAGATCTCCTTGAGCCTGCGCTCGACCTCAAAGCAGCGCGGCGCAGCGATATCCTCGAGGTTGATACCGCCGAAGCTGCCGGAGATCAGGTAGATCGTGCGCACGAGCTCGTCGACGTCCTTGCTGCGGATGCAGATCGGGAAGGCGTCGACGCCGGCGAATTCCTTGAAGAGCACGCACTTGCCCTCCATGACGGGCATGCCGGCCTCCGGGCCGATGTCGCCCAGGCCGAGGATCGCGGTGCCGTCCGTAATGACGGCGACCATGTTCGCGCGGCGGGTCAGCTCGAAGCTCTTCTCGTAGTCATCGCGGATGGCGAGGCAGGGCTCCGCCACGCCCGGCGTATACGCGAGGGAGAGCTCCTCGCTGTTGGTGACGTGCGCGCGCGGGGCAATCTCGAGCTTGCCCTTCCACTCGTAGTGCTTTTTGAGCGCTTCCTGCTTGATGTCCATGGGTGATCTCCTTTGCTGTGTTCAGAAGTCGGCGTCCGAATCGCTTCGCTGTCGGACGGTTTTGAAACGCTTCGCTTTTTTTGGGAGAACGCTGGACTGCCGTCCAGACCTGCCTGAGGGATTTCATCCCTCAGACTCCCTTCTTCGCTTCGCGCTGAAATCCGCGACGAAGCTTAGACCTGATGGCAGGCGACGAAATGGCCCGGCGCGGCCTCTCGCAGCTCGGGGCGCTCCTGCGCGCAGCGCTCCGTCGCGTAGGGGCAGCGCGCGCGGAAGCGGCAGCCGCTCGGCGGATCGATCGGGGTGGGGACGTCGCCGGTCAGGTGGATGCGCTGGCTCGCGGCGGCGAGGTCCGGATCGGGCACGGGCACGGCGCTCATCAGCGCCTGCGTGTAGGGATGGAGCATGTGCGCGTAGAGCTCCTCCACCGGCGCGCGCTCGACCATGCAGCCCAGATACATGACGCCGACCTCGTGGGAGATATGGCGCACCATCGACAGGTCGTGCGAGACGAAGAGATACGAGAGGCCGAACTTCTCCTGAAGCTCCTCGAGCGTGTTGATCACCTGCGCCTGAATGGAGACATCCAGCGCGGAGATCGGCTCGTCGCAGACGATGAACTCGGGATTGGAGGCGAGCGCCCGGGCGATGCCCACGCGCTGGCGCTGGCCACCGGAGAACTCGTGCGGATAGCGCTGCATGTGGTCGGGCTTGAGGCCGACGAGGTCGACCAGCTCGCGCACGCGCGCATCCCGCTGCTCACGGGTCATGCCGCTCTTGAGCAGCGGCTCAGCGATGATCGAGGCGACCGTCATGCGCGGGTTAAGCGAGGCGTAGGGATCCTGGAAGATCATCTGCATGCGGCGGCGGTAGGGAAAGAGCTCCTTCTCCTTCAGGCGGGCGATGTCCTGCCCGTCAAAGAGGATTTCGCCGTCCGTTGGCTCATAGAGCCGAACGAGGCAGCGGCCCACGGTCGTCTTGCCGCAGCCGGACTCGCCGACCAGGCCGAACGTCTGGCCCTTGCCGATGGAAAAGCTCACGCCGTCCACGGCCTTGAGCAGGCGGAGGGGCTTGCCGGTCGGCGTGCGGCCGACGGGGAAATACATTTTGAGGCCCTTCGCCTCAACGACAGGCTTGTTCATGCGCGGCTTCCCTCCCATGTGACCTTCGGCGCGCCCTCGTCCATCAGGTAGCAGCGCGCGCAGTGGGAATCAGACAGCGGCTTCATCTCCGGAAGCGCGCTGGTGCAGATGTTCATGGCGTAGGGACAGCGCGCGGCGAACGGGCAGCCCGGCGGCGGCGCGATCAGGTCGGGCGGGGAGCCGGGAATCGGCACGAGCTTCTTCTTCCCGCCGGATTTCTGCGGAATCGAGCGCAGCAGGCCCCAGGTGTAGGGATGCTTCGGCTCATAGAAGATCTCGCGGACGGTGCCCTCCTCCACGACGACGCCGCCGTACATCACCAGCACGCGGCTGCACATGCCCGCGATGACGCCCAGGTCATGCGTGATCATGATGACAGCGGTGCCCAGCTGCTTTTGCAGGCTGACGAGCAGGTCGAGGATCTGCGCCTGAATCGTCACATCCAGCGCGGTCGTCGGCTCGTCGGCGATGATCAGCCGCGGGCTGCACATAATCGCCATCGCGATCATGATGCGCTGGCGCATGCCGCCGGAGAGCTCGTGCGGGTACTGCTTCATGCGGCTCTCGGGGTCAGGAATCTCGACCATGCGCAGGCGCTCCAGGACGATCTCCCGCGCCTCCTGCTTCTTCATGCCCTTGTGGATGCGCAGCGGCTCGATGAGCTGGTCGCCGATGGTGAAGAGCGGGTTGAGGGAGGTCATCGGGTCCTGGAAGATCATGCCGATCTGGTCGCCGGAGATCTTGCGGAACATCCTGGGCGAGAGCTTCGTCAGATCGGTGCCGTCAAAGCGCATCGTATCCGCGCTGATGCGGGCATAGTCCGGCAGCAGATGCAGCACGGAGAGCATCGAGACGCTCTTGCCGCAGCCGGATTCGCCGACAATGCCGACCGTTTCGCCCTCGCCGACGCGAAGGTTGACGCCGCGCACGGCCTGTACCTTTCCCACATGCGTGTCAAACGTCGTGCGCAGGTTCTCAATTTCAAGCAGGGACATCGTTTACCTCATTTCTTTAGCTTCGGGTCGAGCGCGTCGCGCAGACCGTCTCCGATGAAGTTGAGCGAGAACATCGTCAGGCTGATCGCCGCGATGGGGAAGAACATCTGGTACGGGGAGCTGACGAGCGTGCCGATGGCGTCGTTGGCCAGCGAGCCCCACGAGGCCATCGGCTTCTGGATGCCGATGCCCAGGAAGGAGAGGAATGCCTCGGAGAAGATCGCGCTGGGGATCAGGAACATGACGGAGACGATGATCGGGCCCATCGCGTTGGGCAGCAGGTGGCGCAGCAGGATTTCAAAGCTGCTCGCCCCGGCTAGCCGCCCGGCCAGCGCGTATTCCTGATGCTTGAGCGTCACGACCTGCGAGCGCGTGATGCGCGCGGTGCCGACCCAGGAGGACAGGCACAGCGCGATGAGGATCGAGCGGATGTTCGTGCCCAGCAGCATCATCAGCAGGATCGTGTAGAGCAGCGAGGGCAGCGCGATCAGGATATCGACAATGCGCATCATGATGTTGTCCACCAGGCCGCCGCAGAAGCCCGCGATGCCGCCGTAGAGCACGCCGATGACCATGTTGACCAGCGCAGCGACCACGCCGATGGAGAGGCTGATGCGCGCGCCGTAGAGCACGCGGACGTAGAGGTCGCGCCCCAGCGCGTCTGTGCCGAACCAGTGCTCCCTGCTGGGCCACTCGTTGACGTGGAAGAAGTCCGCGTCCTCATAGCCGTAGGGACACAGGATCGGGCCGAAGATGGCAAAGAGCGTGATGATGACGATGACGACGAGGCCGAACACGGCCATCTTGTCGCTCTTGAAGCGCCGCCAGGCGTCCTGCCAGTAGGAGACGGACGGGCGGGCGATCTCGTCGGCGGAGAGCGCCTCGGGATCGATGGGCTGATAGCGGGAATCGACAGGCTGTTCCATGGCTGTACCTCCTCAGTCGTCGAGCTTGACGCGCGGGTCGATGACACAGTAGGCGACGTCCACGACGAGGTTGCAGATCACGACGAAGATGCCCAGGAAGATCGTCACGCCCATGATGATGTTGTAGTCGCGCGCGGTGATGGAATCGACAAAATACTTGCCCAGGCCCGGGATGGCGAACAGGCGCTCGACGATAAAGGAGCCGGTCAGCAGGTTCGCAATCAGCGTGCCCAGATAGGTCACCACCGGCAGCACGGCGTTGCGCAGGCCGTGCTTGCAGATGACGAGGAATTCGCTGACGCCCTTGGCGCGCGCCGTGCGGATGTAGTCCTGCTGCATGACCTCCAGCATCGAGGAGCGGGTCATGCGCGCGATGTAGGCGATCGGCGAAAAGGACAGGCAGGTCACGGGCAGGATGTAGTGCTTCCAGGTGGAGAGGCCGTAGGTCGGCAGCCACTTGAGCACGCCCGCGAACAGATACAAAAGCAGCACGGAAATGACAAACAGCGGCACGCAGACGCCGATGGTCGCGATGACCATCGCGATGCCGTCAAACAGACTGCCGCGCTTGATGGCCGAAATGATGCCCAGCGTGATGCCCACCAGCACGGAGAAGGCGACCGCCAGGATGCCGATTTTGGCCGAGATCGGGAAGCCGCGGGCGATCAGGTCGTTGACCTGCACGCTCGAGTTCTTGTAGGAGATGCCGAAGTCTCCATGAGCGATGTTTTCCATATACTTGAAATACTGCTCATGGAGCGGCTTGTCCAGACCGTACTTCTCGTTGAGCCGCTGCATGACGGCCTCCGGCACCGTCCGCTCTCCCTTGGAGAACGGGCTGCCGGGAATGGCGTGCATCAGGAAGAAGCAGCAGGTGATCAGCACGACGATGGTCAGAAAGCCGGAGAGGATGCGCTTGAAGATGTATTTGCCCACGAGGGGAGCCTCCTTATCGTCCGCAGGAAGGGAAGTCTTGCGCGCGGAGACGGCCGTCCAAAGCGCACCCCTGCGCAGCGGCAGCCCCTCCGCCTGGGGAAGAATGATTGCTGAATATCCCCATTATAGCCGTCCCTTCCTGAAATTTCAATATGCTTCCCGGAATATGCATGAAGATTAAAGAAGGGATTCAATTTTATGGGTCAATAGCCGTTTTAGCTTGACAAATAATGGTGGATTTGCTATGCTGATTGCAACCTGTACCGATACCTGCAAAAAGGCGCGGGCGGGAAAACAATGAGGAGGTTATTTGATATGAAGAAATTGCTGACAGCCGTGCTGGCGGCCCTGCTTCTTCTGTGCGTGGCCGTTTCCGCGACCGCGGAGGCCAGGATCACCTTCCAGATGGGCGGCGAGCCCGAGTGCATGGATCCGACGCTCAACGACTATTCGTCCGGCTCCTATGCGCTGCAGAGCCTGTTCCGCGGCCTGTACAAGTATGCCGCGGACGGAAGCCTGGTTCCCGCGATGGCGGAGAGCTACGAGGTCTCCGAGGACGGCTGCACCTATACCTTCAAGCTGCGCGAGGGCCTCAAGTGGTCCGACGGCTCCCCGCTGACCGCGCATGACTTCGAGTACAGCTGGAAGCGCACGCTCGATCCGGACGTGGGCAGCGACACCGCCTACACCCTCTACGGCATCATCAAGAACGGGTACGAGTGCTACGTCGAGCGCAGCGTGCCGGTCGACGATCTGCCCATCCGCGCGCTGGACGACCTGACCCTCGAGGTCGAGCTGATCACCCCGGCGAGCTACTTCATCACGATGACCGCCTCCACCGCGTTCATGCCGGTCAAGAAGGAGATCATCGAGGCCTACGGCAACGACTGGGTCAACAGCCCGGAGACCTACGTCTGCAACGGCCCGTTCATGCTCGCGGAGATGAAGAAGGACGAGAGCTACACTTTCGTCAAGAACCCGAACTACTACAACGCCGACGAGGTCAAGATCGACACCGTCCAGTATGTCTTCCTCAACGCGCCGGAGACCGTCAAGATGGCCTTTGACAACGGCGAGCTGGACATCGCCACCTCCGTCAACACCGACGCGATGAAGGCCTACGAGGGCACCGAGAACCTCATGGCGACCAACCGCATCGGCTACCGCTACTACGAGTTTAACTGCGCCAAGGAGCCCTTCAACGACGCCCGCGTCCGCCGCGCGTTGACGCTGTCGCTCAACCGCGAGATCCTCGTCAACGCGATCATCCAGGATCCGACCCGCAGGCCGCTCTATGGCTGGGTGCCCTACGGCGTCAAGGACGTGCTCGATCCGGCGACCGACTGGCGCGTGACCGCCGGCGACGCCTTTGCTGAGGATCTTGAGGAGGCCAAGGCCCTGCTCGCCGAGGCCGGCTATCCGGACGGCGCGGGCTTCCCGACCTTCTCCATCAAGTACACCCCGAGCACCGAGCTGGAAAACGTCGCCCAGGCGATGGCCCAGATGTGGAAGCAGTACCTCGGCCTGACCTGCGAGGTCAGCGCTGTGGAGAGCGGCGTCTACTGGGCCGACGAGACCGGCACGCGCGATTCCGGCGACTTTGAAATCGCCTACATGGGCTACACGCTCGACTATCCGGAGCCCAGCTCGGCCTTCTTCCTTCTGGAGAACGCCGAGGGCTCCAAGCAGACCCGCTGGGATTGCCCGGACTACCTCACCCTGTGCAACAAGATGCGCACCGCGCTGGAGGAGACCGAGCGCGAGGAGATCTATAAGCAGGCTGAGGCGCTGCTCGCGCAGGAGTGCCCGGTCATCCCGATCTACAACTACGCGGACAGCGCGCTCGTCGCCAGCCGCGTGACCGGCTTCACCCGCAACAGCAACGGCCACCCGAACTTCGAGTACTGCACCGTCGCGGAGTGATTTTCCCCGCTTCTGAGCACACATGCAATGGGAGCCGTCAGGCAAATGCCTGGCGGCTCCCGTTTTTCATGCCCCCTTGTACTTCACCCCGTGTGCGTGTATCATGCTCACAGGGGAAGACGCGCGGCGCGCATGCGACGGTCTGGAGCAGGCGCTCGTCGCGGGCGGCTCCACCCGCGCGGCCATCGGCTTCGCCTACACCTCCGGACGCCTCTCCGGCGGATACGCGGTCGACTACGCGAGCAGCCTGTAATCTCCCCCTGTCCGGACAGCCTTTGGCGGCTGCCCGGACCGCACAGGGATACCGCAGCGGAAAAGCCGGGCAGAAATGCCCGGCTCCCGTTCTGCGATATCCTTTTTGTTTTATTCTCCCTTTTCTCCTGCGGCGGTCACGCACAACGGGCGGGGCAGCGCCACGCTGCAGACCAGCCTCCCGCTTTCAAGCTCCACCACGGTGACGCTGTCCCCCGCCTCGTTGGCGCAGACCGCGAAGCGGCCCATGAGCTGCGCATCCCTCGGCCCCTGCCCATAGCAGGAGAGGAAGCGCTCCGGCACGAGCCTGTCCCCCTGCACGCGAAGGCAGGCGATGGAATCGTGCCCCCGGTTGGAGACGTACACCCGCCCCTCCCGGAAGCGGATGGCCGCGGCGGTGTTCTCCCCGGAAAAGTCCGAGGGCACCGTGAGCTGCTCGTCAAGCAGGGTCAGCCGCCCGCCGCCGTCGTAGCGGTACATACACACGGTGGAGGACAGCTCGTTGGCGCAGAAGACCGTGCCGCCGTCCCCGGAGAAGACGAGGTGGCGCGGGCCGCTGCCCGGGCGCAGCGCCGTCTCGCGCACGGGCGTCAGCGCCGCGTCGTAGGCCGCGATGCTGTCCGTGCCCAAGTCGGTGACCAGCAGCAGCCCGTCCGGCGCTTCGGTGATGAAATGCGGATGCGGGGCCTCCTGCCGCGCCGGATGGACGCTGTGCCCGCTGCGCTGCACGAGGCCGTCCGGTATGCGCACGATGGAGCCGGAGAGATAGTTGACCGCGAAGACCGCGCCGTCCTTCACGCACAGATGCGGCGCGCACACGCCGCGCGTGCTCTGCCGCCCGCCCAGCTCGCGGAATGACCCGTCCGAGGCGACGGCAAAGCGCCGCAGCGCGCTCTCGTGCGCGTTCCCGTCCGGCTCGCGCTCCAGCACATACAGGGTCTGATCCTGCCAGATGGCGTACATGGGCATGTCCGCCGGGATGACGCCACAGGGACGCAGCATGCCGTCCGCCGTCAGCTCAAAGCGGTACAGCCCGCCGTCCCTCACGCAGGAGGAAATGTAGAGCGTATCCATGAAGCCCCTCCCCTTTCACGCGGAAGAGGGCGGCGCTGCCGCCGGTCTCCCGGAAGCATAGCCGCCCCGTATGCTTGTTTACAGGCTCTTGCCGCCGTCCACGTAGATGCTCTGGCCGGTGATATAGCGGCCAAAGTCGGAGCACAGCAGCCGGACAATGCCTGCCAGGTCCTCCTTCTCCCCGTAGAAGCCGGCGGGGATGGAGGCCGACACCTTGCGCGCGTAGACCTCGTCGCTGAGGGCCTCCCTGTTGCGGTCGGTGTAGATGACGCCGGGTGCGACGTTGTTGACCGTGATGCCCTTCGGGGCCAGCTGGCCCGCCAGGCTGCGCATCAGGCCCGTCTGCGCGCACTTGGAGGAGGAATACACCAGCATCTGCGGATGCGGCTTCGTCTCCTGCACGCTGCCGATGGTGACGATGCGCCCCCAGCCCTTCGCCTCCATCGCGGGCACGACGGCCTGCATGAGCACCAGCGAGGCGTAGTAGTTGCAGTTCGTCTGAAGGACAAAGTCCTCCCGCGTGATGTCCTGCCAGTCCTTTTTGATCTGCAGCGAGGCGTTGAGCACCAGGATATCGACGCCCGCGCAGGCCTGCGCCAGCGCGCGCACGCCGTCCTCCTGCGTCAGATCCGCCGCGACAACTGTGCACCGGCGGCCCATCTCCCGGATCTGCGCGGCGATCTCCTCCGCCTTTTCGGACGGGCGGGAGCAGTGCACGATGACGTCCGCACCGCCGCGCGCCAGCTCCAGCGCAATCGCGCTGCCGATGCCCCGGCTGGAGCCCGTGACCAGCGCGAGGTGTCCCTTCACACTGTAATCCATGTGTCTGTCCACCATCCTTCCGCCTTACAGCGCGGACTGCGTGTCGTTCGGGTCGCCGTTGCGGGCGAGGTCATATTCCTTGCTCCAGTCGATGTCCCGGTAGGCCTCGGCCTCCGGGGCCGTGCGGATGTACTCCATCAGCAGGTCGAGCATCTCCTCCGTCCAGGTGTTCTTGTCGATCTGGGCGGTGGTGAATTTGTTCTCGCTGATCATCTTGAAGCCGAACATGTCCTTGACCTGCGTCTTGGCGCCGTTCTCCACGACCTCCACGACCAGGTGCGGCGGGATGAAGAGCACGCCGCCGCTGCAGCCGTAGACCACGTCGCCCGGCAGGCAGATGGCCGTCTTCGCTCCGCTGCCCAGACGGGCGGGCACGTTCAGGCCCAGCATGGCAAAGTCGCGGATAGGCGTGGGATCGATGCCGCGGTAATAGACCTGTACGCCCTCGACCCGGTTCATCTGCTCCACGTCGCGGATGCCGCCCCAGATGACCGCGCCGCCTGTGCCCGTCTTGGCCCGCAGCGCTGTGGTCAGGTTGCCGCCCAGGAACGTGCCCTTGTAGATCTTGTCGTACATGTCGACCACGAGCACGTCGCGGTCGGTCAGCCTGTCGATGACCCACTGGTTGGGCGTGCCCGTCCAGCCGTTGGCGCGGGCCATGTCGCAGCTGGCCTCATAGTAGTCCGGCCGGGTCGGCGCATACACCGCCGTCACGGCGCGGCCCACCAGCTTGCACTTGACCTGCCCCGCCTCCGAAAACTCCGGATGCAGGGATTTCATGGCGATGAACTGGTTTTCGTAGCCCTGCACGAAGATGGGCTTCCAGAGCTCCTCCAGCGTCATGCCGTAGAGCGCGTCGAGGTACTTGTCCGCCACCTTCGGGCGGCCATCCGGGAAGCGCTCCCCCTTCCATTGGGGCGTCATGGCGATAATATCGTCCCGATTGTCAAACATCGTTGCTCACCTCTGCGTTCTTTTTCTTGCGTCAGCTCCAGATGCGGTCATTGGAGAACTCGGTATTCCACTCGTCAGTCGGCTCCCAGAGGCCGGGGATCGACGGGTTGATGTGCTCAGCGATGAGCGCCTCGTTGAGCGACTCGATGCCCAGGCCCGGCGCGTCGGGCACGGTGATGAAGCCGTCCTTGACGAAGGGCTTCTGCGGGCCGTTGACCAGGTCCTGCCACCAGGGGATATCCACGGAGTGCAGCTCCATGGCCAGCACGTTGTGCATGGCCGCCGCGGTGTGGACGGCTGCCAGTGCCGCGATGGGGCTCTCCGCCATGTGGATGGCCACGGCGACGCCGTTTTCATCGGCCATGTCGGCGATCTTCTTGAGCTCCAGCGCGCCGCCGCAGGTCAGGATGTCAGGATGGATGACGGACACCGCCTGCTTTTTGAACAGCTCGGCAAAGCCCTCCTTGAGGTAGATGTCCTCGCCGGTGCACACCGGGATGGTCGTCGCGCTGCGCAGGCGCGCCAGCTGATCCGGATAGATCCAGGGCACCATGTCCTCCATCCAGGCGATGTTGTAGGGCTCCATGCGGCGGGCGAAGCGGATGCAGTCCTCCACACAGACGTGGCCGAAGTGGTCGATGGCCAGCGGCACCTCGTAGCCGATGACCTCGCGCACCTCGCGCACATACTGCTCCAGCACGTCAAGGCCCTTCTCGGTGATGTGGATGCCGGTAAACGGATGCGCCGTGGTCACGATGGAATAGCTCTCCTGTTTGGCGACCATGTCCGCCGTGACGGAGCCGCCCTGCACGTTCAGGATGTGCGGCGCATACTGCTTCATGTCGTCAAGGAAGCCCAGCGGCGCGCAAAGCGTGCCCGGCTTGTCCATCAGGATGCCGATGCCCAGGTCCATCTTGAGGAAGGTGAAGCCCATCTCCAGCCGTTTCTTGAGCGCGAGGCCCATCGCGTGGCCGGTGTTGTCCTTGCCGTCGGCGTCGGTGTCGCAATAGACGCGGATTTTGTCGCGGTACTTGCCGCCCAGCAGCTGCCAGACGGGCACGCCCCACGCCTTGCCCGCCAGATCCCACAGCGCGATCTCCACGCCGGAGACGCCGCCGCCCTGACGGGAGGGCCCGCCGAATTGCTTGATCTTGTGCATGATCCTGTCGACATTGCAGGGGTTCTCGCCCAGCAGGCGGCTCTTGAGCATCAGCGCATAGGTCTTGCTCGAGGCGTCGCGCACCTCGCCGTAGCCCACAAGCCCCTGGTTGGTGTAGAGCTTGAGTAGCGTGCAGCGCTTGGGCGCGCCGTCGATGTCGGCAAAGCGCATGTCGGTGATTTTGAGCGTCGCAGGATCAATGGCTCTGTTCTGCATAACGATTATTCCATTCCTTTCGAGCCTGTCTTTGGATTGTCCCTCCGGTATTCGCGCGGCGTCTTGCCCGTCACGCGCCGGAAGGCGCGGTTGAAATTGGATATGTTGTTGTAGCCGCAGCTGCCGCTGATGTCCAGGATGCTCCTGTCCGTCGTCTCCAGCAGCTGTTGGGCCTGCTCCACGCGCTTGTTGGTGATGTATTCCCACACGGACACGCCGTTGAGGCGGCGGAAGGAGGAGGAATAGTAGCTCCGGCTCATCTGCGCCTCGCGCGCCAGGTCGTCCAGCGACAGCGGCGCGTCCAGGTGCTTGAGGATAAACTGCATGGAGCGCTCGATCTGCTCCCTGTGGCGGGAGCTGGGCAGCTCCGGCGGCTCGGGCAGATCCTTGTGGTAATACCGCACCAGGTTGGAGAGCATCGCCAGCAGCTTGGCCTTCACCAGCATCTGATAGGCGGGCCGCTGCTTCTGGCACTCGTCAAAACTCTCCTGCAATAGCGCACAGATGGCCTGCGCCTCCTGCGCGCTGCCGGGCACATAGTGGCCGATGGAGCCGCCGCCGCTGAAGAGCTGCAGATACGCCGGCTCAAACCACTCGCCGCCCAGCGCCCAGATCTGCCGCTGCTCGAACTGGAAGACCAGCATGGCCAGCTGCGGCTCGGGCGCGATGCGGTGGAAGCAATGGCTGTCATTGCCGCAGTGCAGGAACACGTCGCCCGCCTGAAAGGGGTAGTCCTGCCCCTCGCAGGTGAAGACGCCGCTGCCCTGCTGGATACAGGAGATCTCCAGCTCCGGGTGGTGGTGGTCATAATAGGGCCGGTCTCCGCTGGCGTCCCGGGGATAGAGCACGCGAAAGACGCGGAAGAGCACGTGGTCGTCGTTGTTGGAGCGGATGACAAGGCGTTCAGACATCATGGCAGCGTCCTCCAGAATTTTCACGGATGTTGATACGCCTCATTGTACCACAGGCCGCGCCGGCTTTACACCGTGCCGTAGATGAGTTCCGGCAGGAAGGTGACGACCGCGGGCACATAGGTGCAGATGAACAGCACGGCGATGCACACCAGCACATAGGGCAGGATTTCCCGAACCAGCCTGGTCGTCGAGCAGTTGACCGTGCCCGCAACGAGGAAGTTGTAGTTGCCAAAGGGCGGACTGATGGCGCCGATGGCGCAGTTGAGGCACATGATCAGGCCGTAATGCACCATGTTGACGCCCAGCACGCTGCCCACGGGAGCCAGCAGCGGCGCGATGACAATCATGGCGGCCATGCCGTCCATGAACATGCCCAGCACCAGCAGCAGCGCCATGCTCAGCAGCAGGAAGACGTATTTGTTCGTGCACACCATCGTCAGCGACTGCGTCAGGTAGAACGGGATGCGCTCCCAGCTCATGTAATGGCTCAGCACGCTGGCCGCCGCCATGATGAGCATGATGGTGGCGGTGTTGAGGCCGCCGTCCAGCATGATCTTGGGCAGGTCGCGCAGCTTCAGCTCCCTGTAAACGAATTTGCCGACGATCAGGGAATAGAGCGCCATCAGCGCGCCGCCCTCGGTGGGCGTGCACAATCCGATGCGCAGGGCCAGCACCAGGCCAAAGGGCAGGAACAGCGCCCACAGCGCATCCAGGAACAGGCGGAGCACCTCCTTGCCCGGCAGCATGTGGTCGCGCGCCGCCTTGTAGCCGCGCTTTTTGGAGATGAAGTAGTTGAGCACCAGCATGCCCAGACAGAGCATGATGCCCGGAATGATGCCGGAGACGAGCAGCTTGCCCACGGACACCTGCATGATGCAGGCGTAGACCACCAGGCCGACGCCCGGCGGGATGATGGGCGTGATGCAGGCGGAGGCCGCCGTCACCGCGGCGGAATACTCGAGCGAATAGCCATGCTTCACCATTTCCGGGACGAGCAGCTTGCATTCCATCGCCGCATCCGCCGCGCCGGAGCCGGAGATGCCGCCCATCAGCGTGGAGAGCAGGATGTTGCAGTGGCCCAGGCCGCCGGTGAGATGGCCGACCAGCGCGTCCGCCAGCTTGAGCAGGCGCTCGGAGATGCCGGAGTAATTCATGATGGAGCCGGCGATGATGAAGAAGGGAATCGCGGCCAGGGAGAAGCTCTCCGCGCCGCCGATGAGCTTCTGCACGACGACGGTCATCGCGCTGTTGGGGTCAAAGAAGAAATACGGGATCACGCAGGCGATCATCGCGAAGGACACCGGCATGCCCAGGATGAACAGCACCGCCAGGATGAGGATGGGGTAAAGCGTCATGCCTGTTCCTCCTTCCGCTCCGCCTCCTTCTCCGCCAGCGCGGAGGACTGGGAGACGACGAAGCGCTTTCTGAAGACCTCGGGCCTGACAAAGCCCGTCACAAAGAAGATGACCGAGTACACAGTCATGCTGGCAAAGCCGAGCACCGCCGCCAGGTCGAGCCATTTATAGGGGATGCGGCTGATGGACATGGTCTTGCGGGAGGCCAGCGTGTACTTGAGCGACAGCCAGAACAGCACGCCGAAGAGCAGGATCTGCAGCCCGTAGAGCGCCAGCTTGACGGCATAGCGCAGCCGGGGGCCCATGCGGTCGGTCAAAAAGTCCATGCCGAAGTGCTGGTTGCGCTTGTAGGCCGCTGCGCCGCCGATGAAGGTCGTGTAGACCAGACAGATGTTGCAGACCTCCGTGCTCCATGGAATGCCGTAGTTGAATATCTTGCGCGCCAGCACCGCGACGATGCACACCACCAGCATCACGGAAACCGCGACGGTGGTGACGGCCTCTTCCCAGTTGCGGACGAGCCAGAGGAGGGGATTATCTCTTTTCTTCAAGGATGGAAACCTCCTTTTTGCAAAGGATACAGGGAAAGGGCCGGATGCCGCGCGCGCAGTACCCGGCCCATCATCAGGCTTGTTCAGCTTGGGGAGACGTCAGCTCAGCGGCCCAGCGTCTCGTCGATCCGCTCCATCAGGCCCTCGCTGAGGTTGAAGTCGTTCGCGGAGTCGACGGCGGCAGCGGCGAGAATCTCCTTGTCAGCCTCGGACGGCTCGACAAAGGTGACGCCCTGCTCCTCCATCTTCGTGCGGTATTCCGCCATGTTCTCGTCGTTCATCTTCTCGAAGATCTGGCCGCCATGGTAGAAGGCGTCCATCACGACCTGCTGGTCGGCTTCGCTCATGCTGTAGAACAGGTCGGCGTTCATGGACCACAGGGAGGGCGCGTAGGTGTGCTGCGTCACATAGCAGTACTTGGCGACCTCGTACATGGAGTTGTTGTACAGGGTGTCATAGCCGAACTCGCAGGCGTCGATGGTGCCCTGGGAAAGCGCGGTGTAGGTGTCGGACAGCGTCATGGACTGCGTGGTGCAGCCGAGGCGGCTGAAGAAGGCGATGTAGGTAGCCAGCGGCACGCGGACGATCATGCCCTTGAGGTCTTCAACCGTGTTGATCGGCTTGTTCGCAAGGACGCAGCGCGGCATGTTGCCCCAGTTCACGGCCAGCGCCTTGATGCCGGAGCTCTCCTCCAGCTGGCGGCTCAGCTCCGCAAACAGCTCGGACTGGTTCAGCGTGTCACAGTCCTCGTAGCTGCGCATGCACATCATCAGATCCAGACCCATCAGGTCGGGGCTGCCGTAATCGCAGTACGCGGACGGGGAGGTACCGGAGACGATGTTGGCGCCGCTGACGATGGCCTCGACGTCATCCTGGAAGGTGCCCAGCTCGCCGTTGTTGTGGATCTCGACCAGGACGCGGCCCTCGGTCTTCTCCTCGATCTCCTTCTTGACCTCCTCAATGGCCAGGGACTTGTTGCTCGCCGCGCCCTCGGACATGTTGACGCGCAGCGTGATCGGCTCGGCCAGCGCGCTGCAGGCCATGAGGATCATGGACAGAGTCAGCAGCAGGGCGACGACGTGCTTGATGGACTTACGCATGGTTCATTCTCCTTTTCTATTGCATATTTTTACGGCAATGCACTTTGCCGCAGATGCCGGTTCAGCGCGGCGCGGGGTCGGACGGCGCAGAGGGCGGCCCGTTCGTTTTCACCGCTTTCGAATATCATCCGTTCCCGATGAAGAAACGCCTGCGCCCAGTCGGGTTTTGCCGCTTCATTCATCTTTCTGACCCTTATTTTATACACATTGCCCCATTTCTTCTATCAATATAAGACAATATAGTGGTAAAATATTATTTCTCTTCTTTTTCTTCCATTCTTCTTTTTGCCAATGAGCGAAATATAGTATCAATTTTTCGCTCCAAATGATTTGTCATGAAGCAAGTATTGTGGTAAAACTATAATATCGTATGATTGTATCATCCGCCGACGCATCCTCCCGGAGGTGTTTTCCCATGGCAGAGGCCAGCGCATCCATGCAGCACACCGAGGCGACCATCCGCCTGCTCTCCCGGACGCAGTACCGCATCTTCTGCTTTGGCCGGCGGGCCGTCCAGGCCCTGTGCGGCCTGATCCTCATCCTGCTCAGCCTGCGCGGACAGGGCAGCATCATGACCGTGCTCTGCCTGTTCGCCGGATGCTGGCTGTGCATGAACACCGACGTCCCGGCGAAGGTGCGCGCGGGCAAGGTCATCGACAGCATGCAGGGCCGCTTCCCCCTTACGCGCTACACCTTCGATGGGGAGGCCTTCACGCTCATCGCCGGAGACAAGCAGGAGCGCATCGCCTATACCTCGCTGATCCGCCTCGTCGAGGACGACGCCTATCTCTACCTCTATATCAGCAAGCTCTCCGCCTACATGGTGGACAAGGCGACGGCCTCGCCCGACGTACAGACGATCCGCCGGCTGGTCGGCGACGGCTCCGGCCTGCGCTGGACGCGTCCGACCTCCCTGGTCAATTTCAGCCTGCGCACGTTGCTGGCGCGCCGCAGGCGCAGCTGAACCCGATATCCACAGAACGGAGGGATGTACCATGTCTGTTTTTCCGGTTACAGAGCCCGCGCGCGCGCTTCCCGTGCGCTATGAGGGCTATGACGTCGTCGTCGCCGGGGGTGGCATCGCCGGCATCGCGGCCGCGCTGGCCGCCTCGCGCGCCGGCAGGCGCGTGCTGCTGCTGGAGCGCATGTACGCACTGGGCGGTCTGGCCACGCTGGGGCTGGTCACCATCTATCTGCCGCTGTGCGACGGCGAAGGGCATCAGCTCTGCTTCGGCCTGGCGGAGGAGCTGCTGCGGCTCTCCATCTCAAAGGGCTGGGAGCGCGGCTACCCCGACACCTGGCTGGAGGGCGGGCGCGAGCACGGCAGCCAGCGCTTCGAGGTGCGCTACAACGCGCAGGTCTTCGCCATTCTGGCCGAGCAGCTGCTCACGGCGGAGGGCGTGACCATTCTCTATGGCACGGCGGTCTGCGCCGCGCTGCGCAGCGGGGACAGGCTCACCCACCTGATCGCCGAAAACAAGGACGGCCGCTTTGCCATCCCCGTGCGCTCCGCCGTGGACGCGACGGGCGACGCCGACCTGTTCCGCCTGGCCGGGGAGCCGACGCGCCTGTACGCCAAGGGGAATCTTCCCGCCGCCTGGTTTTACGAGACCCGCTGCGGCGCGAACACGCTGCGCATGGTCGGCGCGGCGGACGTGCTCTCCGACGACGCATCGGCGGAGGTGCCCGACGCCGTCCGCGGCAGCCGCATCTCCGGCGTCGACGCGGACGAGCTCTCCCGCGCGCTGATCTCCTGCCACGCGCAGAGCCTGGAGACGTTCCTGAAAAACGGTCCCGTCTCCGAGACGCACAGCCTCAGCTCCCTGGCCACCATCCCCCAGCTGCGCATGACGCGCTGCATCTGCGGCGCATATACGCTGGACGACACCGAGGAGCGCCGCCGCTTTGAGGACAGCATCGGCATGACCGGCGACTGGCGCAGGCGTGGCCCCGCCTATGAGCTGCCGCTGCGCGCGCTGCACACGCAGGGTCTGGCCAACGCCGCAGCCGCCGGGCGCATCATCAGCGTCACCGACGCCATGTGGGACATCACCCGCGTCATCCCGACCTGCGCCGTCACCGGCCAGGCGGCGGGGCTGGCGATGGCCCTGACACAGGACATCCGCGCGCTGGATACCGCCGCACTTCAGCAGGCGCTCCGCGGCCAGGGCGTCAGGCTCCACCTGAGCGAGGCAGGGCTGTGAGCCAGGCCTGTCCCCCGCATTCCGGCGGGAGCACGCCCGCTTCCGCCGGAAAAAAAGTTGAGCGAAGGGGTTGCATCTTCGCTCACAGTATGGTATAATATGCTTCGTCGTTAAGCCATACAGCTTGCGGGGCATTAGCACAGTTGGTAGCGCGCTACATTCGCATTGTAGAGGTCAGCGGTTCGAATCCGCTATGCTCCACCATTAAAGAACGCCAATCCTGATA